>CAYMJJ010000106.1:0-8512 GCA_964390445.1 uncultured Anderseniella sp.
ACATGGGATGGTGAATACCAGTCCAGCAGGTGCTGCGAGTTTTCAGCCGAGATGACTTCGCCATGCCACAGCTTGACATAACCGCAGGTGCAGATGGGTGTGCGCCCCATGGCTAGCAGCACCGAGGCCATCACAGCCGCGATGCCGCCCAGCGCCAGCCAGTGGCGCAAGGCGATGCTGGCCAGCGCGGGCCTCAATACCAGACGCCCAGGCGCGAGGCATGGATGCGCGGGCGGCGCACCGGTGGCACGATGGACACACCGGGCTTGTGCGGGGCTTCAGGGTGGGCGGTGGCGGGCCGGGCCAGCGAGCGCAACGACAGCAGACGGGCGACGCGGTCTTCGGTGCGCGGGTGCGAGCGAAGCAACGACGGATCCGGCATGCGTGCGCCGGGCAGGGTAAGCTTTTCCCACATGCCGGCCTGTTTCTGTTCAAGCACCTGCAACGCCGAGGCAAGGCCCTCCGGGTCTCCGGTGAGACCGGCGGCGTCAAGGTCGGCGTCGTATTCGCGGGTGCGCGACAGGGCAAGCTGCAACAGCCCGCCGATGGTCGGTGCAGCGAGGATGAACAGCACCGCCAACCAGCTTGCCGGGCCGGCACCGGTAAGGAACAGCGCCGGCATGCCGAACAGCAGGCCGAAGGTCGAGATGGAACCGGTCAGCCGCGACAGCGTGTCGGCCAGCGCCATCACTTTCAGGTCGCCGTTGCGGATATGGCTGACCTCGTGGGCCAGGACGCCGTTGATCTGGCGCAGGCTGAGGTTGCGGATCAGGGCGTCGGTGACGGCCACAGCGGAGTCTTCCGGCTTGCCGACGGCGAAGGCGTTCATCATCTGCGACGGCACGTAATACAGCTTCGGTGTGGCGGGCAGGTTGGCGCGCGCTGCCAGTTCGTCAATGATGGCTGTCAGTTGCGGCACTTCATGAGCGGTGAGGCGGCGGGCCTTGTACAGCTTCAGCACCATGGCGGGAGAGATCCGGCTGGCCTGCCACAGGCCGAAGCCGGTCAGCAGGCTGGCCCACACGATGCCGGACGCGCCGAAGATCAGCCATGCAATGATGCTCATGAGCAGCGCGGACCCGGCAATCATCAACCAGGTGTGCAAGGTATTGCGCCAGCGATGGCTGTCTTGCGCGTGTGCATCAAGCGGCTGCGGAAACGTGTTCATGCCGGCAAATGTAGGATGCCGGACCACCGAATGCGAGAGGCTACCAGCCGCCGCCACCACCGCCGCCTCCACCGCCGCCGGACCCGCCTCCGCCACCGCCGCCGCTGAACCCCGATGATGACGAGGAAGGCGCAGGCGCCGCGTTGGTCATCGAACTTGAGATGGTGTCGGCGACGCTGCCCATGTTCCGGCCGATGTTGCCGGCAGAGAATCGGTCGCCGCTGTACCAGTGCGGGTTGTAGCTGGCGGCTGCGGCTGCTCCGGCGGCGGTTGCAAGCCATGCTTCGAAGGCTTTCGACCAGGGCTTTTCAAGGTTCAGGGCAACGGCATAAGGCAGCAGGGTTTCGAAGTGCTGCGGCGACATGGCGGGTGCGCCCTGCAGGTTCATACGGTCCTTCTCGGCGAGGTTGATGTAGGTCTTCAGCCCCTCGATGCCGTCCATCAGCTTGCGCCCGAGCGGCGTCGGTGCGCCGAGCAGGTACCAGAACAGGACGTTCAGCAGCACGATCGAGACCACAGCCGTCGTCAGCAGGGGGCTGACGCCCGTTGCCCACGCCAGTCCGCCGAGAGTTGGCAGCACATTGAAGGCAAACATGCCCAGCACGAACCACTTGATGATGCCGGCAATGTTGAAACCGGCCGATGTGACTGTTCGCAGGTTCCTGAGGCCAAGGTTCATCACCAGCAACATGATGAAGCTGACGACCATTACCGCGAGCACCAGCGGGAGCATGCCGGCGGCTTCCGGCCCCGCCGTGGAAATGCTCAGCAGGATCGCCACTACCGACATCACGGTGCCTGCAATGATCCAGAGCATGTTGCGCTTGAAGAACTTGTTGCGGTGTTCGGCATGCATCTTCTTGCGGAACCTTGAAGCGAGCGCCACCACCTGGGTGCCGTTTGCCTTGTCTATCCTGAAGCCGCCGGACTTGTTGGAGATGTTGCTGTAGATCGCTTCTTCGCCAGCCGGCAGGGTGCCTGATCCGGGAATGTTGCCGGTGGGCTGGATCTTCATGTCCTTCTCGTTGAGTTCTTCCAGTGTCACGTGACCCTTCACGGCCAATGACAGCAGTGCTGCGGAGAAGGCAGAGTTGCCGCGCAAACCGTTGTTGTCGATGTAATGGACCAGCGCCGGTGATATGCCGTCGGGTGCATCCCAGCGGGGTACGGCCACGCCCCTGGCCGGGTCCCGGCCAACGCGGTTCCAGGCCCAGAAATAATACAGTGCGATGAGGATGAAGCCGGCGAACGAGATCAGTGCAGGCAGGTTGTCGCGAACGAACCAGCCCAGTTGCTGGCTGGTGGTGGGCCGGGTCACGCTGCCCGGCGGCATGCGGATGGCAACGCTCAATCCCTCGCGCTGGGCCAGCGGCTGTGTGGTTTGCGCCACCACGCGGTTGCTGGCACCGGTGATGCTTGCAGTGGCGTTGGTGTCCCGCGAGCCGAGCGGGCCGGTGAATACGGCCACGTCGACGGCATTGGCGCTGTCCGGCAGGGTGAATTGCGCGGTTGCCAGGTTGATCGGGAAATTCCAGAAGTTGCCGGTAACGTTCCAGTACAGTTCGTCGTGGGTGTCGAAGAAACGGATCTGCCTGTCGGTCGTGTAGGTCAGCTTGTAAGTGAAGGTGCCGGGCCCGAGAAACCGGTTGGCGTTGCCGATGTAGACCCGCGTGGCCCGGCTGGCGCGTTCGACCCGGAAATCTTCCGGCTTGCCATCGCGGATGACCGAGACCACCTCGAAATCGACCCTGCGTTCGCGTCCCGTTGCGTCCTTGAACACCACGGGAAAGTCGCGGTAGATGCCGCGCCGGATCTGGTTTCCCTCGCCGCGCACGGTGATGGTTTCGGTGACAGTGATGCCACCGTCGCTGGCCAACGCCAGCGTCACGTCGAAGCGCTCGATCGCTTCTTCGGCGAGGGTGGTGGTTGCCGTCCACAACAGGGCCGTCAGAACGAGCAGGAATTTGAGCGCCGGTTTCATCAGTGAAAGACCCGGAAGTTGTTGCGGGGTTACTGGAACGTCACCTGCGGCACGGCACGGTCGCTGGCATTCTCGATCTCGAAGTAGTCTGCCTGTTCGAACCTGAAGTAGTTGGCAACGAGGTTGGACGGGAAACTTTCCACCTTCACGTTCAGGTCGCGGGCCGCGCCATTGTAGTAGCGTCGCGACATCTGGATTTCGCCTTCGATCTTGTCGAGCGTGGCCTGGAGCTGGAGGAAGTTCTCGTTGGCCTTCAGGTCCGGGTAGGCTTCGGCGACCGCAAGCAGCTTGCCCAGTGCCTGCGACAGCAGGCCTTCCGCCATCGCGCGCCCGGTCACGTCACCTTCCGGCACCGCCATGGCACGGGTGCGCAGTTCGGTGACCTCGCGCAGGGTGTCCTTTTCGTGGCCCGCGTAGCCCTTGATGGTCTCGACGATGTTGGGGATCAGGTCGGCGCGCCGCTTGAGCTGCACGTCGATGCCGGACCAGGCTTCCCTGACCATCTGGCGGGCCTTTACCAGCGCGTTGTAGATGCCAATGACAAACAGGGCGAGCGCGCCGATGGCGCCAAGAGCGATAAGGGTCGTCATGAGGGGTGTCTCCACTAGCGATGTGACGCACAGGTTAACGTGTGTTCGTGACTTTGTCTGCCTCCGCCGACTGGCGATGTGACAGGTGTCACATTTTGACGGCCGTCATTTCTTCTCAGGCTTTTCCTCGTCCTGGGGCGTGCCGTCGCCGAACTTCACCACCTCGCGCATGAAGTCCGACAGGCCGGGACGGCTTTGCGTGAGGAACGGCAGGGGGCGGCACAGGTCCATCGCGGCAAGGCCGATGCGCGCGGTCAGGATGCCGTTGACGGCACCTTCGCCGAAGCGGGCTGACAGCCGCCCGATCAGACCCTTGCCGATGAGGTGGCTGATGACGCTGTCGGACATGGCAAGGCCACCCGTCACGGCCAGGTGACCGGCTACCATGCGGGCCAGCCTCATGGTGCCAAGTGTGCCGGGCCGGCCGCCGTACAGCGTGGCCAGTTCACGCATCATCTTTAGATTCTGCGCGCCCACCAGCACAATATCCAGGGCGGCGGGGGCGACTGCGGTAATCACCGACACGCGCCGCGCGGTGCGGGCGATGATGCGGCTGGCTTCGGCATCAAGCGGGACCATCAGGTCGCGCTCCGCCAGCCTGATGCGGTCGGCAGGGTCCATGATGGCCTGGCCGTGCTGCTTCAGTTGCGCCATGCCCCAGCGCATGTCGGCGCGCCCGGCATAGATGTCGTTGAGGTCGGCCAGGGTGGTGCTGGCGGCCTTTGCATCATTTGCCGAGATGGCGCGGGCGGCGTCGTCCTGGGTGGTGCCCAGCTTGCGGACGCGCATCAGCCCGGCGATCTCGCGCACCATGATTGCAAGTGCCGCCAGCAACACCAGCGCCAGAAAACCGGTGCCGATCCACCCGAGCACCTGGTTGCGGGCAAACAGGTCCTCGATGAGCTGGGTGGCGGCAAGGCCTGCCCACATGGTTGCAAGCCCCAATGCGCCGGACAGCAGGATGCCACCCCACTTGAAGCGCGGCGGCAAGGCGTGGGTGCGCGCGACCGCCGGCACCAGCGGCTGGTCTTCAGGCTCCTCGTCAAACTCGATCTCAGGTGCGGGCAGGGCGCGTGGCCGGCGGGCAGACTTGCTCGCAGACGGATTTGGCCTGGCTGACGGCTTGCCACTCGTGGCGGGCTGGCTTTGCGGCTGCGGTGCTGCGGGCTCATCATCCGGGGTCAGGCGGAACGCCTTCGGTTTTCTGGACTCATCGCTCATGTGAGCCGGTCTCCGATCAGGAATTCGAGCGCCCGGTCGAGCCGGATGTGCGGGAAGGTGGCAACCGCTGCGGCTGCGCCGGATGTGTTGATCTGGGGTGGGCGGAAGCGCACGAAGCGAAGCTCGCCCTCCATCGAGCCGTCAATGGCGGCGGCAGCATCTGCGGGCAGGTCGCCGGGAAACACCGCAACCTCGGACGTACCGTCGAAGGTTTCACCCGCAAGCTGTTCGCCAGACATCGGTATGCCGGCAATGCACTCGAGCGTTTCGCCACCCTGTTTGACGGTGGCTTCGCGGGTGGCGCGGATGGCGGCGACGGCAGCTACGTCGATGCGGGCACCGGCGAACTCGGCGCGCTTGCGGGCGTCCTCGACAATCAGCTCAAGCACGTTCTCCAGCTTGTCGTGGCTGGTATGGTGCAGCAGGTCCGCCTTGGTGGCGGCAAACAGGATGCGGTCGGCACGGCGGCCAAACACCGCCGACGCCCACGAGTTGGCCCCCTGGCGGAAGCAGCCCAGCACATCGGTCAGGGCGATCTTGAGGTCCTTGACGGCTTCGGACCCTGCATTCAGTGCGCTCAGCGTGTCAACCAGCACGATCTGCCGGTCAAGGCGGGCGAAGTGGTTGTAGAAGAACGGTTCGACCACGCGCGAGACATAAGCCTCGTAGCGGCGTTCCATCATGGCATGGAGCGAGCCGGATGGGGCACTTGTACCGGGCTCCACGGCCAGCGGCGCAAAGGTCAGCAGTGGCGAGCCGGCAAGGTCACCCGGCATCAGGAAGCGGCCCGGCGGCAAGGTGGACAGCGACACGTCATCGGCCCGGCAACTTGCCAGGTAGGCGGTGAACAAGGTGGCGGCCTTTTGCGCCTGCGTCTCGTCCGCCGGGGTGGCAGGGTCGAGAGTGTGCAGGTGCCCCAGCCAGTCGCGGGCAAGGCCCTTGCGCGGTTCGCGCTCGCTGGCTGCCAGCGTCGCGGCAGACCATTCGGCATAGGACTGGCTCATCAGGGGCAGGTCGAGCAGCCATTCGCCGGGATAGTCGATGATGTCGATGTGCAGCTTCGAGCCCTGCCTGCGCGACATCAGCCCATCGGTCTCGTACTCGATGGTGAGGCGCAGTTGCGACAGCCGCGAGGTACCTTCCGGCCAGTGCCGGTCATCCCCGGTCAGGGCCGCTACATGGGCCTCGTAGGCAAAGCGCGGCACGTCATCATCGGGTTGCGGTTCAAGGTAGACGCGGTTGATGCGGCCGCGGTTGAGGGCGGTGAACAACGGCAGCTTGCCGCCGTGCAGCAAGGCATGCACGATTGCTGTGATGAACACGGTCTTGCCGGAGCGCGACAGCCCCGTCACACCAATGCGCAAGGTGGGCGACACCAGTCCGGTGGCAAAGTCGCGGATGCCGCCGGCGGCGTTGCGCATCTCGTTGATGACGCCTGACAGGAATGAGCTCAGCGTTTGATCCCCCGATTGAAATCTGGCCGGGTCGGAATATGGGGTGCGCAGCGTCCGCAATCAAATGGGGCGTGCGCCCCAGCTTGTGATCCTGAATCCGAAAAGCATTTCAAGTCATTGAAGTAAATTGCATTTCAGAGAGGGAGTGAAGTCTACATGATGTCGCGCGGACGCCAGAAGCCGGTGAGTTTTCCCTTGGTGGATGGCAGGTCGGCCCATGAGTCCATCTCGTACTCGATGCGCGACAGCCCGGCGGTGGGGTATTTCATCCGGATCTGGCCCAGACCGAAGACGTCGCCACCGTCGCAGGTGTGCAGCACGAACCCCTGGATGGCGGGGTTGTGGGCGATCACCAGCAACCGCTCGGCGTTGCCGTCATGGGTGGCAATGGCGGCTTCCAGGTCGTCACCCTCGCCGAAGGTGTAGAGGCTCTTGAGGTACTCGACCGGCAGGTCCTGGCCAAGCGTTTCCAGTGCCAGAGTGTAGGTGTCGCGCGAGCGCGTGGCAGTGGAGCAGATGCAATGCTGGGGCTGCATGTCGAGGTCGCGCATCAGCCTGCCCATACGCGCAGCAGATTTCACGCCGCGCTCGTTGAGCGGGCGCTCATGGTCGTCGATGGTCAGGTCGTCCCAGTCGGACTTGGCGTGGCGAAGCACCAGAAGGGTTTTCATGAGCGCGACGTGAGCACACCGTGACGTGGGTCAGCAAGTGAATTCCGTCCGAACGTCAGGTGGTGCACCGACGGTTGCGTCACGCGAGTTCAGCGGTGGCGGTCATGGCCAACTCGCCACGGTGGTTGCAGGCCCACAGTTCAAGGCCTCCATCCACCTTGCGTGCGTGCAGGGAAAACGGATGGACGTGGGTCAACGGGCTGACCGCGCGGAACGAGAAGCGTGTCAGCAACCGGCCTGCGTGAAGCTCGCGCACCGCTTCCATCAGCATGGTGGCGGTCAGCGGTCCGTGGATGATCAGTCCGTCATAGCCTTCCTCGTTGCGGCAGAAATCCACGTCGTAGTGGATTCGGTGCGAGTTGAAGGTGAGGGCTGAGTACCGGAACAGCTGCACCGGGCCAGACGTCATGGCGCGCGTCCAGTCTGGCGTGTGTTGCGGCATCTGTGGCGGCACGGGTGCAGCGCCGGGTTGGGCTGCCTCGCGGTAGACGATCTGGTGGGTCTCGCGCATGTCAGCGCCGGCATTGCCCGTGAACTGGTGGGAGACGGCGACGAACACCAGCTTGCCGGAGCGGCCCTGTTTTTCACTGACCTGCTCGATGGTCGAGGTGCGGGTAACGGTTTCGCCGATGCTCAGCGGCACCCGGGTGGTGATCTCGCCGGACGCCCACATGCGCCGGGGCAGATCAACCGGCGGCAGGAACTCGCCCAGCGCCTGGTGGCCGTCGCGGCCGATGCCGGACAGCGGCGTGACCTCGTGGAAGAAGGTCCAGTGCCAGCCCGGCGGCAGCGGGCTGCCCGGCGTGACGGGCGGCACCGCGCAATCCAGCGTGGCGGCCAGCTTGATGACCTGGTCCGCGCCGATGGTGTCGATGTGGGTGCGGCTGCGGCCGATCCAGTCTGCCAGGGTGCTGCCGCTCATGAGCCGATCTTGGACAGTTCGTACGGCGTGTGCTGGTACATCTCGTTGAGCCAGTTGCCGAACAGCAGGTGGGCATGGCTGCGCCAGCGGTTTTCCGGCGTGCGCGCCGGGTCGTTGCCGGGGAAATAGTTGGGCGGAATGTGGATGGGTTTCCCGGCCTGCATGTCGCGGTGATATTCCTCGGCCAGCGTGGTCGAGTCGTACTCGATGTGGTTGAACATATAGAGCGTGCGCCGGGCCGGGTCATTTACAAGGCACAGGCCGGCCTCGTCGGACTCCATCAGCACCTCCAGCCCTGCATTGGCGGGCAGGTCGGTCTTGCGGTTCTCGGTCCAGCGCGACACGGGGATGGAGAAGTCATCGGAGAAACCGCGCAGGTACGGCGAGGCCGGGTTCAGGTTGCGGTGCCGGTAGACGCCGAAGCGCTTTTGCGGCAGCTCGTACTTGGGCACGCCGTGATAATGGTGAAGTGCGGCCTGCGCGCCCCAGCACACATGCACCGCCG
>CAYMJJ010000107.1:0-8322 GCA_964390445.1 uncultured Anderseniella sp.
CATTTAAAACGTCGTTTCAATATGCAAAACAAATAGGGAGGAATCGACATGCGCATAGTGGCTTCACTGGCCGTCGCTGTACTTGCAATTTCCACGCTGGCAGCGACAGCACAGGAGCGGGTGATCAAGTTCGGACACGCCGCATCCTCGAAACACATCTTCCATCAGGGAATGGAGATATTTGCTGGCAAGGTCAGTGAAAAGACCGGAGGCAAGATCAAGATTGAAGTGGTTGGCGACCGCCAGCTTGGCGACGACAAGGCGCTGGTGGAAGGCTTGCAACTCGGAACCATCGAAGGGGCGCTGGTATCAGCCCCGACGCTGCCATTGGCGGCTGGCCTTTCTTCATTCGATGCGCTTCAACTTCCTTTCGTCGCGCCGTCCTATGACAAGATGTCCGGCCTTCTGACCTCTCCACTGGGGGATGAACTGCTGGCGACGCTGGATGAGAAGCAGATGAAGGGAGTGGGCTTCGTCGAGGCTGGACTGCGCCATTTTCTGGCGCGCGATCCGGTAATGAAGCTGGCCGATTTCCAGGGCAAGAAGACTCGTATCGTTCCAATTCCGTTGCACAAGGCAACCTGGGAAGCAGTCGGTGTCAATCCGATCGGCATGGCCTATGGCGAAGTCTATTCGGCGCTCGAAACCGGAACCATTGACGCAGTAGAGATCAATCTTTCCTCGATCGCGTCTGAAAGCCTCTTCGAATCGGCAAAGAACGTGACCCTGACCGGCCATTATTTCTGGCCGGGTGTGATCATTGTTTCCGGTACGACCTGGAATTCCCTTGATGACGCAACCAAGGCCGCCGTCACCGAAGCGGGCAAGGAAGCAACCACGGAAGCCTATGCGCTGGCTGCAGCCCAGGAAGCTGACACGGCAAAGGACCTGGAAAGCAAGGGCGTAACCATCAGTACCTTCGACGACCTTGAGACGATGAAGGCAAAGACAGCTCCAGTTGTCGAAAACTGGGTCACCAAGGCACCGCTGATCGCCAGGATCAAGGACGCCCTGCAAGGAGAGTGACGATGAGCGGCAAGGTCAACGTCTACAAGTGGGCTTCGCTTCCGAAGGAAGTGGTCCGGCCGGGCGTCTCGCGGACTGCCTTCAGGGGAGATAATGCCCTGATGGTCATGAACTGGCTGGAGCCTGGAATGGAGAAACGGCCACATTCCCATCCGTTCGAGCAACTTGCCTACGTAGTAGCCGGCAAGGTGCGGTTTGAGATCGGCGACAAGACGGTGGAAGTGAGCGCGGGAGAAATGGTCCGCATCCCACCGGATGTGGTTCATTGCGGCGAGGCTGTTGGCGACGAGGTTGCCCTCAACCTCGATGTGTTTGCGCCGGTGAGAGACGACTACAAGCACCTTACCGAATACCAGGAAGCAGACTTCAAGTAACGAGTTGCCTCCTGCCTTGCTGCTGACCGGTCCGGACCATTCCGGACCGGCCAGGAGTCGATTGCCTGCTCATAACCTGGCGCAACGACATGAAACATGCAGACCAGTCTTCAACAGAGAAACTGACGAGGTGGTGGCGCAGCAGCTTGCGCGCCCTGCTCGTCGGCATCATGGCGCTGTTGCTGGCAATCATGATGGTTCAGGTGGTCATGCGGTATGGCTTCAACCATTCCCTGATCTGGGCAGAAGAACTCTGCCGTTATCTGCTGGTTGCCATGTCCATGCTTGGTCTTGCGTTTGCATACGAGCGAGGTGAAGTTGCTGCCGTCAGGATGGCCCTTCATGCCCTGCCCAGACGGATCGCATTCGTCCTGGCGATCGCAGGCAACCTGCTGTCCGCCGGGCTGTGCCTGATGCTGGTCTACTATGGCCTCAGGTATGCCAGCATTGCTGGCTCGCAGCCAGTTCCCGCAATTCGCTTCATCCTGGCCGATATTTTCGGCGAGGGACAGTTTGCCGGACCGTCCATGTTCTGGGTTTACGCATTTTTGCCGATCGGAATATTGATGCTGGGACTGCGCATTATTGCAGATGTCCCGGTTTACCTGCGTGCAATGGCGGACGGAACTGCCCTGAGCGACATCGACTACAAGGTCCAGGGGGATGAACCGTGATCGTCTATCTCACCAGCTTCGCGATCTTCCTTGTGGTTGGCATCCCCGTCGCCATCAGCCTCGGTCTCGCCTCGCTTACCTACATGGTGATCACCGGCAAGCTGGTCCTGCTGCTCGCGTTCCCCCAGAAGATGATCGGCGGCATAGACAATTTTGTGCTGCTCACCATCCCGTTCTTCATCCTTGCCGGGCATCTGATGAACTCGGCCGAACTGACCCGTTACATTGTCCGCTTTGCGCAGATGATCGTCGGGCAGGTCAAGGGCGGGCTGGCAGCGGTCAACGTTCTGGCGAGCCTTATGTTCTCGGGCGTCAGCGGGGCAGCAACCGCAGAAGCATCCGCAATGGGAAGCGTCATGATTCCGGCGATGAAGCGCGACGGCTATGACCCGGCCTATGCGGCCGCACTGACCGCCGTTGGTTCACTGCTGGGTCCACTGGTGCCCCCGTCACTGGCGCTGATCCTGTACGGCGTCCTGACCGGCACCTCCATCGGTGATCTGTTTCTGGCGGGCATCATACCCGCACTGATCCTGGCCGGATTGCTGGTTGGCTACGTCCTGGCAAAGGCGCGGGTTGAAGATCATCCGTTGCCCCAGCCAATCGAACGAAACGAACGGGCTGGACTCATCGTGAAAGCACTTCCCGCGCTGTTCCTGCCCGTGATCATCGTAGGAGGGATCAAGTCCGGGATATTCACTCCGACCGAAGCAGCAGCCGTCGCAGCCACCTATGCGCTCCTTATCGGCATCGTGGTGTACCGAACGCTCAACATCGCCAGGATCATCCGGTCACTCTACGAGGCCGCCACCATGTCTGCAGGCGTGATGCTCGTGGTTGCCATGGCAAGCGTCACGTCATTTCTCATGAGCATCGAGAACATTCCGGGCCAGGTGGCCTCGACCTTGCTGGGCATTACGGACTCGCCCTTCCTGCTGCTGCTGCTTCTCAATGTCATTCTGCTCGTCCTGGGATTGTTTCTCGAACCCCTGGCTGCACTTGTCCTGGCAATGCCAATTCTCAACCAGGTCTTTCCAATGCTGGACATTGACCCCGTGCAGTTTGGCGTGATGGTTGTCCTGAACCTGATGATCGGCATGGTTACCCCGCCGGTTGGGCTGTGCCTGTTCATTGTTTCCACAATCGGCCGGGTTCCCCTTGAGCGGGTGAGCCGCGTTGCCTTGCCGATGATCGGAATATGCCTGGTTGTCCTGATGCTGGTGGCCTTCGTACCTTGGTTGACCCTCGCGCTGCCAGGCCTCGCAGGTGGAGGTAGCGTACAATGAGCACACTGCTGGACAAGTCGGGAAACCAGTCAACACAGGTTGCATTCCTGATCATCGAGGAGATGTCGGCCGTCGGTGACAGTATCCGGCTGACTGATCTCGCCCGGCGGCTCGACATGCCCAAGGCCCGGATCTATCGCTTCCTGCAGACATTGATGCAGCTCGGCTACGTAGACCAGGACAAGACTGATGATCGATACCGGCTGACCCTGAAACTGTTTCACCTTGGCCAGTCAGTGGCTGATTCAACGCAACTTACCAGCGTGGCCCGGCCCGTCATGGTTCGCTTGCGCGACCGGCTGGAGCAAACCACCACGTTGTCAGTTCCAGAGCAGGACGGCATGCGCGTGGTCGATATCGTGCGCGTCGAATCTCCGGTCCAGATTGTTACCAGACCGGGCGCGCTGCTCGCCTTCCACGCTTCGGCGCAGGGCAAGCTGGCACTGGCCTTTGGAGATCCGGCTTGCTGGAAATCTGTCACCGGGCAGGCGCTGGCCCGCTTCACGGAAGCCACCAACACTGATGAAGAGCTGGTGCGAGGTGAGGTTGAAAGAGCCAGGCAAAACGGGTGGGCCGTCGCGCCCGAGCAGATCCTGCGCGGCGTCAACGCCTTGTCGGCACCGATTTTCGACAGGTCGAACCGGTTCATCGCCACAATCACCATAGCAGGTTCGGTGCAGGACATTCTTCCGGACCCGGACACTGTCCAGATCCGGGCAGTCTGTGAAGCCGCCCGCACGATTTCCGAAAGCCTTGGATGTATGGAGTATCCGGCATGACAGACTATTCCCTGGCCATCGACATTGGCGGCACCTTTACCGATGCCGTCTTGCTGGGCTCGGATGGTGGAAGCTACGTCGACAAGACGCTGACCACCCATGATGACCTTCTCGAAGGCTTCTTTCGGGGCGTCGATCTCGTCCTGGCGCGGGCCGGCATACAGGCAGCTGACGTCAATGACATCATCGTCCACGCAACCACGGTCGTCACCAATGCGCTGATCGAACGCAAGGGGCCACCAACTGCTCTCGTCCTGACAAGCGGCTTTCGCGACATCCTCTATATTCGCGATGAGCACCGATATGACATGTACGACCCGCAGATCGAGTTTGCTGAACCTCTCATTCCGGCTGAACGGACATTCACGGTGGATGAACGCACCTATGCCGACGGCTCTGTTGGCAAGCCGGTTGATGAATCCGAGGTCCGGGATATTGCTTCGCGCTGCAAGCACATGGGCATCATCTCCGTGGCCGTGTGTCTGCTGAATTCATACCGCAACGGAGAAAACGAGAGAACCGTCCGGCAGGTGTTTCTGGAAATTGCCCCGGAAGTATACGTATCGATATCCAGTGAAATTGCGCCTCAGATGCGCGAATATCCTCGCACCTCGACAGTGGCAATCAATGCATACGCCGTTCCGATAACCCGGCCATACCTCGGCGCCCTGATCAGTAAACTCGATGACAGGGGTTTCAGCCAGCATCCTCTCATCATGCTTTCAAATGGCGGCGTGCTCGGAGCCGAGCGGGCCGGCAACATGCCGGTACGGATGATCGAGTCAGGACCGGCAGCCGGCGCATTGGTCGCTTGCTACTTCTCCCGCATTTTCGGCATTCCGGACCTGATCTCCTTCGACATGGGCGGCACAACAGCCAAGGCCTGCCTGATCCAGGATGGCGAGCCCCTGATCACGGGTACTTTCGAGGTCGACCGCCAGTACCGGTTCAAGCCTGGAAGCGGCATGCCCATCACTGTCCCGTCCATCGACATGATCGAGATCGGTGCCGGCGGTGGATCAATTGCCTCGGTAAATGATCTCGGACTTCTCAAGGTTGGCCCGCTCAGCGCCGGCTCGATGCCCGGGCCGGTATGCTACGGGCGTGGAGGGTTACAGCCTTGCGTAACGGACGCCGATGTCGTCCTCGGCCTCATCGATGCCGACAATTTCCTCGGTGGCGACATGAAGCTGGACAAGACCGGTGCGATTCATGCGCTGGAAAACCTCGGCAAGGAACTCGGCATCGGACTTGAGCAGGCAGCCTGGGGCGTCTTCGAGGTCGTCTGCGAACAGATGGCGTCTGCTACCAGGACGCATGCAACTGACCGCGGCATTGATTACCGCGGCTTGCCGATACTGGCCTTCGGTGGTGCCGGACCGGTACATGCCTGCATGGTGGCAGACCTGATCGACAGCTCGAAGGTCATCTACCCGCCAATGGCAAGTGTGCTGTCTGCTTTCGGCACTTTGGTCACCCCCGTGCAGATCAATCTCGTTCGCAGCATGGTGTCAAATCTTGATGCCATTGACTGGGCACTTGCGGGCAATCTGCTGGACAGCATGATCGAGGAGGGCAAGGCCGCGCTGGCAGAGTCCGGCATCCGTGAAGCAGACTTCCGGTTCGGTTTCGGTGTTGAACTGCGCTACCTGGGCCAACAGTCCGAGGTGCGCGTCGATCTCGATCACGCCCCGAGGGATCCGGAAGACGCCGCAGCGATACGGACACTGTTCGGGACCGAATACGAAAGACAGTATGGCCTGAAACTCGACGGAATGGCGATTGAAGTGGTCAACTGGCTGGTAACCGCAAGTGGACCGCAACCGGTAAGGCGTAGCGTTCAGGCCAAATCAGTCACGGAGCCTTCCAGCCCACGCCGGCGCACGGTCTATATCGCAGGCCAGCCACAACAGGTCCCCGTCTACCAGCGCAGGCTTGTCGGACCCGCCGACACTATAGAGGGGCCAGCGATCATCGAGGAACGCGAGACGACAATCTTCATCCTGCAAGGATGGACCGCAATCTTACATGACAGCGGCAGCCTGGTTGCCGAAAAAAAAGGAGCCTGAACAATGGATGGTGTCGAGCTTCAGATCCTGTGGAGCAACCTGATCGGTATTGTGAGCGAGCAGGCCCGCGCGCTCCAGCGCATTGCGTTCAGCCCGATCGTGCGGGAAGCCGGAGACCTGGCCAACGGGCTGTTCGACGAGAAAGCACGCATGGTGGCACAGGCGGTGACTGGTACGCCCGGGCACATCAACTCGCTGGCCGCGGCAGCGCGTAACCTGCTGGACAACACAAACACCCAGGAACTCAAGCCAGGCGACGTGCTGATCACCAACGATCCCTGGATGTCCGCCGGTCACTTCTTCGACATTACGGTCCTTTCGCCAATATTCCGGGGCAACCGCATCATCGGCTATGCTGGATCGACCATCCACCACAGCGATATCGGTGGCTATGGTATCGGGTCCGGGGCACGCGACATCCATGAGGAAGGATTGTGGATCCCGGTGATGAAGCTCTATGAGGCAGGCAAGCCGAACGAGACGCTGTTTTCCATCATCAAGCGAAACGTACGGACACCCGATGCCCTGATGGGCGATCTCGGTGCCCAGGTTTCAAGCGGCATGATTGCGTCTGAGCGGCTGAACGCGCTGTGTGACAGGTACGGCCTCGAAGACATCTCGGAACTCGCTGATCAGATCATCACCCGGTCGGAAAAGAGTACCCGCGATGTAATCCGCCAACTGCCCGGCGGCACTTACCGGGGACAGTCAAGCTTCGACGTGCCTGGCGGTGAGACCATTACCCTGAAGACAGCGCTGACCATCGACAGCGAGGCAGGTGACATCCTGATCGATTTCGAAGGCTCGTCAGGTCCGAGCAACATGGGTATCAACGTGGTGCCGGCCTACACCCATGCTTATGCAACATTTGCTGTGCGCTCGACGCTCAACCCGGACTTGCCGAACAACGCAGGAAGCCTCGCACCAATCAGGATCAGGCTGCCAGACGAATGCATCGTCAACGCGCGTTATCCCTCGCCTGTCAACGCACGGCACGTTGTGGGCATGTATGTCCCCTTCCCGATCCTGAACGCCCTGGCCCAGATTGTCCCTGACCGGGTTGTATCGGAAGGATCAGGCGCTGTGTGGACGATACAGATCCAGGGCAAGGACGAGGCAGGAAAGCCCTTCACGAGTTCCATGTTCAACTACTCCGGCGGCATGGGGGCAAGGGCCCACAAGCCGGGCTTGTCTGCCATCTGCTATCCGACCGGCGTGGCGGCAGTGCCTGTTGAAGTCCTGGAAGCGTCATACCCGATCGAGTTCACCTGCAAGGAGCTCGAACACGGGACAGGCGGCAAGGGCAAGCAACGAGGGGGCGACGGGCAGCGCATCGGCTTCCGCATGCGGACAGGTTCCAGGTGGCTCCTGAATACAATTCCGAGCCGCCTCAGAGAGGCTCCACAGGGACTGGCCGGCGGCTTGCCCGGCGCGGCTGGCCGGTTCGAGATCAACGGGGAGCCCGTTGCCGATACACGCAAGCGGGAAATGCAGCCGGATGACGAAGTCCTCATGGTGACTCCGGGTGGCGGCGGGTTTGGAACGGCCTGAACCATGCACGAAACCAATGAGAATTTCTGTCGTCGGCTGCGAGCGGGTCAATTCCTCAAAGGGACCTTTGCAAAGATTGCCGACCCGATGGTCATCGAGATGCTGGCTGCTTACGAACTCGACTTCGTGGTCATTGACGCGGAGCATTCACCCATTGGCCGGCGCGAGATCAATACCCTGCTGGTTGCTGCAACGGCAGCAGGATTGCCTGCAATTGTCCGCATACCCGAAAAGAGCAGATACTGGATCTCGTCAGTGCTTGATTGCGGCGCTGCCGGCATAATGGTGCCGCATGTTTCCACGGTCGCCGATGCACAACTGCTTGCCGGCATGATGTCTTTCGGCAAGGGCGGACGTGGATTTTCTCCTTCAACGCGGGCTGCTGACTACGGTGCGCGGGGAATTGCCGGTCATCTCGAACGCCAGCCGGTCGAAACGGTGCTGGTTTGCCAGATTGAAGATGACGAGGGCGTTCGCAATGCCCGCGAGATCGCTTCGGTTGAAGGCGTGGACTGCCTGTTCGTTGGCCCTGTTGACCTTGCTGTGTCGCTGGGAAAGACATC
>CAYMJJ010000108.1:0-8207 GCA_964390445.1 uncultured Anderseniella sp.
AGTGGTGACCCCGGCAGGATTCGAACCTGCGACCATTCGCTTAGAAGGCGAGCGCTCTATCCAGCTGAGCTACGGGGCCGTCTGCCGCGCTGGTGGTGATGCAGCCGGCCAGCGTCTTCTGTAGCCGGAGAGGGCAAATGCCCGCAACCTCAATGTGTCCAGTTGGTATCGCGGCCCCAGCGGAAGTTGTCGGAATACGACTTGGACTTCGTGCTGGCCTGCTTGGGTTCATGCACCGTGTAGGCGATCTGCTTGCGCTTGGCGTAGGCTTCCGCCTCTTCCCGGGTGTCGAAGGTCAGCCGCACCTGCTGCTTCATGTCGGTGGACGATGTCCAGCCCATCAGCGGGTCGGTTTCGCGCGGGGTTTCGGCTTCGAAGTCGAGCACCCAGGCGCGGGTCTTGGCCTTGCCGGATTGCATGGCAGTGCGGGCCGGCTTGTAGATGCGCGCTGGCATTGGCGTTCTTCCCCGTGTCCTTCACTGTTGGCCGTTTCCAGCCTGCCCTGGCGGCCCTTGCGGCGGTGGTCGGAGCGGAGAGATTCGAACTCCCGACCCTCTGGTCCCAAACCAGATGCGCTACCAGGCTGCGCTACGCTCCGAATGCCGTAAAGTTGCCAGTGCCTGCTGACAGGAGGTGGTTACAGGATAAGACCCGTCTTCGGCAAGCCCTGTTGCACACTCATGGTGCAGCAAATGCGCGGTGCTTCACCTTGTCACCCACGGCGATGCCGAGCCGCTGCGCCGCACCGCCCTTGATTTCCAGCACCGCCGGCACATCACGCCCGGCGCTGATCACGTCGAGCGACTGCGGTACCGCCTCGCGCGCGATGTGCACAATGGTCCCCGTACCGTCGATGAACAGCATGTCGAGTGAAACAAACGTGTTGCGCATCCACATCGCCACCGGCTCGGGCTCAGGCCAGATAAACAGCATGGCCTCGGTCTCGGCCATGGTGCGCCGGAACATCATGCCGGTGCCGCGCTCGTGGTCTTCGTCGGCAATCTCGGTCTGGAAGGTCACGGGGCCTGAACTGGTCTCGATCACCAGCGGTTCAACCGGCAGCCGTTGTGGCACATCGGCGGCCACCCCCGGCAGGACAAACGCAACTGCCAGCATGACAACTGCCAGCAAGCCGGACAGGGTATAAGAACGGATCAATTGGTGCCCGGCAGGCGGTCGTCATCCAGACTCAGGCGAACCTCGGCAGCCATCTTGCCTTTCGGCCCGTCGCCGAAGCGCACCCAAATCCACTGGTCAGGCTCGATCTCGGCGATGGCGGTCTTGCGCAGCACTTCCATGTGAATGAAGATGTCGGGACCATTGTCGCTTTCGGCGGCGAAGCCAAAGCCGCGCGTGCGGTTGAACCACTTCACCTTGACGCGGGTCCACTTCGCATCAGCCTCGACGTTCTGGTGGGTGCGCGATGGCCGCTCGACCGGGTGAATGGCCGTGGAGTGATCGACGTCAAGCACCCGCAGGCACTGAATACCCTTTTGCCGCTGCACGGCTTCGCAGACCACGCGTGAGCCTTCAAGCGGGGCATCGAACCCGTCGCGCTTGAGGCAGCTCAGGTGCAGCAGGATATCGGCAATGCCATTGTCAGGGATGATGAAGCCGTAACCGCGGGCCACGTCGAACCACTTCACAAAACCGGAGACCTCGAAGATCTCAACGTTGGATTCGAGTTCGGAAAGGGATGGCGTCCGCTTTGTGGCAGTTGCCTGCGTTTCTGCGCCGTCCTGAACCTTGCCGTCGCCCCCAACTGGTTCGCCCGTACCAGCAGCCATGCCCGTCACTCCTCACCGCATCTTCCGCGACACCTACACGTCGCGTCACCCATGACCGGATGATGGTCAAGCGGCTGCGCTTTGTACAGGTGCCGACACGGGAAACTTCGCGATATTCACAGCACCACCCTTGCGGCAGCTTCGGCACGACGCAAGAAAACGCAGGTTGTCAGGCAATAAGACGCTGATTTGCAGGCGGAAAACGTGATCCACGATGAAATTCGCACCTCAGCCCGCATAAATTGCACTTTACGCGATACTCAATCAGTTGGTGTGGGCGGATGTGCATATGACCGGCAAACCCGGGCTTTGGCGTGCCCCACAGCGAATCATTTGTCTGCGTACGAACCCAGAATCTCGCCAATGTCGGCCTGCAGGACCACGGCCGCGAAGGCATCGGCAGGGGTCGGTTCCCGGTTGATGATGACCAGCGGAATGCCGAGCCTTGCTGCGAATACCGGAAAACTTGCAGCCGGCTCCACGACCAGTGACGAGCCGACTGCGAGGAACAGGTCGCAAGCCCTGGTCAACTCTTCGGCACGCCGCATCGCCTCGACCGGCATGGGCTGGCCAAACGAGATGGTGGCCGTCTTGACCATACCGCCGCACGCGGTGCACGACGGTGCGCCGGGGTGTGCGTCAAGCTGCGCCGCAATCCAGTCAAGTTCGTGGCGGGTTCCACAGTCAAGGCAGTGCGCGTAGGTGCCGTTGCCGTGCAGTTCGACCACCTTCGACACCGGCACGCCGGCGGCCTGGTGCAACCCGTCGATGTTCTGCGTTATGATACCGGCAAGCTTTCCCGACGCGTGCCAGCGGGCTGCCGCCCGGTGACCCCTGCCCGGCTTTACCGGTCCCACCTCGTCGCGGATCTTCAGGAACCGTGTCAGGCCCTCGCGGCGGGCTTGCTCGGATGACATGAAGGTCTTGAAGTCGAGCGGGCGATAGCGCGACCATACCCCGCCGGGCGAACGGAAGTCGGGGATGCCGCACTCGGTCGAGATGCCGGCACCGGAAAACACCACAATGCGGTTTGACGCACCGATCAGGCTTGCCAGTTCAGCGCGTTTGCCGTTCAACTCGTCCGTCATCTCAAGTCAGTCCGCTGTGGAGGCCCCAAAATGAAATACCTGCATACCATGGTTCGCGTCACCGACCTTGACGCATCAGTGAAGTTTTTCTGCGATGTGCTGGGGTTCACCGAGACACGCCGCTTCGAAAGCGAGCAGGGCCGCTTCACACTGGTCTTCGTGGCACCTGATGAGTCACCCGACTGCCCGGTCGAACTGACCTATAACTGGGACCCCGAGGAATACGGCGAAGGCCGCAACTTCGGGCACCTCGCCTATGCCGTGGACAACATCTACGACTATTGCCAGATGCTGATGGACAAGGGCGTCACCATCAACCGTCCGCCGCGTGACGGGCGCATGGCCTTCATCCGCACGCCCGACAACATTTCCATCGAGTTGCTGCAGAAAGGTGACAGCCTGCCGGTACAGGAGCCCTGGAAATCCATGGAAAACATTGGCAAGTGGTAGCACCGTCACTTAACAAATGTCAGGACACAAACCATCGACGATTTCATGATTTGACGTAGCAGGCGGACGTCGAGGCGTACTAATTCTAGTCCAACGTCAAGCCAGTCACCCGCTATTGCCGTCGAGGTTCAAGTTCCATGTCCGTGCGTCCCGCGTCTTACGACACCGTCTGCAAGTTTCTGCACTGGATGGTTGCCGCACTGTTGATTACCGGGTTGGTCGCGGGTGACTTCGCATCGCAGACGCAGGTGGATGCACTGGGCTACGGCGTCCACACAACTATTGGCATTGCGGTCTTCGTGCTGACCGTGGTGCGCATTGCCTGGCGCATCATGAACCCGTCGCCAGAGTACCCCGCCTTCATGCCGGCCTGGCAGGCGTGGATCGCAAGAACCTGCAAGTTCAGCTTCTTTGCTGTGTTGTTCACCGTGCCATTGAGCGCAGTGGTCGCCTATAACGAGGCATCATACACGCTGTGGCTACCGTTGCTCGGCCTTCACGTGGGCGCGGCCCTGTATCACCAGTATGTCCGCCGGGACAACGTGCAATCGCGCATGATGCCGGACCACGGTTGACCCCCGCCAACGCACAAGCCCCCAACACATGACGCCGCGACCGGCAGCCCGAAGGCTGCAAGTCGCGCGTCGCATCATGTGATGATGAGGTGGTGGTACGCCCTAGGGGAATCGAACCCCTCTCTCCAGCGTGAAAGGCTAGTGTCCTAACCGATAGACGAAGGGCGCTTAACCACCGGCGATCATGTAACAACCTTCGTGAGGCGTTGCAAGCGCAGAAACACAAATTCGCAGCATGCATCCAGTGGCAGTGCGGGACCGGCAAAATCAGCGGATGGCCGGCACTTCCGCCACATCATCGATGAACAGTTGCGCCTCGCGCTTGCCGCCCCAGTCGTTGATCGACACACGCCCTGCCACGTGCAGCGGCATCTGCCGTTCAGACAGCAGCACCTCGCCCAGTTCGCTGCCCAGCGCGCGGAAGGCAATCGCCTTCAGCCGCGTACCATCGGCCTGTACCAGCGTACAACGAACGTGGTCGGTGCCTGCCCGGTCGGCATAGGTGATGCGGTGGGCCGGCAGGGCAAACCGGGGTGCGGAGTTGCCTTGACCGAAGGGGCCGGCAAGGTCCAGTTCCTCGACAAGACTTGGTGTTATGGCTGACGCTGCCAGGGCAGCGTCGATCGTCAACGTACCGGTATCACCGGCGTTGGCCACTTCGGCGGCGAGTGCGTCTTCCAGGAAAGCCCGCAACTTGCCGATCTGGCCGGCAGCCACGGTGATACCCGCCGCCATCGCATGGCCGCCGCCCTTGATCGCAACGCCCGCTTCCACGGCTGCGCGCACCGCTGCGCCCAGGTTGACGCCCGTTATGGAGCGGGCAGAGCCTGCTGCAGGCGAGCCATCCCTCGGCAGGCCCAGCGCAAAGGCGGGCTTGTTGAAGCGCTCCTTCAGCCGAGAGGCCACCAGCCCCAGCACGCCAGGGTGCCAGCCATCACCGGCCACCACCAGCACCGGCGGGCCGTCGCCGGTGCCCATCACCTCTTCGGCCTGGCGCACGGCACGGTCCACCGTCGCCAGTTCGATGTCCTGGCGCTTGCGGTTCATCTCTTCCAGCGACTGTGCCAGCCGGGTGGCTTCCGGCCGGTCAGACGCCGTCAGCAGGGCAAAGCCGTCCATTGCCGAGCCGATGCGGCCAGCCGCGTTGAGCCGCGGACCCAGCACGAAACCCAGCGCATGGGCATCAGGTGCCCGCGACAGCCGCGCCACGTCTGCCAGTGCGGCAAGGCCGGGCCTGCCCCGCCGCGTCATCACCTTCAGTCCCTGACGCACATAGGCGCGGTTAAGGCCGGTCAAGGGCACCACGTCACACACCGTTGCCAGCGCCACCAGGTCGAGCATGGCCAGCATGTCCGGCTCCGGCCGGTCAGCCGTCCACCAGCCGCGTTCGCGCAGGTGCCGCACCGTTGTTGCCACCAGCACCATTGCGACGCCGGCGGCACACAGCGCGCCCTGGCCTGACGGGTCATCCAGCCGGTTCGGGTTGATCACGGCGCAGGCTTGCGGCAGTTCGCTACCGGCCTGGTGATGATCGACGATGACGGTATCAAGGCCCAGTTCACCTGCCCGCAACAGCGGGTCATGCGCCATGACACCGCAATCCAGCGTCACCAGCAGCTTGACCCCCGCCGCCTTGTGATCCTCGACTGCAGCCACCGAGGGGCCATAGCCTTCTTCCACGCGATGGGGAATGTGAACGCGCACCTGAGCGCCGGCAGCAACGAGGAATTCGTACATCAGCGATGTCGAACTCATGCCGTCGACATCATAGTCCCCGATCAGGCCGATCTTCTCACCCATGGTGATGGCATCGGCCACCCGGGCCGCGCCTGCGTCGAGATCAAGCATGGCCGAAGCAGCCGGCATGAGTTCGCGCAGGGTCGGATTGAGGAAAGTTGCAGCCGTCTCGGGCAGTTGCCCGCGCGCCGCCAGCACACGCCCCAGCACGGGGCTGCAATTGGCCTGCTGGCTGATTGCCTCGGCAATGCGATTTGTTGAAAGCCTCGCCATCCAGCGCCTGCCCGTTACCGAGCGTTCAACTCCCAGGAACGGCTTGTCCGGATGGTCCACCTGGCCCTAGATCTTCCGACGGTTCTTGATCCAGCGCACGGTGCCGGTGGCAGAGCGCATCACGACGGTTTCGGTGGTGATGTGCGTTGCGCCGAACTTCACGCCAGCCAGCATGCCGCCATCGGTCACGCCGGTGGCGGCGAACATCACGTCGCCAGACGCCATGTCCTTCATGTCCAGCTTGGCGTCAGGATCCTCCATGCCCATCTTGCGGGCGCGGTCGCGGTCCTCGGGCTTGTTGAACACCAACCGTCCCTGCATCTGGCCGCCAATGCAACGAAGCGCTGCGGCTGCCAGCACGCCTTCGGGTGCACCGCCGACGCCCATGTAGATGTCGATGCCGGTGGCCGGGTCGGTGGTGTGGATCACGCCTGCCACGTCGCCATCGGTGATCAGGCGGACACCGGCACCAACCTCGCGCACCTTGGCAATCAGCTCGGCGTGGCGCGGACGGTCGAGGATGCAGGCCGTGATCTGGTCCGGCTTGACGCCCTTGGCCTTGGCCAGCGCGCGGATGTTGTCGGCCGGGTCGGCATCAAGGTCGACCACGCCGTCCGGGTAGCCCGGTCCAATGGCGATCTTGTTCATGTAGCTGTCGGGCGCATGCAGCAGGCTGCCGCCTTCGGCCATGGCGATCACGGCAAGCGAATCCGGCATTGCCTTGGCACACAGCGTGGTGCCTTCCAGCGGGTCCAGCGCGATGTCGATCTTCGGACCCTTGCCGGTGCCGACCTTCTCGCCGATGTAAAGCATCGGAGCCTCGTCGCGCTCGCCTTCGCCGATCACCACCATGCCATCCATCTCGATGCCGTTGAGCGCAGTGCGCATGGCATCCACGGCAAGCTGATCGGCCTGCTTTTCGTTGCCGCGGCCACGCAAGGTGGCGGCAGCAATGGCGGCGGCTTCGGTAACGCGGGCGATCTCTATGGTCAGTATGCGGTTCAGCATGATCTTGTCTTTTTCCTCAGGCGGGCATGGCAGTGTTCAGTGGCGCTCCCTGTAGCAGGAACCGCTTCAGCAAATGTTTCTACAACCGTTCAATTCGAACCATCCGCAAGCCCGGAGCAACATGTCCCTGCCCCTCGATCTTGTCCAGCGTGGTGCGAAGTGAACTTTCCAGGGTGTCGTGGGTGATCAGCACAAAGGGTGCGTAATCAGCACCCGCCTTCATGCGGCTCATGGCGGGGCCCCGCTGGATAACGCTTTCGATGGAGATGCCCTCATCGGCAAAGGCTTTCGCGACGCTGGCCAGCGCACCGGGGCGGTCGCGCATTTCGAGCGCCACATAATAACCACCGGCGTGGGCGCGCATCTGGGCGCGGGTAAATGGTTTCAAGTCCTTCGCCGGCATGCCGAACGCCGGCACCCGCAGGCCGCGCGCGATGTCACAGATGTCGGCCACCACCGATGACGAGGTGGGCTTGCCGCCGGCGCCGCGGCCTTCCAGGAACAGCGTGTCGGCGAAGTCGCCCTGCAGCACCACCGCGTTGAAGGCATCATTAACGTCGGCAATGGGCGAGCCGAGCGGCACCAGCGTCGGGTGGACTCGTTGCTCGATGCCGTCATCGGTGCGGTTGGCAACGCCGAGCAGCTTGAACTTGTACCCCAGCGATGCCGCATTATGGATGTCGGCCAGGGTGATGTCCTCGATGCCCTCGATATAGATGGCGTCCAGCGCCACCTCGGTGCCGAACGCCAGCGAGGTCAGCACGGCGAGCTTATGGGCGGTGTCGAAGCCGCCGATGTCGAAGGTCGGGTCAGCCTCGGCATAGCCCAGGTCCTGCGCTTCCTTCAGCACGTCGGCGAAATCGCGCTCCTCGGCTTCCATCTTGGTGAGGATGTAGTTGCAGGTGCCGTTGAGAATGCCGAACACCCGGGTGATCTCGTTGCCGGCGAGGTTTTCGCGCAGCGTCTTGATGACGGGGATGGCGCCTGCGACCGCAGCTTCATAGTTCAACGCCACGCCGGCGGCATCGGCCAGCCGCGCAAGCTCTGCGCCATGGTGCGCCAGCAGCGCCTTGTTGGCGGTAACCACGTGCTTGCCCGACTTCAGTGCCGCCTCGACACTGTCGCGCGCCGGACCGTTGTCGCCGCCGATCAGTTCGACCAGCACGTCAATGCCGTCACCCTTGGCCATGTCGGCGGGGTCGTCGTGCCACTGGTACGCCGACAGGTCATGATCGCCGCGCTGCTTCGATTTTGTGCGCGCCGACACCGCCGTAACCACCACGGGCCGG
>CAYMJJ010000109.1:0-8201 GCA_964390445.1 uncultured Anderseniella sp.
CCGGCAGAACAGGCTTCGGCCAACTGATCGCTGGCAACAGCGCGCAAATAGTGCGGCGTCCGCATCGAGTTGTATCGCGGACGTCACATTTCCATTTCATGAGGCTGGGACCAGCCATAAGGAACGATTGAGAGGAAGGTCATGGCACAGATTACTGCTGCGATGGTGAAAGACCTGCGTGAGTCGACTGGCGCAGGCATGATGGATTGCAAGAACGCCCTGGCCGAAACCGATGGTGACATGGAAGCCGCGATCGACTGGCTGCGGGCCAAGGGCCTGTCCAAGGCTGCCAAGAAGGCTTCGCGCGTCGCAGCCGAAGGCCTCGTCGGCGTGGCTGTCGATGGCAATACGGGCGCTGCGGTCGAGGTAAACTCCGAAACCGACTTCGTGGCCCGCAATCCTGAATTCCAGAAGATGGTCAGCGACATCACCAGCCTGGCACCTGCTGCCGGCGGTGATCTCGACAAGCTGAAGTCGGCCACCTATCCCGGCACCTCGATGACCGTCGAAGAGCAGGTCACTGCTCTTGTCGGCACCATCGGCGAGAACATGGGCGTGCGCCGTACGGCCGCAGTGACGGTCGCCAATGGCGTCGTTGCATCGTACATCCACAACCAGGCCGCGCCGGGCATGGGCAAGATTGGCGTGCTGGTTGGCGTCGAGACCGCCGGCGACAAGGCTGCTGCCGAAGCATTCGGCCGCCAGGTCGCCATGCACATTGCTGCCGCCAACCCGCTGGCCCTGACGCCGGAAGAAATCCCGGCTGACGTGGTTGACCGCGAGCGTGCCGTGTTCACCGAACAGGCCCGTGAAAGCGGCAAGCCGGACAACATCATCGAGAAGATGGTCGAAGGCCGTATCCGCAAGTTCTATGAAGAGTCCGTGCTGCTGAGCCAGGCCTTCGTGATGAACCCGGACCTGAGCGTCGGCAAGGCCGCCGAAGAAGCCGGCGCAGACTTCAGGATCACCGGTTTCGTGCGCATGCAGCTGGGTGAAGGCATCGACAAGGTCGAGGAAGACTTCGCTGCGGAAGTGGCCAGGACCGCCAGCGGCGGCTGATCCGCAAGCCTGTTGTCAACTGCCCGGGCAGACTGGCGCGAATCGACATTTTCAACGACAAGAAACGGGGCCTGTTCCAGCAGGCTCCGTTTTGCTTTCGGGGGCAGGGAGGGATTATGTCTGAACCGCAGTACCAGCGTATCCTTCTCAAGGTATCTGGCGAAGCCCTGATGGGCTCCAGGGAATTCGGTATCGATCTCGACATGGCAGGCCGAGTGGCTGATGAGGTTGTGCAGGCTGTCCACCAGGGCGTGCAGGTTGCACTGGTTATTGGCGGCGGCAATATCTTCCGTGGCGTGGCGGGCGCTGCGGGTGGCATGGACCGCGCCAATGCCGACCAGATGGGCATGCTGGCCACTGTCATGAACGCGCTGGCCATGCAGGACGTGCTGTCGTCGAAGGGCGTTGATGCCCGCGCGATGTCTGCGATTCCGATGCCAACCGTTTGCGAGCCGTTCCTGCGGGCCAGGGCCTTGCGCCACCTTGAGCGCGGCCGGGTTGTCATCTGCGCGGCCGGTACGGGAAATCCGTTCTTCACCACTGATACCGGTGCCGCGCTGAGGGCTGCCGAGTTGAAGTGCGAGGCCCTGTTCAAGGGAACCAGCGTCGACGGTGTTTATTCTGCCGATCCGAAGAAGGATTCCTCCGCCACCCGGTTCGACACCCTGACGTATGACGACATGCTCATGCGCAACCTGAAGGTCATGGATGGCGCTGCCATAGCCCTTGCGCGTGACAATAGCATTCCTGTAATCGTTTTCTCCATTCGCACCGAAGGCGAGTTCAACAGGGTTCTGCAAGGTAATGGCACATTCACTCGCGTGACTGTGTCTTGAAGCTGGTGGCTTTCTGCTCCAAAGGTGATGAGATCGTATCATGAGTGACTCAATCGACATCAAAGACCTCGGCCGTCGCATGGATGGCGCCATTGACGTGCTGAAGACCGAGTTTGGCGGACTGCGCACAGGCCGTGCCTCGACTGCGCTGCTGGAGCCGGTGACTGTTGAAGCCTACGGCTCGCAGATGACGCTCAACCAGGTCGCTACCGTTTCCGTGCCGGAACCGCGGATGCTGTCTGTGCAGGTGTGGGATGCCTCGCAGGCCGGCGCCGTCGAGAGGGCAATTCGCAATTCCGGGCTGGGCCTCAACCCGATAATGGAAGGCACCGTGATCCGCATTCCGATCCCCGAACTCACCGAAGACCGCCGTCGGGATCTGACCAAGGTTGCCCATTCCTATGCTGAAGGCGCCAAGGTTGCCGTGCGCAACGTTCGCCGGGATGGCATGGATACACTCAAACGGATGGAGAAAAATGGTGATATCTCCGAAGATGAGCAACGCCAGCAGGCTGACCGGGTACAGGAGCTCACAGATCGCAAGATCAAGGAGATTGACGAATTGCTTGCCCAGAAAGATGCCGACATCATGCAGGTGTAGCTGAGGCTGCAGGCTGGTTCTTCGCGCATCTGGATCGCGCCAACCAGCTGACTTTGAATGGGGACCACCGGTTTTGACATTGCCCTTTCACGATGATGCTGCGTTGGGTGCGCTGGTGCTCGGGGACCCGGCCGGGACCCGGGATCCCCGCCACGTTGCCATTATCATGGATGGCAATGGCCGCTGGGCATCGCAGCGTTCGCTGCCCCGGTCTGAAGGTCATCGGCACGGTGTCAGCGCGGTGCGCAGGCTGGTGCGGGCAGCCATCGAGTGCGGCACCGAATACCTGACCGTGTTTTCCTTCTCGTCGGAAAACTGGAAACGGCCACGATCTGAAGTCACCTACCTGTTCGCGTTGCTGCGCCGGTTCATCCGCCAGGACGTGAGCGAGTTGCACAGTGCCGGAGTGCGCATCCGTGTCATCGGTGAACGCGCAGGCCTGGACGACGATATCGTGCAGATGATCGACGACTGCGAGATGCTGACCGCCGGCAACACGCGGCTCAACCTTGTGGTGGCCTTCAACTATGGCGGGCGCACCGAAATCGCCCGCACGGCGCGCGAACTGGCCGCAAGGGTGGCCCGGGGTGAACTGACGCCGGACCAGATCGACGAAGACTGCTTTGCGGCCCACATGTATGCACCCGATGTGCCGGAACCCGACCTGCTGATCCGCACCAGTGGCGAACAGCGGGTTTCCAACTATCTGCTTTGGCAGATGGCTTACACCGAGATGGTGTTCATCGACGAGCACTGGCCGGATTTCGATGTGACCATCTACCGCCGTGCACTCGCGGAATACGGCATGCGCCAGCGCCGCTTTGGTGCTTGCGTCAGCGCAGCGGCCGGCTGAGCGGCCGGCAGCGCACATGGGCAAGGGTGCATTTTCCGCAAGGTGGGCGAATTTTGCCACTCGTGAACTGCTCGTCCGGATCGCCGCCGCGGCGGTCCTCATTCCCATCGCACTGCTTGATGTCTGGCTGGGGTCGATCTGGTTCGACATCGGCATTGCACTGATCGCGGCGCTGATGGCCGTCGAGTGGTGCCGCATGGTGCACGCCGGCTCGCAACGTCAACTGGCTGTTCACGCGCTTGCTGCCATTGGCGGCGCCCTTGTCGTGTCACACGCGGGGCTGGAAACCGCAGCGCAGCTGATCTTCGTGTGCTGGGCCTTGTCGCTGGTGTTCCAGGCCTATTCCAGGGGATTGCGCTCGCGCTGGATGTGGTGGGGCGTACCCTACATCGCGGCACCCGGCGTGGCGCTGGTGATGATCCGTCATTCTCCCGAGCATGGCCTGATCGCGGTGTTCTGGCTGTTTGCCGTGGTATGGTCGGCAGATACAATGGCTTACGTGTTTGGCAGGCTGATCGGTGGGCCGAAACTGGCACCAGCCATTTCGCCCAACAAGACCTGGGCCGGGCTGGCGGGGGCGATTTTTGGCGGCACGTCTGCAGCCGTCATCGCGGCCATGATCGGCGGGCTCGAGAGTCTTTTCATGCTGGGCCTGATCGGGGCTTTCCTCGCCGTGGTGGAGCAAGCCGGTGACCTGTTCGAAAGTGGCGTGAAGCGCCGCTTCGGGGTCAAGGATTCCGGCAACCTGATTCCCGGCCACGGAGGCGTGCTGGACCGGGTAGACGGGCTGATGTTTGCAGCAATCGTTGCGGCGGCCATTGGTACGCTGCACGCCGGGCAACACATGGTGGCATCCGGGCTCATGGTCTGGTAAGCATCGCGCGGCCCCCACCTGAAACCCAATCGAAAGTCTGACCCCCAAATGACGTCTGCATCCGGCATCAAGACACTGACGATTCTCGGTTCAACCGGGTCCATCGGCCAGTCGACCATCGACATCGTTCGGCATCATCCGGACCGGTTTGCAGTCGAAGCGCTGGTGGCAAACCGCAACATCGCCCAACTTGCCGCCGATGCACGGCAAGTGCGCGCGCGCCTGGCCGTTACCGCCGACGACAGCCTGCTCGGTGAGTTGAAAAGCGCTTTGGCCGGATCCGGCATCGAGGTTGCAGCCGGTGAACAAGCCGTGATCGAGGCGGCACGCCGGCCCGTCGACATGGTCATGGGGGCCATCGTCGGTGCTGACGGACTGCGCCCGACACTCGCGGCTGTAGAGCAGGGCACCACCATTGCTCTGGCCAACAAGGAGTGCCTGGTATCGGGGGCGGAGGTGTTCACCTCGACCGCCAGGCGCCACAATGCCCGCATCATCCCGGTCGACAGCGAGCATAGTGCGCTGTTCCAGTGTTTCGAGGAACACAACACCGCCCATGTGGACCGGCTTACGCTCACCGCATCGGGCGGCCCGTTCCGCACGTGGGACGCGGACAGGCTGGGCTCCGCCACCTTGCAGGATGCCCTCAAGCACCCGAACTGGTCGATGGGCCAGAAGGTTACGATCGATTCCTCGACCTTGATGAACAAGGGGCTGGAATTCATTGAAGCATTTCATCTTTTCCCGGTTGCTCTGGAAAAGATCGACGTCGTCGTGCACCCGCAGTCGATCATTCATTCCTACGTGTCCTACGTGGATGGATCGGTCATCGCGCAGCTTGGGGTGCCCGACATGCGCACGCCCATTGCCTTTGCAATGGCCTATCCGGAGCGTGTGAAGGCACCGGTCGAGCGGCTCGACCTGGCGAAGATCGGCACCCTGACCTTCGAGAGTGTCGATGCCACCCGCTTTCCGGCCGTCGACCTGGCGCGGTCGTCGCTGGCACGAGGCGGCAATGCCACGACCATCCTGAATGCGGCCAACGAGATCGCGGTTGCAGCGTTCCTGAAAGAGAAGTTGCGTTGGGCCGATATCACCCGCCTGGTGGCGGAAACGCTCGAAATTGCCGAGCAGGGCAACATGATCGTTGCCATGTCTTCACTTGACGATGTGTGGGCAGCGGATTCATATGCACGCAGAAAGGCAGCCGAAGTTGCCGGCAACATGGCCATCTGAGCCTGCCGCCGGGATTGTTGATGCCGGACGCAATTTGGATTGTGGGGATTGTTCTTATGGATTTTGGTGCGCTGCTGCACGGATCGATCGTCGAGATCCTGATAGCAATCATATCGTTCATCGGTGTTCTGTCGGTGATCGTTTTCGTGCACGAGTACGGTCACTTCAAGACTGCGCGCCTGTGCGGGGTGCGGGTTGAAACATTCTCGATCGGCTTTGGCCGCTCGCTGGGTGGCTTCACCGACCGCTATGGCACCTACTGGAAGATCGGCTGGTTGCCACTTGGCGGCTACGTGAAGTTTGCCGGTGATGCCAACGCCGCTTCGATGCCCGATGGCGATCCCGCCAAGATAAGCAAGCCTGGCGATTTCCACGCCGCTGCCTTGTGGCGGCGCGCCCTGATCGTGGTTGCCGGACCAATGGCCAATTTCATCATGGCGATTGTCGTCTTCGCGTTCATGTTCATGGTGATGGGCCTGCCGATCACCCAGCCCAAGGTGGCTTCTGTGGTGGACGGCTCGGCAGCACAAGAGGCCGGTTTTCAGCCTGGTGACCTGATCACGCAGATAGATGGCCGCCAGATCGATTCATTCGTCGATGTTCAACGCATTGTGACCGTGTCCGCCGGCGTGTCCTTGAATTTCATGGTCGAACGCAATGGCCAGCAGATCACGCTCACCGCCGCGCCGCGCATGTCCGAGGTAGATGACGGGCAGGGCGGCAAGATAAAGGTGGGCATGCTGGGCGTTGCGCGCGGCGCAGACCAGGTCATCCGCGTTGAACGGCTTGGTCCGGTCGATGCGTTTGCGCGCGGGATCGATGAAACCTGGTTCATCATCACGCGATCATTGGGGTATATCAAGGATGTGATCATCGGCAGGCAGGCTGCCGATCAGTTGTCCGGCCCGGCGGGAATCGCCAAGATCGCCGGTGATGTTGCCACCAACAACCCCCTCGGCCTTGTCCAGCTGATTGCCCTTCTGTCTGTTTCTATAGGTTTGATTAACCTATTTCCCATTCCCATGCTGGATGGCGGACACCTGATGTATTACTTTTTTGAAGCTGTGAGAGGCAAGCCGCTGGGCGCGGCGGCACAGGAATTCGGGTTCAAGGTGGGATTTGGGCTCGTTATCGCGCTTTTGCTGTTCGCAACCTGGAACGACTTTACATAGAGCCTTACGGGATTGGCCTTCTTGCGATCTGATTTTCGCCTCAAAGCCATGAAAAAAACTAACATGCATGGGTTCTAAAGCGCTGCAAATCAGCGTATTGAATTAACGGGCGGCTGGTCAGTGAGTGGGCATGACCGGCACGTATTTTGGGGTAGATTGTTTCCTTTATGGGCACCAAGTTCGTAAATGCGGCCAAACTAGCGTTGGCTATGGGGGTTGCGCTGCCTGTGGGGTATCTGGCAGCAGCACCCGGCGTGGCACTTGCACAATCCGTCACCGGCATCATCGTGGAAGGCAACGCGCGTGTCGAACCCGACACGATCCGCGCCTACATGCAGTTCAGCGCCGGCGAAGACGTGTCCAACGCGCAGATCGATGCTTCGGTCAAGGCGTTGTTCCAGACCGGCTTCTTCTCGGACGTTCGCATGTTCCGGCGCGGTTCCGCGATTGTGGTGCAGGTCGAAGAAAACCCGCTGATCAATTCCGTTACCATCCAGGGCAACGACGAACTGGATGAAAAGAAGCTGAAGGCCGAAGTGCAGTTGCGCGAGCGCACCATCTTCACCCGCGCGCGCGCGCAGCAGGACATCCAGCGCCTTGAAGCGCTTTATCGACGGTCCGGCTTCAACAACGCCCGCATCACCCCGCGCCTCGAGCCGCTGGGCCAGAACCGCGTCAACCTGGTGTACGTGGTCAGCGAAGGCCAGGAGACCGGGATCACCACAATCGGCTTCATCGGCAACAGTGCGTTTTCCGCAAGCCAGCTACGCTCGGTCATCACCACATCGGAATCAGCCTGGTGGAAGTTTTTCTCGACCACAGATACCTATGATCCGGACCGTCTGAACTTCGACAAGGAACTGCTGCGCCGGCACTACCTCAAGAACGGTTTTGCCGATGTCGAGATCCTGTCGGCTGATGCGCAGCTTGGGCCGGACGGCACCAACTACAACATCGTCTTCACCATCAACGAAGGCCCGCAGTACACCATCGGCAACGTCAGCGTGAACGCGGGCGGTACCAACATCGATCCACGCGCCCTGCAGGATGCCGTCGAGGAGAGCGCGGGCGAGGTCTATGACGCCAGCAAGGTCGACAGCACCGTCGAGAAGATGACGCTGGAGGCAGGCAAGGCCGGCTTTGCCTTCGCCAGGGCAACGCCGAACATCAATCGCGACCCGGCAACCCGGCGGCTCGACATTTCCTACCAGCTGGAGGAAGGTCCGCGCGTCTACGTCGAACGCATCGACATTGTCGGCAACGTGCGCACGCTGGATGAGGTTATCCGCCGCGAACTGAACATCGTCGAGGGTGATGCCTTCAACCGTATCCTGGTTGACCGCGCCCGCCGCCGCCTGACCGGGCTCGACTTCTTCGAAAAGATCGACATCCGCCAGGAACAGGGTGGGGCGCCGGACCTCGTGGTCCTGGTGATTGACGTTATCGAGAAATCCACCGGCACGATCAACTTCTCGGCCGGTTACTCGACGACGGAAGGCGCCATCGGTTCTGCCTCGGTCAGCGAGCGCAACCTGCTCGGCATGGGCCACCAGGCCAGCCTGTCGACGCA
>CAYMJJ010000110.1:0-8072 GCA_964390445.1 uncultured Anderseniella sp.
GCTGTTCCGCGATGGCCGAGGCCATGTAGTAGTTGTCGTCGTCATACACCACCACACTGCCGGCAGGCACCTTGCCGGCGAAGATGTCATCGGGGCTGAGCACCCGGTGGGCATCGAACCCGGTGATGGCGGTGTTGGACGTGCGCCCGCGTCCGTCATGGCGCCAGTGGCTGCCGGTTGCGATGAGCACGTGATCAGAGCCGGCATCGGCAATATCGGCAGCGCTCATCGGGCTTGCGGGATATAGCGAGACTGACGGCGATGTAGTCAGGTGCTGCAGACGATAGTCGCGCACACGGCTCCATTCCGACAGGCCGGGCAGGCGGCACTCATGATTGATGCGCCCGCCCAGCGTCTCATCCGCTTCGGCCAGCATCACCGCGAAACCGCGCTTCGACAGGATGTGCGCTGCCTCCAGCCCGGCAGGCCCGGAGCCGACGACCAGCACCGATTGCCGCTGCTCAATCACCGGCACCCGCTCGGGGTGCCAGCCGCGCCGCCATTCCTCGCCCATGGTGGGGTTCTGCGTACACCTGATCGGCACGCCCTGACCGTCGCCCGCATAACAGATATTGCACCCGATGCACTCACGGATTTCGTCAACCCGGCCGTCGCGGATTTTCGCCGGCAGGAACGGGTCGGCAATCGATGGCCGTGCCGCACCGATCAGGTCGAGAACGCCCCGGCGCAACTGCGCCAGCATCATGTCCGGCGAGGTGAAGCGGCCGACGCCTACCACCGGCTTGCCGGTCAATGCGCGCACGTGCCCGACGTGGGCCTCGAACGTGGCTGCCTCAACGAACCGCGACACGCCCATCTCCTGTCCGTAGTCAGACACGGTCACGTCGAACAGGTCGGTAAACGGCGCCAGCGACTGCAACAGGTCGTCGCGCGCATCCGTGCTGCCGTCCTCGTTGTCGACCTCGATCCGGATTGCGACGGCACATCTGCCCTGCGTCGCGTCCCGGGTCTCATGCAACAGGTCGCGCAACAGTTCTCCGCGCTGCACCAGGGTGCCGGTTTCCGCAGCGCCGTCTCCATCGAGTAACTGGGCCAGCAAGTAGGTGTGCGCTGCATACACGTAGACGATGTCGAACCCGGCCTCGAGCGCGCGCTGCGCGGCAGCCTTGTGCCATTGCCGCAACTCATCAATGTCCTGCCGGTCCATGCGCCGGGATTGCCACGGGTCATTCGACGTTGGCAGGCTGACCGCGCCCAGCGGTGCTTGCCGGGAGTGCAGGTTCGACGACCGCCTGCCGCCATGCCACAGTTCGACCCCGGCAAGTGCGCCTTGCCCGTGCACGCGCTTTGTCATCGCCGCCATGTTGCGGATGTCCTGGCCGTCCCACAGTGTGCAATGGGGGTAGGGCGTGTCGTCCGAGGTGGGGTGGATCGAGCAATACTCGGTGTTGACGACGCCCCAGCCACCTTCCGCCTTCACTTCGCGCATGGCGGCCAGCGTCATCGGATGGGTGTAGCCCATGCCGGTGCAGTGCGGCACCTGGTAGAATCGGTTGGGGGCCGTGACAGGGCCGATGCGCAGGGGTTCGAACAGGGCTGAATAGGGGTACTTCGTCATGGCTGGACGCTATCAGAACGGCACAGGTGCAACCAGCCGGATGCGCGCGCCATCCGCCGGGTGATGCAGCTCAAGCGCATGGGCGTGCAGCATCAGCCGTTCAGCCGATCCCGCCTCGCCGTACAGCGGATCACCGAGGATCGGATGTCCCAGTTCCTTCATGTGTACGCGCAACTGGTGTGAGCGGCCTGTATGCGGCTCAAGCGCCATGCGGGTAGACGTGGCAAGCCGCTCTATCACCCGCCAGCGGGTCAGCGCAGGCTTGCCTGTCTCGTGACACACTTGCTGCAGCGGCCGGTTGGGCCAGTCGGCGATCAACGGCAGGTCGATCTCGCCTTTATCGTCACTGACCACGCCGGACACAACGGCCACATAGGACTTTGACAGCTTGCGCCGTTCGAACTGCAGGCCCAGGTGGCGTTGCGCCTGCGCGGTCATCGCCATGACCACCAGGCCCGATGTATCCCGGTCGAGCCGGTGAACCGTCAGCGCCTGCGGATACCGCGCCTGCACCCGTGCCTCCAGGCAGTCGGCCAGGTCCGCGCCCTTGCCTGGCACGGAGAGCAGGCCAGCCGGCTTGTTCAGTACCAGCAGGTCATCGTCACGGTGAACGATGGCGAGTCCATTGTCGGGGGGCGGGAAGTATGTGTCGGGGGCAGGGCGCATCGTGTCACCTGCGCCGCAGCGCAGCCCATGCGCACGCCGATGCCAGCACGACGAACGCAATGTTGAACGCGCCCACCACCGGCACCGTGATGCCGGCATCGAAAAGCCAGCCGTAGAGTGCGGGCGACAGGGCGCTGGCAAAGATCATCACGGCTGTGGCAACCGCCTTGATCGAGCCGAGGTGCTTGACGCCGTAAACCTCTGCCCAGAACGGCGGGGTTATGGCACCGGTCATGCCCGATACCGCACCGAACGAGATCAGCGTCCCGGCGATCCACCACACCTGTTCACCACCCATCAGGCACAGGCCACCCAGTACGATGGGCAGTACGAACCACGGCATCAGTGCGCTCGCGCCGCGCTTGTCCACGGCTGCACCCGCCAGCAGCGATGCTGCGATGGAGGCAGCCGCATAGGCTGACAGCAGCAGGTACCAGGTGGTAATCGGCCAGCCGTTTGCAGAGGTGATGTGCTGGTGATGAAACATCAGCCCGGTGTTCAGGAACGAGGGTGCCAGCACCACCGGTATCACGCCATAGAAGCGTGGATCGCGCAGCATCTCGGCGCGCGTCCACTGCCGTTGTGCCTGCACCGTGCTGCCGGCAGCGTGCGTCTGGATGATGTTGATGCGCTCGAGGTAGCGGCCATGCCGGCCCTTGTGGTCGGCGATCAGCACCAGCAGCAGCGGCAGCACGATACCGGCGGCCACCCCCGCCAGCGCCAGCCACGACCAGCGCCAGCCGACCGCCACGATCACCGCGGAAATGGTGATCGGCAGCGTGGCCTCGGCAAGCGTGAAGCCCTGGTTGACGATGGCCGAGGCCTTGCCGCGCACCGTTTCGTAGTAGCGGTTCACCGAGGTGATGGCGATGTGGCTCATCAGGCCCTGGCCGAAGTGGCGCAGCAGGAACAGCGCCACCAGCAACGTCAGCGGGCCGGTGGCGCTGGCTGCCAGCAGGCACGCTCCCGTCAGCCCCAGCGTGGTCACGGTGAACACGGTGCGCAGGTCAAACCGGTCGATCAGCTTGCCCGACCACAGGATGACCGCTGCACTGGCCAGCGTCGCCACCATGTACATCAGCCCGAAGCCGCCGTGGCTGAGGTTGAAGGCTTCCCGCATGTCTGCATTGAACAGCGAGATCACCAGCGTCTGCCCCGGTGCAGAGGCCAGCGACGCAAGCGTACCGAATGCCAGCAGGCGCCAGTCGGCAGCCAGTTCAGACCGGCTTGTGTGGGGGGATTTCATGCACCAGCAGCAATCATGTCGGCAATGTTCATGGCGCGCGGACAGTGCTGCAATGCGCGAGCCGTGGCAAGGCCGGCGGAGCTACATCACGATCACTGTCGTGCCGATCCGCACACGGTTGTACAGGTCTGCCACGTGGTGGTTGAGCATCCGGATGCACCCGGCCGTGACCGCCTTGCCAAGGTTGTGCGGCTCGTTGGTGCCGTGAATGCGGTACAGCGTGTCCTTGCCGTTCTTGTACAGGTACAGCGCGCGCGCACCCAGCGGGTTGTTCGGCCCGCCGTCCAGCTGTTGCGGCAGGAACTTGCCCTTGGCCCTGGCGCGGGCGTGCATTTCAGCCGGCGGTGTCCACCTTGGCCACTCGGCCTTGCGGGCAATCTCGGCGGTGCCCTTCCAGTTCATGCCGTCACGGCCAACGCCCACCACGTAACGCAGCGCGCGGCCCCGGCTGGTCACGAAATAGAGCCGCTTGTGCGCTGCCACCACCACGATGGTGCCCGGCGCAAAACGGGTTGGAAACTGGATTTCTTCCGGGCCGGGCAATCCCCTCGGGATCGGTCCCATCGCCTTGCCGAACGGGCTGGCGGCGGTTGGCTGTACCGGCACGAAGGCGGCCAGCATCAGCCCAAGCAGCCCAACCATACACCACGCAAAACGAACCGGTTTGCCCATCACATCTGTCCCGCACCACCACACATACTCAGGGGGCGGATTAAAGCAGCATCAGCGTAAATGCGGGGTTAACCCGTCTTTGCGCTGAACAAAAAAGACCGGGCCCGCGAGCATGAAGCAGCGGACCCGGCCTCTTGATCTGGTCTGATGAGGGCTTATCAGACCGAGTAGTACATGTCGTATTCGACCGGATGAGGGGTCATTTCGTAGCGCATGTTTTCTGCCATCTTCAGCTCGATGTATGAGTCGATCTGGTCGTCGGAGAACACGCCACCCTTCTTCAGGTACTCGCGGTCCGCATCCAGCGAGGCCAGCGCTTCACGCAAGCTGCCGCATACGGTCGGGATGTCCTTCAGCTCTTCCGGCGGCAGGTCATAGAGGTCCTTGTCCATCGGATCGCCAGGGTGGATCTTGTTCAGGATGCCGTCCATGCCGGCCATCACCATGGCGGAGAACGCCAGGTACGGGTTGGCGGTCGGGTCGGGGAAACGCACTTCGACGCGCTTGCCCTTCGGCGATGCAGTCCACGGAATACGGCACGAGGCAGACCGGTTGCGCGACGAGTACGCCAGCAGAACGGGGGCTTCATAGCCCGGCACCAGCCGCTTGTACGAGTTGGTGGACGGGTTGGTGAAGGCGTTCAGCGACTTGGCATGCTTGATGATGCCGCCGATGTAGAACAGGCACATTTCCGACAGGTCGGCATACTGGTTACCGGCGAACAGCGGCTTGCCGTCCTTCCAGATCGACTGGTGCACGTGCATGCCCGACCCGTTGTCACCGAACACCGGCTTCGGCATGAACGTTGCCGTCTTGCCGTACTGGTGGGCGACGTTGTGGATCGCGTACTTGTAGATCTGCAGCGAGTCGGCGCACTTGGTCAGCGTCTCGAACTTGATGCCAAGCTCGTGCTGGGCGGCCGCCACTTCGTGGTGGTGCTTTTCGACGGTGACGCCCATAGAGGCCATGGCGGCCAGCATTTCGCCGCGGATGTCCTGGCCTGAGTCGATCGGGTTCACGGGGAAGTAACCGCCCTTGACGCGCGGACGGTGGCCCATGTTGCCCATCTCGTACTCTGCGTCCATGTTGGACGGCAGCTCGGTCGAGTCTACCTTGAAGCCGGTGTTGTACATGTCGGTCGAGAACCGCACGTCGTCGAACATGAAGAATTCGGCTTCCGGACCAACGGTGATGGTGTCGCCGATACCGGTCGACTTCACGTAGGCTTCGGCCTTCTTGGCCGTTGTGCGCGGGTCGCGCTCATAGGCCTCGCCCGACGCGGGGTCGAGAATGTCGCAGAAGATGGCTGCGGTCTTCTGTGCGTAGAACGGGTCGATGTGCAGCGATTCAGCGTCCAGCATCAGCACCATGTCGGACTCGTTGATCGCCTTCCAGCCGGCGATGGACGAGCCGTCGAACATGAGCCCGTCAGCGAAGACGTCCTCGTCGATGGTGGAAATGTCCTGGGTGACGTGCTGCATCTTGCCGCGCGGATCGGTGAAGCGAAGGTCGACGTACTTGATGTCGTTGTCCTTCAGGTACTTCATCGCCTCGGCTGTGGTCTTTGGTCTGTCTGCCATCTGTTTGCCCTCGTGGTATGTAGAAGTTTGCTTTGGTTAGGGTGGGTGGGAAATGAAAAGGCGCTACAGCGCGTCCGAACCGGTCTCGCCGGTACGGATGCGGATTGCCTCGTCAACGGTGGAAATGAAGATCTTGCCATCGCCGATGCGACCGGTGCGGGCCGCGGTCATGATGGCCTCGACCGCCTGGTCGACAAGCCCGTCGTCCAGCACGATCTCGATGCGCACCTTCGGCAGGAAGTCGACGACGTATTCTGCGCCGCGATAGAGCTCGGTGTGACCCTTCTGGCGGCCAAAGCCCTTGGCTTCGGTCACGGTGATGCCCTGCAGGCCGACTTCCTGCAGCGCCTCCTTCACCTCGTCCAGCTTGAAGGGTTTGACGATGGCCTCGATCTTTTTCATGGATGTGTCGTGCGCTCCCTGCGGGTGAATTCTTGTCCAGCGTTGAGGCCGTGTGCGGCGCGGCTGGCTTTCAGTATTGGTTAACGCGGATTGCATGTGCCGTGCCAACCACGGGGCAGGGGGAAAACGTCGGAGTTTCAGATGGATAGCACCGTGCCCGGACTCAAAGCCTCAAAAGCAGGCGATTAAAAATTAGGCGGATGATGGAAAATTAGGCTACTAAAATTGTCATCCTCGGGTTTCGCAGCTTACCACTACCTCTGTCATTCCTGGGCTTGTCCAACCTACACTCTGCTTGTCATCCTCGCGCTTGTCCCGAGGATCCATGAGGAAGCCAAGCGAAGCGCCGTTTTCAGTCCAGAACAAGCAGTTTCAGCCTAAGAATCACCCGGATCGGCCCAAGGTGGTAGCGCGTTGGCGTCCTTCAACTGCTGTCGTTTGAAGGGATCTAGCGCCTCGGGGAATAGGTCACGGATCAATCTCCATTCCGGAGAATCTTCGCTCACTTGCTCCACCCGGCGACCATTATATCCGTCAACTGACCTCTTCAAGCTTACGCCGACCGTACCTTGCAATATTGGTCTCTTCGATGAATTCTGGATCAGTTTCGTCAAAATATGCGCAAATGGATCTAGTCGCCCCGGAGAAAGGTAACCATTCAATGTGCCTTTCAAATTCGCGTGACGACTGGCGAAAACTTCTGGCCTGTCTTCCGCCGCCGTGAATATCTCAAAGGCTGACGCGACAAGGTAATCGATAGAATGGCGATCAACAAATTGGTCTAGCTCTGCAATAGCCAGATTGTCCCACCTGTCACCCCACGCTCGCAGCGCAGCCAAGTAGGGATGTCGCCGTTGTCTTGCGTCTTCAAGTAACTTGCCTATGAGTCTATCTTCGAGATAGGGCAAGCGCGAGTCGGGGAATGCTAGTTCGTCGAACCGGACTATGCGTGGATCATCAAACCCTGCCTCGTTCCGCAAGTAGCAGGTTAGCATCAATGTTTTCTGCTCGCGTGACGCAGCGACCGACTGCTGGTCGAGGACGAAGGCATTGCCGCGATGCCGATGCACCACGTCCGAAACAGCTTGTGGAACGCGGTCGGCTTCGAAAGATGACAGCACCCAAAGCAGCGGTATGCCTTCCGCCTCGTAGAATATGCACCGCTCCGATATCTCTGTCTGGAACGTATGCGACATTTGGTATTCTACGACAAAGCGTCCGAAGTCTCTCCAGTGAACCAGAACATCGGGATACCGGCCATTCGCGCCGTTGGTGGATGGTAGATACTCGTCAACTTTCGTTACCTCGCATCGTTCGTCCAAAGCAGCAAGTTCTGCAATCAAATTACAAATGCGACGGTGCGCTGGAGATTCTTGTTGACCCTGATATTGAGCCGCTCTGACGTCATCTGGACGCATGGGCTTGCCAGTGTACCAAGGGCAATGCGGATCAGACCCCTGGTAATGTGCGAACAATGGGCGACCATGAGAGGTTGTAATGTATACCTCCCCGTCACAGGCTAAGCATCGGGCAACTAGCCCGTCTTTTCCGTTCCGGTGGTCGGTAATCTTTGCTCGCAAGCTTTCCCAGCCATCGCGAGTCATTGCGAGCAATGCGCGAGCCGACAGGGGACCGAGCCTATCAAAAATTACTTCTTCAATTCGTCGTCGAGGTTCGCGTGTCATTAGGTCAAGATATCCATCGCAACCGAATTCGAACAGAACAAGAACAGGCTTTTCCACAACTCTGTCTTCCTAGCTTTTGCAGCGAATTTCCTAAGCCAGGCAAATCAGACGGATGGTTCTGTGCTTTTCTCCCCCACACCACCAACCACATTGACGAACCGCTCAGGAAACCGCACATACTGGGCGAAAATCGCCGGGGGGCTCATTTCAATCCGCAGGACCTGAACGCCCATGCTTCGCGC
>CAYMJJ010000111.1:0-8044 GCA_964390445.1 uncultured Anderseniella sp.
CGTTCTCGACGATCTGCAGTTCCCTGGTGGTGAAGCCGCGGCCCTTCAGGCTCACGTGGTTGATGGCAGGCGCATCGGCCAGCGTGCCGTGACCCACGGCATACTTGATGATCGTCTCGATCTCGGCCTCGGTGTAGCCCAGCGTGGTGAGCGCGGCAGGCACGGCGCGGTTGATGATCTTGAAGTAGCCGCCGCCGGCCAGCTTCTTGAACTTCACCAGCGCGAAGTCAGGCTCGATGCCGGTGGTGTCGCAGTCCATCACCAGCCCGATGGTGCCGGTGGGTGCGATCACGGTGGACTGGGCGTTGCGGTAGCCGTGCTTCTCGCCCAGCTCCACGGCCTTGTCCCAGGCCTGCACGGCATGGGCGATCAGCTGCTTGTCGGGGCAGTTGGCATGGTCGAGCGGCACCGGCGTGATCGACAGGGCCTCGTAGCCGGTGGCCTCGCCACGGGCTGCGCGCTGGTGGTTGCGCATGACGCGCTTCATGTGGTCGGCGTTCTGCGGGTAGCCCGGGAAGGCACCCAGCTCTGCCGCCATTTCAGCCGAGGTGGCGTAGGACACGCCGGTCATGATGGCCGAGATGGCACCGCAGATGGCGCGGCCTTCGTCGCTATCGTACGAGAAGCCGGAGGTCATCAGCAGGCCGCCGATGTTGGCGAACCCCAGGCCCAGCGTGCGGTATTCGTAGGACAGCCGGGCGATTTCCTTCGACGGGAACTGTGCCATCAGCACGGAGATTTCCAGCACCATGGTCCACAGCCTGACGCCGTGCTCGAAGCCCTCGATGTCGAACTTGTTGCCGCCCTTCGACAGGAAGGTGAGCAGGTTCAGCGAGGCCAGGTTGCAGGCGGTGTCGTCAAGGAACATGTATTCCGAGCACGGGTTGGACGCACGGATGGCACCCGACGCCGGGCAGGTGTGCCAGTCGTTGATGGTGGTGTGGAACTGGATGCCGGGGTCGGCGCAGGCCCACGCGGCGTTGCCGACCTTCTCCCACAGGTCGCGGGCATCGACGGTGCGGGCGACGCCTTCGCGCATGCGCCAGTTGAGGTCCCACGACGAGCCGGTCTCGACCGCGCGCAGGAACTCGTCGGTGACGCGCACCGAGTTGTTGGAGTTCTGCCCGGACACGGTGCGGTAGGCTTCGCCGTCCCAGTCGGTGTCGTAGGTGTCGAACTCGATCTCGGTAAAGCCTTGGGCGGCAAACTGCAGCACGCGCTTGATGTAGGCGTCCGGCACGAACGATTTGCGGGCATCCTTGATGGCGCGCTTGAGGGCCGGGTTCTTCGCCGGGTCGTAGCAGTCACCGGCGGGGCCTTCGCAGTTGACGCAGGCCTTCATGATCACCTTGAGGTGCTTCTGCACGGTCTTCGAGCCGGTGACGAGGGCCGCGACCTTCTCTTCTTCCTTCACCTTCCAGTCGATGTAGGCCTCGATGTCCGGGTGGTCGATGTCCACCACCACCATCTTGGCGGCGCGGCGCGTGGTGCCGCCGGACTTGATGGCACCGGCTGCGCGGTCGCCGATCTTGAGAAACGACATCAGGCCGGACGACTTGCCGCCGCCCGACAGCGGCTCGTTCTCGCCGCGGATGAACGAGAAGTTGGACCCCGTTCCGGAGCCGTACTTGAACAGGCGCGCCTCGCGAACCCACAGGTCCATGATGCCGCCTTCATTGACCAGGTCATCGGAGATCGACTGGATGAAGCAGGCGTGCGGCTGCGGGTGTTCGTAGGACGAGGTGGACTTGGTCAGCTTGCCGGTCTCGAAGTCGACATAGTAGTGGCCCTGGCCGGGGCCGTCGATGCCGTAGGCCCAGTGCAGGCCGGTGTTGAACCACTGCGGCGAGTTGGGGGCGCAACGCTGTGTGGCGAGCATGTAGACGAGTTCTTCATAGAAGGCGAGGGCGTCGTCTTCGGTGTTGAAGTAACCGCCTTTCCAGCCCCAGTAGGTCCACGTGCCGGCCAGCCGGTTGAACACCTGCTGCGCGGTCATCTCGGAGGTGTAGCGCTCTGCCACGGGCAGTTCGGCCAGCGCCGCCTCGTCGGCGACGGAGCGCCACAGCCACGAGGGAACCGAGGTCTCTTCAACCTTCTTCAGGCGCGCCGGCACACCGGCCTTGCGGAAGTACTTCTGCGCCAGGATGTCGGAAGCGACCTGGCTCCAGGCGGCCGGCACCTCGATGTCCTTGAGCTGGAACACGATGGACCCGTCCGGATTGCGGATCTCGCTGGTGGCCTTGCGAAACGCGATACCGTCGTATGGACCCTTGCCCTGTGTCGTGAAGTGCCGATCTACCCGCATTTTATCCCCTTTGGACAGCGGCCACACGCCGCTGTTGTGAATTGAAGTTCGTTGCCGTTAGCCGGTTGGTTCCGGCCGTTGTCCGCTTACGCGCCACACATACGATTGACACAAGGCAAGCCCGCTTCCTGGGACCGGCGCCGCCGGGAGGCCGCACCTGACACAAAAAGACATGACTTCCCTGTCTGGACCGCCGGTATGTTCCGGCTTGCCCACTGGCTATACTCTGGAGTTCGGCAATCTGTCGTCGCCGCCGGGAAGGCCATCAACTCCGGGCCGTCCCTAGCCCCTCACCCATGACGCTGACTGTATGTCTGACGGCCCCCGCGCGTCAATACCTAGTGTGTTAACGAACTCTTACCACTAGATATTGTGTCCACAGCCTTGACATGACCTGTGGACAACCTGAACAAGCCACGATTCGGCGGCAGACCTCAACAATTCTGCGCACTTGGGCCTGGGGATAGCGGGGACAACGCGCCGTCACACACCCGTCATGGTCGTTGCAACCTGGTTAAAACCACCAGATGTGGGGGGTGAAGCGGCGGCTGGACCCCACATTTTTTGGTTAACGAGAGGTTAACGGGTGTGTGCTGGGCGTGGGGCGAGGGCGGCTACTGCAAGCGGGGGTTGTGGGAGTGGGATGGAATCGGCAGGCGTGAGGAAGGGAATCGGGATGATTGGTGTTATGGACGAGTTTATGTGATCCACGTATCGTTCTGACTGTACGGAAGATACCAATGGCACTCCTAGGTAGGTAATTCAGGGAAATATATCGGGATGGGTAACTGCACATACTGTAGGGAACCAGCTGGTTTTCTCAGGAAGGAACACAAAGAATGCCGCGATCTGCATGATAAGGCCTTCAGGCAGGTTCAGGAGGTAATTCTTTCGGTTGCTGAAACTGATCGACCCGTCCCTTGGTTTTTTGACACTGCCGTCAGGATCGGTAAGCAGGGCCGATTACGCAAACCCACATTCATAGACGCAACAACACAAGGCCTTGTTCGTCTAATTGACAAATTTCTAGACGATGGCGTGTTGACGACCGACGAAGAGTTGAAAATTACTGAAGTTTTGACGACCTTCCAAGCAGTTCTTAATGAAGGTGCGATCAATAAATCTCGGGAACGCTTGGTGAAGGCTGCAATCCTTCGGGACCTGGAAATCGATGTGTTTAAGCAAAGAATCGTTATTGACGGTCATTTGCCACTGTTGGCCAGCAGGGACGACCCGATAATTTGGGTTTTTCAAGGAGTGCCTTACTTTGAGCAGAAGACGCGAACCCAGTATGTTGGCGGTTCTCAGGGGGCATCATTTCGGATCATGAAGGGTGTTTACTACCGCGTGGGTGCCTTCAAGGGCGAACGCATACAGACATCATCACTGGAACATACTGATAACGGTACCCTCGTCATTTCCAAAAGGTATTTGCACTATCTTGGGAATGCAAAGAGCTTTCGAATTCAGACACGAAAGCTGGTCAGTGTTAGACCATATGAAGACGGTATCGAGGTGTTCAAGGAAGCGGCAAATCCAAAGCCTCAAATCTTTGGAGTCGATGATCCTTGGTTCGCAGCCAATGCTCTGGTGAGGCTGACAGGGTAGAATGAGGTTACGATCAATTTTCTGAGTTGCACCGGTGCCAATGACATCCCGCAATCCTGCTAGTTGTTTCTTCAACATTGGCGGATATTAACATCGAGAATCTCTTTGCCGGGTTGGCGAGGGGAGAAGCAGGGATGACTGAGGATAGAAGCGACGGTGTGGAGTGGGAATGACGCAGATCAGGGCGCATCCGCGTGCAAGTTTAAGGGCAGCGATTCCAAACGTGCGAGACGCCCTCACTAACAATAAGCAGTGTGCCGTCGTCCTGTCTCATAAGCATTATCCGGTTACGCCAGGTTTTGCCCTCGCCGCTGCAGTTTAAGTCATAGAGCGTTGCGTCCAATCCACGTACCGCCACCGGCTCGCTCATCGTGCAATGGTTTTCAACGCCTTCGAAGGTGCCTTTGCCAATGCGGATCGCGCCGCCGTCGGAACCTACGTCGCGACAGTTCCAACTGTCGTTGTAGCGGTACTTGCCGTCATAAGGCCCCGCCAGCGCCGGGCAGGCGAGGGCCAGTGTGGTCATCAACAGTGTAAATGTCGCGGTTCTCATGGCGTGTCTCGCTCCAGTGATTCCTGAATTGTTTTAGCAGTAATCAAGATTCCGGAAGTTCCAATGTTTGAGATCGGTTCGGGGGCTACTGGGTCCCCCGATCAAGTCGGGGGATGACAGCAGTATGGCGGCGGCGCTGCGCTTGTCTACGTCCTCGACGTCGCTTCGCTTGTCTCGATCAAGTCAGGGGATACGGGGGGAGAGTCGGGGACAACGGAGCGGGGTGGGGATGATTGAGATCCCCGGGTCAAGCCCGGGGATAACGAATTGGGATGAAGCCCGGCGATGACGGAGAGGCGGGGATAGCTTCCAATATAACTGCTTCCCTCGGGCTTGATCGCCCGCTTTCGCGAGGACAGGCCCGAGGGTGACAAACAAAGGCTGGGCTCCGGAACGGTGTCCGGGGCACAGGGTTTTGCCGGGGCAAGCCGGTTGGCTGGGTGGCCGCAGCGGAGCCGCTGTCAGCGCGGGCCGATGTAGGCGATGGCCTCGATTTCGACCAGCATCTCCGCCTCGGCGAGCTTTGCCTGCACGGTGGTGCGCGCCGGCGGGTCTTTGGCGAACACCTTTGCGAATTCCTCGTTCATAATGTCGAAGTGGCGCATGTCGGCCAGGTAGACGTTGCACTTGACCACGTCGTCCGGCGTGGCGCCACCCTCGGTCAGCACTGCCAGCACGTTGGCCAGCGTCTGCTTGGTCTGGGCGCGCACGTCGCCCACCGCGACCACGTTGCCGTCCGGCCCCCAGGCCACCTGGCCGGCGGTGTAGATGAAGCCGCCCGCCGCCGCCCCCGGCGAATAGGGATAGGCGGGGCGCGGCTGGAAGTCGAGCGAGGGCGGGATCAGCGTGGTCTTGGGCATGCAAGGTGTCTCCTGTGGGTGAAGCGACGGATTAGACGGGCGCGCGGGGCCGCCGGTCAAGCCATGCCGTGCCGCGCTGCGCCCCCGGCATGATTTGATCTCGATCAATGCGGGCGGCTGCCCGGTCCGGCACGCTTGCAAGGGTGTGCCGCAACCAGACGGCGCCTTGGAGGGAGTTCACACCATGAAGACTGTCGTGCAACGTGTCCGCGAGATGCTGAACCAGAACAGGGATCGCCAGTTCGTCATGGCGCTCGGCGGATCGGAACTAAGCGATGCCGGCCTTGCCCGCGCCGATCTCGACTGGATCACCCACGCCCCCGCCGACACGCGCAAGCGCATGGAAGCGATGGGCGAGTCGCTGGGCGTGACGCCCGAGGACATCAACCGTGACCGCTGGCAGGAAATGGACATGGCCCGCGCCTGCAGCCAGTGCGGCGACGTGCGCACCTGCCGGAAGTACCTGAAGGGCGAACAGGTCAGCAAGGGCCCGGATACCTTCTGCCCCAACTTCCAGCGCTTCCAGCAGTTGCTGGACGCCGACTGATCACAGGCCCTGGCGCCTGGCCGTCAGAGCCAGAACTTTTCCCGCACCACCGCATCGCGCCGGCCGGTGGGCGTGTCCACCGTGAGCGGCGTACCGTCTGCCCAGTGGGAGGTCTGCACCATGCCGATGGCGACGTTGGTGTCAAAGTCCGGTGACCACGCAGCCGACGATACCCGCCCGACAACCTCTCCCCCCGCCAGCAGCGGCCACCACCGGTCGCAAGCCGGCACGGCCTCGCCCTTGATGTCGATGGCGCGGATCTGCCTGGCCGGGCCTTCGCTCGCCACCCGCAGCAGCGCGTCGCGGCCGATGCATTCGGTCACAGCATCGGTGTTGCAGAACTTGCCCAGCCCGCATTCGTGCGGGGTGTTGTCGTCGGTCATGTCGTTGCCATAGGACAGCAAGCCGCCTTCGATGCGCTCGATCAGGTTGGGGCAGCCGGCGTGCACGTCCATCGCCTTGCCGGCTTCCATCAGCGCGTTCCACAACGGCATGCCGATGTCGCCGCCCTCGACGTAAATCTCGAAGCCGCCCTGCCTGGAATAGCCCGAGCGCGCGATGACCAGCGGGCGGCCCCGGAACTCCATAACCGCAAACCGGAAAAAGCGGATCTTGCGCACCTCGTCGCCGAACACCGCGGCCATCAGGTCGTCGGCGCGCGGACCCTGGATGGCCAGCGGCGACACGTCGGGTTCATCGACCTGCACGTCGAGCCGGTGGCCGTGCGCCAGCCCCTTGACCCACAACAGCAGGTCGCTGTCGGCGATGGAAATCCACCAGCGGTCGTCGGCCAGCTTCACCGCGACCGGGTCGTTCAGCATGCCGCCGGTCTCGTCGACGATGGGCACGTAGTAGCACTGGCCCTGTTGCATCGGGCGCAGGTCGCGCGGGGTCAGCAGTTGCGCCAGCCGGCTGGCGTCTGGCCCGCGGATCTCGATCTGGCGCTCGCAGGCCACGTCCCACACCTGCACCGCCTGCTTGAGGTGGTGATAGTCCTCCTGCACCGAGCGGAACACGGTGGGCAGCAGCATGCGGTTGTAGACGGTATAGGCCTTGACGCCGGCGGCTTCGACGCCTTCGGAAAACGGCGTGCGGCGAACTCTGCGGGAAGGGGAAAGCAGTGCCATTTCGGGGTCACTCCAGAAGGGCGGGGATGGTCATGCAGGATGGTGCAGAACACGCCAGATCGCGCACCCGGATGCTCGTTCACCAGCGGCAAGACTTGTGCCCTCCGCGTCAATTTTCGTGTGCGGCTGAACTGGTGCGGCGGTGCGAAACCGGCAATCCTTCACTCGATCAGGACATAGACCTTGCGCAAGGTGGTGGTGATGTCCCAGCGCCCGGACCACCCCTTTGGCAAGGTCAGCACGGTGCCGGGCTCCAGCTGGCGTACCGTTCCATCGGCATCGGTGATGGTGCCGGTGCCGGAAACGATGCTGCAGATTTCGGTATTGGGCCGGTTGGCGATGGGCCAGCCGCCGGGCGTGCACTCCCATACGCCAACGTCGATGCCGTTGCCGGAGTACATCTCGCGCACCGACATTTCCGGAGAGCCGCTGTCATGGCCTGCACGCAGGCCGGCCGGTTCAAGGGCAACGGAGTGTGGTTCAGCGACAGAGGAAAGGGCAGCGATCATGTGGGATGGTCCTGGTGTGAAGTGCTGACGATGGGCCGACCATAGGCCGGATCGGCATCATTCGTATAGCAACCATTTGGCTGTTTTGCGCGTTGAACACGGGTACTTGGGCATTATGGCGGACGTGCCAGGGAAAGACCTTTAGATCATGGCGACGAACTCACCTCAGCGCGTGCTGCCCCTGCAATCGCAGAGTTTCAGCATCAAGCTGCTCGCCACGCTGGCCTGTTTTGCCGTGCTCTACATTGCAAGCAGCCTGTTCATCCCGATCGGGCTGGCCTTGGTGCTGTCGCTGACGCTGTTTCCGTTCATCCGGGCGGGCGAGCGGATACGCGTGCCGCCGGTCATCTCGGCGATGGCGGTGATGCTGGTGGTGACGGTGGCGATCGGCGCAACGGTGATCGCACTCAGCGGGCCGGTCAGCCAGTTGTCGCGCGATGCACCCGAGATCGGCCGGCAGCTCAAGGCCAAGTTGAACATGCTGCGCGAGCCTCTGGAATCGATCAACCAGGCCGGCAAGCAGGTCGAGGAAATC
>CAYMJJ010000112.1:0-3506 GCA_964390445.1 uncultured Anderseniella sp.
ATGGCCGGCGAGATCGAACAGCGCGACGGCATCGTGTGTGCCTCATTGCAGATCGGTTTTCCCTGGTCTGATGTCGCAGACATCGGGCCCAGCGTGGTGGTGACGGCAACGGACCCCGGCGCGGGCCAGGCCGCAGCGGATGAACTGATGCAGGCCTTGTGGGAAAGCCGCCACGATACGCAGTTGAAGTTTGCCTTGCCGGCTGAGGCGATGAAACTTGCGCGCGCCGGCAGGGATGGCGACAGGCCGCTGATCCTGGCCGACTTTGCCGACAACCCGGCAGGCGGGGCCTATGGCGACAGCCCCAACCTGCTCAGGGCCATGCTGGAGGCGGGGCTTGCCAACGCGGCCTTTGCGACCATTGCCGACCCGGCATCGGTGCATCGTTGCCAGCAGGCCGGTGCGGGCAGGCGCGTGACGCTGGAGCTGGGCGGGCGCGGCACGCCGGACCTGACGCCACCCTTGCACATCGAGGCCGAGGTCGTCCGGCTGGGCGGCGGCGAGTTCGTTTGTGCAGGGCCGATGTGGGAAGGCGTCAGGTTTTCGATGGGGCCTAGTGCTGTAGTGCGGGCAGACGGGATCGACATCATCATCTCGTCGGTTCCGACCGCGGTAATGGATCTCAACGTGTTCCGCTCGATGGACATAAACCCTGCAGCAAGAACCACCATCGGCCTGAAAAGCCGCAACCACTTCAAGGCCGCCTATGGTCCGATTGCCCGCGACACCCTGCTGGTGGATGCCGGCGGCATTGCCTCGATGCGGCTGGAGACGCTGACCTACTCGCGCATTCCACGCCCGGTCTGGCCACTTGTCTGACGGTCCAGCTCGTCGAAGTCGCTGGCATTGCTCAGTATCAGCGCAAAGGATCGCAACGGTGGAATGTGGGCGCAGATGATCATGGCGGCGATGGTGATCGGCACCGCCAGGATGGCACCTGCCACGCCCCACATCCAGGTCCACACCAGCAAGGTGACCAGCACGACCAGCGATGACAGCGAGACCTGCCGGCCCTGCACGCGCGGGTCGACGTAGTTGCCCATCACCTGTTCGATGGCCAGGATGCCGGCACCGATTGCCATGGCCGTGCCGAAGTCCTTCTGCACGAAGCCGTAGATGACCGGCAGCGCGCCCGACACCAGCGAGCCGAACGTCGGGATGTAGCTGAGCAGGAAGGCAAGCAGTGCCCACACCACGAGGAGGTCAACGCCGAAAATCCAAAGCCACCCGGCGTACATACCGGCCGTGAGTGCCGCGATGATGGTGCGCGCCAGCAGGTAGCTGCGCAGCCGGTCCGCGATGATCTGGATCGAGTTCATCGCGTCCTCGCGGGCCTGGTCGTCGAGCACGTTGACGACTTTCTGCTGCCAGGTACTTGCCTCGATCAGCATGATCAGGGTCAGGAAGATGACCAGGATCACCGCCATCAGTGTCGTGCCGACGGCGCTGAGCGTTTGTGATGCGATGCTGGAGGCCCAAGACCCCAGCCATCCCACAAATGACCCGCCCGTGGCGAGAAATATCTGCTCGATCTGTCTGAAGCTTCTTTCGAACGAGGATAGCTGCTCGTCGGATGAAGTTGCTTCGTCTGTCGGGTGGGGGGTTATCGACGCCAGCGGATTGTTCTCGCCCTGTGTTGACGAGCTTTCCTGTTCGCCGGAAAGTTCGCTGATGTCGGGCAGCAGTGAGCCGCCACTGGTAGCGTCCGGAAACCGCTCGACCGTTTGTTGTGCGGCAAACCAGATGAAGCCAACGAACACCAGTATCACCGTCAGGATGGCGCCCATGGCTGCGACGTGGCCCAGAAAGGCGAGCTTGCCCGGCACCCTGCTTGCGACCCAATGGTCTATCGGTGCCACAAGCAAAGCAAGGAACACAGAAAACACCACCGGGATCATGAAGCTGCCGGTGGCCTGCAAGGCCCAGCCGGTGAGGATGACGGTGATCGCGACAAGCAGCCAGGGGCGCGCCCTGGAATATTGAACTGTCAGCTTTCTGTCGGTCATGGTATCGCAATACGGACGTTAACACAGTCAACGTTCCGGCGCGGTCGAAGTTCCGCTGCCCCCGATGTGCACCGGCGGCTCCACTCAGGGAGCCGCCAGGCGAGAGTTTGTGATCAGGCGGTGGCGCCTGTCTTGCTGCCCGCTTGCGGGGTGTCCGCCTGCCGGTTGGACAGCAAGCCGCGCCAGGCCAGCGCACCGATGACGGCACCGGCGATGGGTGCAAGCCAGAACAGCCACAACTGCTGCATTGCCCAGCCGTCGGCAAACAGGGCGACGCCCAGTGACCGGGCCGGGTTGACCGAAGTGTTGGTGACCGGGATGGAGATCAGGTGGATCAGCGTCAGGCCGAGACCGATGGCAATCGGCGCAAAGCCGGCAGGTGCCGTCGCGCTGGTCGCGCCGAGGATGATGATGAGGAAGAAAGCCGTCATTACGATCTCGGTGATCAGGGCGGAGGTCAGCGAGAAGCCGCCTGGTGAATGCTCGCCATAGCCATTGGCGGCAAAGCCGCCGGTTGAGGTGAAATCGGACTTGCCCGAGACGATGAGATACAGGACGAGGCCCGCCAACACCGCGCCAATGCACTGGGCGATGACGTATTTCGGCACGTCGCCCCACGAAAACCTGCCGGCAGTGGCAAGACCGATGGAAACGGCCGGATTGAAGTGGCCGCCGGAAATGCCGCCCACCGCATAGGCCATGGTCAGCACGGTCAGGCCGAATGCGAATGAGACGCCGAGCAGGCCGATGCCTACCACCGGAAAGGCGGCAGCAAGAACGGCGCTGCCGCAGCCGCCCAGCACGAGCCAGAAAGTACCAAACAGTTCTGCTGCAAGCTTGTTTGTCATGTCGTTCCCCCGAATTTGACGAAAGCGGACAGTGATTCTGTCCGGCACCGATTGTCCGCCAGGTTATGGGGCATGTGAACAGTAACATTTGCCGTATACGGCATTACAATGGGCAACAGGAAACCGGCGGTCCCGTGAGGAACCGCCGGCGGTCAGTCTTGCAGCAGTATGGCTATCAGCTGGCTGGCCTGTAGGTCGGTGCGGTTTCAAGCGCGGTCTTGCTCGAGTTCACGACCAGGAACCAGTCGTCGCTATCGCCGCTTTCGCGCACACGGCGGAGGCTTGACATGTCAATGGCCACATCCTTCTCGCCCAGACCGAGAAAACCGCCTACGCCAAGAATGACTGCCCTGACGCTGCCGTCCCAGTTCAGGATGACATCGTTCACTTCGCCGACGTCTTCCCAGTCGCGGCGGGCATCAGTGTTGTAGTATGCCGACTCGTCGATATCTCTTTCGACAGTGTAGATATTCATGCCGATGAGGTTGGAAGCGCGCACGGCGCCCTGGCGTTCGGCGTCCTCGAAGGTCCAGAAGACGGCGGTGCCGGAAGACCGGTTTGCCTGCTCTGAGTCGCCGGTCTGCGTCGTGGCGGAACCTTGGGTAGCAGTGGTGTTGTCTTCCGTTGCCGGCTGCATCGAGTCGGTCTGGGT
>CAYMJJ010000112.1:3606-8007 GCA_964390445.1 uncultured Anderseniella sp.
TGCATCGAGTCGGTCTGGGTGGTCGTGTTGGTATCACCCGTTGCCGGCTGGGTTGCATCCGTCTGTGTCTGGGTATTGGTGTCCGTACCGGTGTTGGTGCTCTGGGCATAGGCAACGCCAGGAACGGTGAGCAACAGTGCAATTGCGGTGGTCTGCAGAAGCTTGTTCATCTGAATAGTCCTCCAATCATGTTCACCCGGAAGACCTCAGCCCTATTGCTGTCGGTGTTCGCCCCGGGCATTGATGGAGTGTTAACGTGCGGTCCGGTTGCGGGTTCCGACATCGGGGAAATAAAATCACCCCCTCGACAGGGCATATGTTGACGCATGCGTCATGTTTTAAAGGTTTCATGCATGCACTGTTAAGGTTTTGGTAAAACTTTGCTCACAATTAAGCCACAGGCAGCGCCTAGAACGTGTTTGAAAGCGATTGGGGTCTTTAAAAGAGGATTTGGGGATCATGTTTTCGAGTGTTTGCAAACTGGCTGCTGGCGCGGTGCTGGCAACAACGATCATCGCTGGCGGAGTTCAATCAGCGGCTGCGCAGGAACATCGCTGTGACCGCGAGGCAAAGCGGTATGCAGACAGCCGCATGAACCGGGGCGAGGCCGCACTAGGCTCAGGCCTTGGCGGTGCCGCCGTTGGTGCGGTGCTGGGTGGCATCATCGGTGGTGGCCAGGGAGCCGGCCGCGGCGCCATCATAGGCGGGTCGACCGGTGCAGTTGGCGGCGCGCTGGGGTCCGGGCCCAAGTGGCAGCGTCATTATGATGATGCCTATGACGATTGCATGGAACGCTACCGTCCCGTGCGTGCGCGCGCACCGGAGCCGGTTTACCGGAGCGGTGCCATCGAGCCGTGGACTGGCGAATGGTATGACTGGTGCTCGGCGAATTACCGCTCGTTCGACCCGCGTACCGGAACCTTTCTTGCGTACGACGGTATCAGGAAGTTCTGCCAGCCTGATTGAACTGAGCTGAGCCCCGTCTTTTCGTTGACTTGTGAAACGTGTTGACGGGGCGACAGGCTTGCACCTATGGTGCCATCCCATGAAGACGACCCTTATTGTAGTACGACCGCGCACCCCCGGGCCAGCCTGACGCTGGCCTGCATATGGTGGTGCGCGAAAATGGCTCCCTCGGGGGCCTTTTTTATTGGCCAAACCCCGCTTAAAGAGAACTGCACCAGATGAATATTCAAGCCGGAAGCGAGACCATGAACAGCAAAGCCCAGGAAGCCGAGATGATGACCGGTGCAGAGATCGTGCTGCGCGCGTTGAAGGATCAGGGCGTCGAACACATTTTCGGTTATCCCGGCGGTGCGGTGCTGCCGATCTATGACGAGATATTCCAGCAGGAAGAGGTGAACCACATTCTGGTTCGCCACGAGCAGGGCGCAACCCATGCCGCGGAAGGCTATGCGCGCTCGACAGGCAAATGCGGCGTGGTTCTGGTGACGTCCGGTCCCGGTGCGACCAATGCGGTGACGGGCCTCACCGACGCACTGATGGATTCGATCCCGATGGTGTGCATCACGGGCCAGGTGCCGACGCACCTGATCGGCAACGACGCATTCCAGGAGTGTGACACGGTCGGCATCACACGGCCTTGCACCAAGCACAATTACCTGGTCAAGAACGTCAACGACCTGGCGCGCATCCTGCACGAGGCATTCTATGTCGCCACGCATGGCCGGCCCGGTCCGGTGGTCGTCGACATTCCGAAGGACGTGCAGTTTGCGACCGGCATCTACGTCAAGCCGGACAATATCGAGCACAAGACCTACAAGCCGAGGATCGAAGGCGATGCGGCTGCCATCGAGGCTGCCGTCGAGGTGATGTCGAATGCGAAGAAGCCGATCCTCTATACCGGCGGCGGCATCATCAACTCCGGACCCGAAGCGTCCAACCTGCTGCGCCAGCTTGCGCGTATGACGGGTTTCCCGGTCACCTCGACCCTGATGGGGCTGGGGGCGTTCCCGGCGTCCGACAAGCAGTGGCTCGGCATGCTGGGCATGCACGGCACCTATGAAGCCAACATGGCGATGCACGATTGCGACGTGATGGTGTGCCTTGGTGCGCGCTTCGACGACCGCATCACCGGGCGTACCGATGCGTTCTCGCCGGGTTCGATCAAGATCCACGTCGATATCGATCCGTCCTCGATCAACAAGACGATCAAGGTGAACATCCCCGTCATCGGCGATGTCGGCACCGTCATGGCGCAGATGATACGCGCCTGGAAGGCCCGCAATGCCCAGCCCGATCAGGCCGCGCTCAAGGCCTGGTGGGCCGAGATCGAGAACTGGCGGGCGGTTGACTGCCTGAAGTATCGCGAGAGCAAGGACGTGATCATGCCGCAGTATGCGGTACAGCGGCTGTATGAACTGACCAAGGATCGCGACACCTACATCACCACCGAAGTGGGCCAGCACCAGATGTGGGCGGCGCAGTTCTACCATTTCGAAGAGCCCAACCGCTGGATGACGTCGGGCGGGCTGGGCACCATGGGCTATGGCCTGCCCGCCGCCATCGGCGCGCAGCTGGCGCACCCCGATGCGCTGGTTATCGACATTGCGGGCGAGGCCAGCATCCAGATGAACATTCAGGAACTCGGCACCGCGACGCAATACCGCCTGCCGGTCAAGATCTTCATCCTGAACAATGAATATATGGGCATGGTCCGCCAGTGGCAGGAACTGACCTATGAAAGCCGCTATTCCAACAGTTACAGCGACAGCCTGCCCGACTTTGTCAAGCTGGCCGAGGCTTATGGCTGGAAGGGGCTGCGCATCGACACGCTGGGCGAACTGGATGATGGCATCGCCGCCATGCTGGCCCATGACGGGCCGGTGCTGGTCGATTGCCGGGTGGCGAAACTGGCCAATTGCTTTCCGATGATCCCGTCGGGCGCGGCCCATACCGAGATGATTCTGCAGGCCGATCAGGTGTCGGGCACGATGGACGATGAAGCAAAGGCGCTGGTGTGATGCGCGCCGCTCTCACCCCCCCTTCGCACCCCACAAAAAATGGGGACTGTCCCTATTTATTCTGGAAATTGGGGACTGTCCCTATTTTTGGGGAAGGCAGACCATGAAGATTACCCAGGCCAAGGCCGAACGCCATGTGCTGGCCGTCACCGTCGATAACGAAGCCGGGATTTTGGCCAAGATCACCGGGCTGTTCTCGGCGCGCGGCTATAATATCGAAAGCCTGACCGTCGCCGATATTTCCGCCGATCATGCCCTGTCGCGCATCACTATCGTGACCAGCGGCCCGCCGCCGGTCATCGACCAGATTATCGCCCAGCTGGACCGGCTGGTCCCGGTGCATCACGTCACCGACCTCACTGACAGCGGCGCCCATGTCGAACGCGAGATTGCGCTGGTCAAGGTTGCGGGCACTGGCGACAAGCGCATCGAGGCGCTGCGCATGGCCGATGTGTTTCGCGCCAAGGTGGTCGATACCACCTTGTCCAGCTTCATTTTTGAAATTACCGGCACGTCCGACAAGGTTGATCGGTTCATCGCCCTGATGCGCGAATGCGGGCTGGTCGAAGTGGGCCGCACCGGCGTCGTCGCCATTGCGCGGGGGGCAGAGGAAAATTAAGCGTTCCCCGGCGCAGGCCGGGGGCCATCACCACCGGGGACACACGGTCCCGGCGCTCGCCGGGCAGCCCCACAGCAGGGACAGACACTCATCATGCAAGTCTATTACGACCGCGACGCCGATCAGAACCTTATCAAGGGCAAGAAAGTCGCCATCATCGGCTATGGCAGCCAGGGTCATGCCCACGCCCAAAATCTGCGCGACAGCGGCGTGGCCGAGGTGGCCATTGCCCTGCGCCCCGGCAGCGCGACGGCGGCCAAGGCGGCGGACGCAGGTTTCAAGGTGCTGACCAACGCCGAAGCCGCCGCATGGGCCGATGTGGTGATGGTGCTGGCGCCCGATGAGCATCAGGCCAAAATCTATTATCAGGATCTGGAATCCAATCTGCGCCCCGGCACCGCGCTGGCGTTTGCCCATGGGCTGAACATCCATTTCGGCCTGATCGACGCGCGGCCCGACCTTGACGTCATCATGATCGCGCCCAAAGGCCCCGGCCACACCGTGCGCAGCGAATATCAGCGCGGCGGCGGCGTCCCCTGCCTGATCGCGGTGGCACAGGAAGCGCAGGGCGCAGCGGCGACCGGCAACGGCTTTGCGAAAGCGCTCGCCCTGTCCTATGCCTCGGCCGTCGGCGGCGGCCGCAGTGGCATCATCGAAACCACCTTCAAGGAAGAGTGCGAAACCGATCTGTTCGGCGAACAGGCGGTGCTCTGCGGCGGCATCACCCACCTGATCCAGGCTGGGTTCGAAACGCTGGTCGAGGCCGGCTACGCGCCCGAAATGGCCTATTTCGAATGT
>CAYMJJ010000113.1:0-7933 GCA_964390445.1 uncultured Anderseniella sp.
TTCACGTAGTTGAGGGCAGTTTTAAGGCGATCAAACGTCGCTGCGACGCCAATGTCCTGTTCGCGCATTGACAGGCTGTCCGGGTCGAACCGGGCCTGGTAGCTGACCTTCCAGTGCTCGTCCGGCTGGAACCACACGGCGCCGACCAGATCGGAGTTGGTTCCGTTCAGGCCAGACCCGGCGACAAAACTGTTCTGCCCGGCGATGTGATACGACTGGCCGAAGCTGGCGTTGAACGAACCGCCTTCCGGGAAGCCGAGAGTGTAGAGAAAACCGGCATTGATACGGGTGCCGCCTTCATAGCGGTCATTGCCGCTGAAGCGGTTTTCGAGGAACAGGTTGGTGGCCGTGTAGTTCAACGATATCGCGTCTTCGTTGCCCCACTTCGACAAGTCGCCTTCGTTCTTCGAGGTGATGATCTGGGCAATCGGCGTCAGCACATGGGTGCCAAGCTGGTCCGACTTGGCCAGCGGCATGCGCATGTCAAGTCCGCCTGATGGCAGGATACGGCCGTCTGTCTGCTGGCCCTGAAGCACCAGCGGCACCGAGTTGTCGATGCGTTGCGTGGGCACGTTGTCCGATACCAGCAGGTCGCCGCGCACCCTGGCGAACGGCGTGATGATGACGCCGGGATCAGTGACGATCTCCTTGCGCCAGTGCAACTGGCTCGTGGCGCGCAACTGGCGTGTGCCCTGCACCACGTCTAACGTCTGCGGATTGGTGTCGTAGGGCACCCACGCCATGTTGCGCACGAGCGCATACATGTCGGTGTTGAGACCCAGTTCACCGCCCAGCACGGGGAAGTCGAACGTGTAGTCATGGCGGAAGTAGGGGGCAGCAGTCGGGAACGTATCCTGGTCGTCGGTCTGCAGCAGGCCCTGGAAGTTGTAGGCCCGTACGGTCGTGTAGTTGCGGCCGTGAATTCCGTCCAGGTAGAGATAGCTTGCAATCTCGGTGCGCTCGTCAAAGTCGTATTCGCGGCCGAAGGTGTCATCCGACACGATGGTGCCGTCCCAGCCCCATTGCCACCAGCGATTGATGTTGAACTTGCCTTGCGTCCGCAGCCAGCCGCGCCATTCCTCGTCACCCGGCGCTGGCCGTTGGTCAGGATTGAGCTGATAGGCACCGGCACCCTGGACCGAGTAGTAGCCGTTGGCGAGGCGATGGCGGAACTCTGCGCGCATCAGCGGACCTTGCTCGGTAGTCCACTTCGGCATCAGCGTCAGGTCCATGTTCGGCGCGATGTTCACGAAGTAGGGTTGTTCGTAGCCATAGCCGAACACCGACGAATGGCTGAACCGCGGGATCAGGAAGCCGGTGCGCCGGTTCACCGTCGGATCAGGGTGTGACAGGTAAGGCCAGTAGAACACCGGCACGCCGAGCAGCTCGAGGCGCGCATCGCGGTGATACAGCGTGCGTTCCTTCTCGTCGTGGGTGGTCTGCGAGGCAACCAGTTGCCAGGCGGGAGTGCCGGCATCAGTCACGCAGGTCCGGCAGCGTGTGTAGGTCGTGCGATCGTAGACGGTGAGGTAGCCGTCGCGGCGCTTGGCGTAGCTGGCGGTTACCACGGCCTCGTTGGTCAGCAGCAGCCGCAGGTGTTCGGCAAAGCCGTCGCGGAACCGGTTTTGCAGTTCGAGGACGTCCGCCTCGAGAATGTTGCCGCCCGGTTCGCGCAGCCGGATCTCGCCCTCGGCCCGCATCGTGTCGGTGTCCTGGTTGTAGGTCACCCGCCGCGCAATGAGCACGTAGTTGCCGTAGGTCATCACCACGTTACCGGTGGCAACTGCAGTGTTGGCGCGATCATCAAAAACGATCTGGTCCGCATCGACATCGACGCGGGTACCGCGCGGCGGCGTCTTGTCTTGGGGGGCTGTCGACGGAGCAGGAGCGATATCGAGGAAATCCTGCTGGTCGTAGACGAAGCTCTTCTCGAAATCCGACTTGACGGCGTGAGCTGTACCGGTGCCGGCAAGCAGAACCACCAGCAGGGCAACGAGCATCCATGCATACGACCGCGCGACCGCCCACACGCTCACGTGTGTACGCGCGCGCGCGTGAAGCGGAAAACCGCTCGCCCTTGCGTATTTCGGCGCTTTCGCTATGCCGTTTCCCCTGTGATCAAGGCTGGATAGCGGCCCCTCAACCGCGACACAATCCAGCCAGCCAAACCCCTGCAATGCAGGCAAACCGTACCGGCTGCGCCGATCAACCCGATGTTGCGCAGCCAACGAAAAACCGCCCGCATCAGATTGCCGTGCGGACATGCTTTTCAGACATGCTCACTTGTAGCCTGTTTTGCGCACTCAAGAGAAGGCCTTGACAAGACTTTTTTAAGTTTTTCAAGGTGCTGATTCACGCCATTTCATCCGACAGTTAACCATTCATGAAGCGGCTGCGCCAGGCTGGTTGCAGCGGCCCTGCGCAGCCATTGCAACGGCCGGTTCGGGCGGTTACTAATGGGCAATCCCGCAGTGCGCTGGCGGCACCGTTTCGGGGCGGTTCCGCAACTGTCAGCACGTCTCAAGCCGAATCCCGGATCTCCCTCCGGTTGCCAAAGGAAGATTTCATGAAAGTTTCGTTCTCCTCGTTCGCCTTGCCGAAATCCGGTGCCGTTGCTGTCCTGGTCGGTGAAGGCGGCAAACTCTCCGATGACGCCATGGCCGTCGATGAGGCGTGCGGCGGCGCCATTGCCAATGCGATAAAGGTGGCAGGCTTCAAGGGCGAGAATGAGAAGACACTGGACGTCATCACGCCTTCCGGCAGCAAGGTTGACCGTGTGATCCTTGCCGGTACCGGCAAGCCGGGCGAACTTGATGCGACGCGGCTCGAATACGCTGGCGGCGCGCTGGCTGGTGCACTGCAGTCGGCCGGTCTGACGTCTGCAACGCTGGTGGCAAGCCTGCCGGCGTCCGGCAAGATCGAGGCAGCTGAAATCGCTGCGCGCATTGCCTCCGGCATTCGGTTGCGCGTCTATTCGTTCGAAAAATACAAGACCAAAAAGGCCAACTCGACCAAGCCTCTCGGCACGCTCAAGGTGTTGTGTGACAAGGCTGCCGATGCCCGCGCCCGCTATGCTGAATACGACGCTGTCGCGACCGGCGTGCACATTGCGCGCGACCTCGTCAACGAACCGGCGAACCACCTGACGCCGCAAAACTTCGCCAATGAAATCAAGAAGCTGAGCAAGCTTGGTCTGAAAGTCGAATTGCTCGACGAGAAGCAGATGAAGAAGCTCGGCATGGGTGCGCTGCTGGGTGTGGCGCAAGGCTCGCCAAACAAGCCGTTCCTGGTCGTGATGAACTGGGAAGGTGGCAACAAGGGCGACAAGCCGGTCGCCTTCGTCGGCAAGGGCGTGACCTTCGACACCGGCGGTATTTCGATCAAGCCGGCCAGCGGCATGGAGGACATGAAGGGCGACATGGGCGGCGCTGCCTGCGTCACCGGGCTGATGGCTGCTCTTGCCGGCCGCAAGGCAAAGGTCAATGCGGTTGGCGTGGTGGGCCTGGTCGAGAACATGCCCGACGGGCTGGCGCAGCGGCCCGGCGACGTGGTCACCTCGATGTCGGGCCAGACCATCGCCGTGCTGAACACTGACGCAGAAGGCCGCCTCGTGCTGGCAGATGCGCTGTGGTACACGCAGAATCGCTTCAACCCGAAGTTCATGGTCAACCTTGCCACGCTGACGGGGGCGATCCTTGTGGCGCTGGGCAAGGAATTCGCCGGCCTGTTCTCGAATGACGACAAGCTGTCCGCCCAGCTTTCAACGGCGGGCCAGGCTACCCAGGAAAAGGTCTGGCGCCTGCCGCTGGCACCGGAATACGACAAACTGATCGACAGCGACATCGCCGACATGAAGAACATCGGCGGCCGTCACGCCGGTTCGATCACCGCCGGCCAGTTCCTGCAACGCTTCGTCAACGACGTGCCGTGGGCGCATCTTGACGTGGCTGGCATGGCGATGGACAGCAAGAAAACCCCGATCAACCAGTCATGGGGCGGCGGCTGGGGCGTGCGGCTTCTCGACCAACTCGTGCGCGACAAGTACGAAGACTGACTCTTACGTCAGGATAAACACTGCAAAAGCGCCGGGCTACTTGCGCAGGGCGGCGATGTAGGCCTGCACGGTGTGCTGATAATTGACCACGGCTTCCAGGCGTTCTGCTTCGGCGGCGTCGAACTCGTCCTTGCCGGCGCGTCCACGCCTGACGTCGCGGCGCACCTTGCGTGCACGGTCCTCGGCGGCGCGGCGTTCACGCTCGACCCAGACGCGAATGGCTTCAAGCTCCTGTCTGGTGGCATCATCGAGGTTGAGGCCCTTGTAGCTGAACCCGTTGAGCGGTTTTTCGCCACCGATCAGCGATGCGTCGCCAAACCATGGTGCGGGGCGGCACGCCTGGCCTTCCACGTTGATGTCAGCGCATGCACCCTTGCACATTTCCTCGATGGAGGGGCCGCAGCAATTGCATACACCGGCAGCCGCCGCAGGCAGCACGGATGCCGCCAGCATCACCATTGCTGCGAAAACCGGTTTCCACGATAGTGTCATCAATTCAAGCCCTCAAAGCCTGTTTCACCCGATCCGGACCACAGGTAACCATGCCGGGGCAGCCTTTGAACAGTCCATTTCTGCTTGACCACAGCACTCGTGCGGGGTTTGTCTGGCCGGTGAAACCATGACCGAAGTCCTTTTCTATCATCTTGAGCGGGCGCGCTGCGAAGAGCTGTTGCCCGAACTTCTGCAGAAGACGCTGGAGCGCGGCTGGCGCGCCGTCGTGCAGTGCGCCGGCCCCGATCGGCTTGACGAGATATCGCAGGCGATCTGGACCTGGCGTGACGACGCGTTCATTGCCCACGGCTGTGCCGCAGACGGCCATGCAGACCAGCAACCGGTCTGGCTGACGCACGGGGATGACGCGCCCAACGGTGCGAAGGTCCGTTTCCTGCTGGATGGTGCACGCTGCGCCGACACGGGCGGCCTTGAGAAGCTGATGGTGCTGTTCGACGGTGCCGACGAGACGGCAGTTTCACAAGCCCGCACCTTGTGGAAGGAGGTCGTGGCAACGCCCGGCCTGAAAGCATTCTACTGGCGGCAGAACAATGAAGGCCGCTGGACCAAGCAGGCTGAAGGCGGCGGCGATACGTCACCGGCCGGGGCAGGAACATCACAGCCATGACCACCTCCGATGACTTCTCGCAACGGCGCGCACAGGCCCGCCAGCGCACCGGCAGCCTGCAGGCCGAGGCGGAAGCGCGCGGCGAGCCGCTGGCGTGGTTTGACGAGGTCTACCAGAACGCAGCCGGCGACACGGCGCAGGTGCCGTGGGCCGACGAGGAACCGCACCCGGCGCTGGCCGAATGGATTGCCCGCTCCGGTGAAATCCACGAAGGCCGGTGCCTCGACGTGGGCTGCGGGCTGGGCGACAATGCCGAGGCGCTGTCTGCTGCAGGCTACGAGGTGACCGCATTCGACCTGTCGCCCGCTGCGGTGGAGTGGGCCATGAAGCGCCATCCGCACAGCCGGGTTACCTACACCGCCGCGTCGCTGTTCGATCCGCCGGACGAGTGGCGCGGGGCATTTGACCTGGTGCACGAAACCTACACCCTGCAGGCGCTGAAGGAGGCCCAGCAGACCCAGGCGTTTCCGTCACTTGCCAGTTTTGTGGCGCCGGGCGGCAAGCTGCTGGTGATCTGCCGTTCACGCGAGGAAGGCAGCGAGGTGACCGGTCCGCCATGGCCGCTGGCGCGCTCGCAGGTGATGACATTTGCCTCGCTCGGGCTGACCCCGCGCACCTTCCAGTCGATCGTCGTGCGTGACGGCGACCGGGAAATCCCACACATTCGCGCCGTGTTCTCGCGCGACTGACTCCCACAATCACGGACCGGAAGCCATGAGCGACAAACTGCGATACCGCCTTCTGACCGGCAAGGACGACCGCGCGTTCTGCGAGCGCGTTTCGGCGGCGCTGGATGATGGTTACGAACTGTACGGCTCACCTTCAATCACCCATAACGGCGAACACTGCGTCGTTGCCCAGGCGATTGTGCTGAAACAAGATTAAGTCCATTTTTCAGTGTGTTGACCCATCTCGCCTGACTCAATTCATCAACACGCATAGGCCGCCAGCAGCGCCTCGCGTATGGCAGGGGCCGCTGGCTGCTGTTGCAGTTCGGGCCGGCGCGCCAGATGCCGCGTAACGAGCTTCGAGAAATCTGCCGTGGACAAATTGCGCGGCATGCACAGCTTGTTCTCCATGCCCGGTTCCAGCATCATCGCGTCGGCCACCCCGGTGATGAAGCCGGCGCAGATGCCGTCATCGTAGCCGCCGCCGTGGGCCGAGTTGCAGAACTTCGACAATACCAGCGTGGTGAAGCGCGGCTTGCCCGTTTCAACGGCCAATGCGGGTGCGCTCAACGCCGTGACAGCAGCAAAGGAGATGGCGAGCAGGCGTCTAGTCATAGAGCAGCTTTCCCTTTCGCTCCGGCAGCGGTGCTTCGCATTGCACCTTGCCGATCACCTCGCCGGGCCAGGCAAGGCGCTGGTTGGTGTGCGCGAAGAATCGGCCCTTGCCTGCCGCACGGATCTGGGCGGCAACGGCGTCTTGCGGATCGGCCAGCGGGTCGATGATCTCGGCCAGCACCTGGTCCGGCTCGACCATGTCGCCAAGCCCGGCGGTGAACACGATGATGCCGGCGGCGGTGCAGCGCAACGTCTGCGTTGCCGAAAACGGCCCGGCCATGCCGGTGAACGAGGGTACGTCCGCCTTGCCTTTGATCGCGCCGCGCGCCTGCAGGAAGGCGAGCAAGGCGGCTGCATCCTGCTGGGCCAGCGCATGGCTGGTGTCGTACTCGCCGCGCAGTTCCACCACTACGGTCAGCGGCAGGTCGATGGCATCCGCGCCATAGATCTCTCGCACCTTCACGTAGGGCCAGGCGATGGTTTCCTCGAACGGGCCGCCGCCGGAGGCGCGCGCGAACATGACGATCTTCGCATCCAGCAGCGCGGCAAGGTCGGCGGCCTCGGGCCAATGGTCCTCATCGAGGTAGAGGTGCATCTCGGCGTCTGAGTCTGTGTGCAGGTCGAGCACGATGTCGGCATCGCAGGCCATCTTCATCAGTTCCAGCCGCAGGGCCTGCGCCTCGTTGGACGGCGCGGCATTGTCCAGCGCGCGGGCGATGGCGGCGCGCACGGTGGCAAGGTCTGCTTCTCGGCCATTGGCCATGCGCCCGTCAATGGCGGCCAGGACCGCCTCGCTCACGTCGGGAAAGTTGCGGTTATAGTTTTCGCCGGATGGCAAGTGGTAGCGGCCATTGAAGCTGCGCAAGCCGACGTTGTTGAAGCCGATCGGGTTGGCGACCGGCACGAGGATGACTTCGCCGGCGATCTTGCCTTCCGCGTCTGCCTGTTGCAGCAATGGCAAAAGACGGGCAGCGACAAGGTTTGCGGGCAGCTCGTCGGCATGGATGCCGGCCTGGATGTAGACCTTGGGGCGCGCGCCGGGCGTGCCGAAATGCCAGGCCTTGAGGCTGTGCTGGGTGCCGATTGCGTATTTCGGCAGGTCGATCGTGCGGCACTCGGCCATGTGTCACCCCGGTTGGTGTTGTTGCTGGTCCGGCAATGAGTAGCAGGTCGGGCAGGGGATGGGGAGTAGGGTGTAGAGGCAAGAGTGAGCAGGCAGTCCGCAGTTCTTGTGTCCCGGCCTTGTGCCGGGATCCAGTCTGGGCCCTGGAATAAATCCGGGGCACAGAAGCGACTTCAACTCGAGGCATGGACCAATCCGAGCGACTGCGAGGCGGGCCTTTATGTTGGTCCCTGTCGGAGCTTCGCTCCTCCACGCCTCTTGTTACCCGCGCATGCGCAGCGGCTTCGCGCAAGCGAAGCTCGCGTGAGCTGATTAGGAGGAAACACGGGCCACTTCAGGTCGCACCGGTGTTG
>CAYMJJ010000114.1:0-7933 GCA_964390445.1 uncultured Anderseniella sp.
GCCATGCGCTTCCACAGTTCGGTTACGGTTTCATAATGGCGCGGCTCGGAGGTGCGGATGAAATCATCGTTGGAGCAGTTCAGCGCCTTGACCATTTCCTCGAACTTGGGCGCCATCTCATCGACGAATTCAGCCGGTGACTTGCCGGCGCGCGCAGCCGTTTGCTGGATCTTCTGACCGTGCTCGTCGGTGCCGGTCACGAACAGCACGTCAAAGCCATCCAGCCGCTTGAACCTTGCCAGCGCATCAGTGGCCAGCGCTTCATACGCATGGCCGATATGGGGCGCGCCATTGGGGTACGAAATGGCTGTCGTGATGTAGTATGTGGGCTTGTCGCTCATCGTGTTTTCTTCAGGCCCGGCGGGCTTTGTCGATCAGGTCAAACGCCTGCACCATAGTCAGGCGGCGGTCGAGGTTTAGGGCATTTGTCTGGCGAATGCTATGACCGATTGCCTCGTGCGCGCGGGCCAGTTCCAGCCCCTGCCCGGCAGCATCCGGGTTGCGGACGGCAGCCCGTGCCGTGGATGTTATCCAGCCATCGAGAAGGTCGCAGAAGATGCGGAACCGGTCATCGGTGCCACGACCGTGAAGGTCACTGGCAACTCCGATGCGGGTCGCCTCATCGATGCGCCCGCGCGCTGCAGCTTCGGTAAAGCGGGCAAAAATCCTGCCTGCACCGGTTTCGGCCAATGACAGCGCAAAGCCGGGGCTACCTTGCGCAAACGCAAGCTGCTTGAGCGCCGGCGCGGCTTCCTCGGATGGCAGGGCTTCGAGTGCTGCCCTGGTTTCATCGTCGCTCAACCGCGGCATGGCCAGTTCTATGCAACGCGACCTGATGGTCGGCAACAGCCGTCCGCGCTGGTTGCATACCAGGATGAACACTGACTTCGCCGGTGGTTCTTCCAGCGTCTTCAAAAGCGCGTTGGCTGCGGCGTTGTTCATGTCCTCCGCCGCATCCACAATCGCGACACGCCAACCACCGGCACCAGCGGTCTTGGAAAAGAACGCTGCGGCCTTGCGGCTCGTCTCGACACTGATGCCGGCCTTCAGCTTGCCCTTGTCGGCCTCTCGCTCAATCACCAGCAAGTCAGGGTGTGCGCGCGCGTCCACCTGCGCGGCGACCGGGCTGTCCGGCGGAACGGCCAGCGAGTCCCGTGGTGCCGCTGCCGGGTCCGGATACTGCAGCAGGTACTTCGCCAGCCTGTAGGCGAACGTCGCCTTGCCGATGCCCTTTGGACCCGTCAGCAACCACGCGTGATGAAACTTGCCCGACGCATAGGCGTCCAGCAGGCGGCGTTCAGCATCAAGGTGCCCGGCGAGCATTCGCTGGCGACGCGGATGAATCGGCGTTTCGCGTGGATCGGGTTCTTCGTCGTCTGTGCTCATGCGCCCTGCTCTGCCAGTTCAGGCGCGACGGCGGCCCATATTTGTCCGGCAACATGATCAACAGGCAGCGAGGCATCGATCACCCGGCACCGATCAGGGTTGTCCCGTGCAATCTGCAGGAACGCCTCGCGCAGCACCTCGTGGAAGGCCAGGCCCTTCTTCTCGAACCTGTCGGCTCCCCCACGCAAGCCTGCTCGCTCCAGACCCGCTGCCGGATCAAGATCAAGGATCAGCGTCAGGTCTGGCTGTGTATCGCCAACAATGATGCGGTCAAGCTGTTCTACCAGGTCCAGCCCGGCCATCCCGGCAATGCCCTGGTAGGCGCGTGTAGAATCGGCAAACCGGTCGCACACAACAGTGCGGCCTGCCGCCAGTGCAGGACGGATAACCTGCGTCAGGTGACTGTCGCGCGCGGCGTAGTTCAGCAGTGCTTCGGCAGCCGGGCTCCAGCGGTCCGGTTCGCCGTTGACCAGCAGGCTGCGCAGGGCATCGGCATCGGCCGTGCCGCCAGGTTCACGGGTTGTCACCACGTCCACGCCTGCCGCTTGCAACCGCGCCGCAAGCAGCTTCATCTGCGTGCTCTTGCCCGCGCCCTCGCCACCTTCAAGTGTGATGAACTTCGCCTTCATGGGCGCGGAAACTATCAACCGCCCAGTAACATGAAAAGCGTTGAATCAAGCGCCCTGTTCCAGATGCTGTCGAGTTCGTTGACACTGTCTCGGGCGTACACCGGTGCCGATGTGACAAGCCGTCCGTCCGCCAGTATGTTCACCTTGCCGACCTGATCGCCTGCCCTGACGGGTGCAACCAGCGGGCCGGTATAGACGAACTGGGCTTCTGCCGTTGCCTTTTCCGCTTCAGACAGCAGCGTGGTGATGTCCGTCTTCGCAACCACCCGCACGGTCGAGGCTTCGCCTCCCCAAACCCGCGCCTGCGCGACCGCATCACCTGCTGCGTACAGCCGGATCGGGCGGAACTGGCTAAACCCGAAATCCAGCAGCCGTGTCGCTTCCTCGGCGCGTTCACGCGGCGACTTGAGGCCGGCCACCACGACTATCAACCGCCGGCCATCCCGCATGGCAGAGCCGATCATGCCGTAGCCTGCTTCGCTGATGAAACCCGTCTTGACCCCGTCCGCGCCAGGATAGTTGCCGAGCAGCGGATTGCGATTGCGCTGCAGGATATTGTTCCAGGTGAACTCGGGTTCCGAGTAAAGCTTGTACTGATCGGGAAACACCTCGATCAGGTAGCGCGCCAGGCTGGACAGTTCCCGCACCGAGGAAACATGACCTTCAGCCGGCAATCCGGTGACGTTCTTGAAGGTTGAGACGGTAAGCCCCAGTTCACGCGCCCGCGCTGTCATGTCGGCGGCGTAACGCTCCTCTGATCCTGCCACGCCTTCGGCAATGACGATCGCACCATCATTGGCCGACTGGATGATCACACCCTTGATGAGGTCACCAAGTGCAATGCGCGAGCCAAGTTCCGCATACATGGTCGAACCGCCGGACGGCGCGCCACCTTTGCGCCAGGCGTTTTCCGACACAGCAAACGTGTCTGTCAGCAAAAGCCGGCCTTCCTTCAGCTTCTCGAACACCAGCAGCATGGCCATGACCTTGGTCATGCTGGCAGGCGCGATGGTGGCGTCAGGGTCCTTTGCGAACATGACCTTGCCGGACCGGCTGTCGATCAGGATGGCATTTTCGGCGCGGGTGCTGAAGTCGGCAGACTGGGCGCGCAGCGTGCCCGCAGGCACCGCAAGAATTGCGGCCACTGTCATCACAACTCCGGCAAGCAGCATCAATGCTGCCTGAAGGCGCGAGCGTGGTGCCCGGAACTTGCCGTCGTTTGAGCTTTTTGACATGTCAGGCAAGGGTAAGCGCGCGCGCGCAAGGTTTCAACCATCAGCGCGGGGTCTGTTGCCTGACATTTCCGTCAGTGGTCAGGTTTATCGGCTGGCAGTGCGCAGGCGTGCGTCGTGGTGACCGCGAGAACGCACCGCGTCGAGGGTAGCCTGTGCCTGAGCTTCATCCGCCAGGGGTCCAAGCCGGACCCGGAAGATCTGGCCGTAGCTGCCTTCGGTGGCGTCCACCTGTACGTTGCCCAGGTCCGACAGGTCAGCCTTTGTACGCTGCGCATTTGACGGGTCGGAGAATGCTGCGACCTGCACGAAATACCCTGCATCGGCCGAGGCTGGGGCAATGCTTGCTGTGCTGGACGACGTGGAAGCTGCGACAAGGGTCGGCGTTTCCGAGCCATAGCGGCCATCGCGCAGATCAGCCCCGGCGATCATGTTGCGCAATGGCGTGCCGCGCTCAAGCTCCTGGTTCATTGCAGCCAGGTGACCGTAATGCGGGTCCTTGATTGGTGCCGGGCCAATGTACTGCACACGGGTCTGGGCCTTGCCCTTGCCACGGAAGCCAAGCGCATCTGCCGAGCGCTTCGACATGTCGATGATGCGATTGTTGACGAATGGGCCGCGGTCGTTGACCCGGACAATGACGGAGCGGCCATTCTCGAGGTTCGTCACCTTGGCATAGCTTGGCAATTCCATGGTGGTGTGTGCCGCAGTCATCTGCTCCATGTCGAACCATTCGCCATTCGACGTCATGCGGCGGTGGAACTTGGGGCCGTACCACGAAGCAACGCCGGTGCGGTCGTAGTTCGGGTCGTGATGTGGATAGAACTTCTGGCCCGCAACCTCGTAAGGCTTACCAACGTGGCGGCGCCCGCCACCCTTGGGCATCGGACCCTTGGAATCCTGCCAGTATGGCGAGCCGACGCCAGCGAACGGGTCCTGCTTGCCCCCGCCTGACCCGGAACAGCCGGCAAGCGTGACGGCGATGGCGCACAGCAACCCTGCTCCGACGATGTAGTAACCACGGTGACTGCGGTTCGGCAGCTTGAGATCGGTGCGTGTGGACATGAACTGGACAACCCCTGACAATTGCGGCCGGCCCATGCTGCCGGCGGCCGCCTCGCCTTGCGAAACATGGAAAACGGGACACTTATGCATCCGCTAAAAGTTGAGTTACCTTTGCGCCGGACCGGTAAAGGAGGGGTTCCCAAACACAGTTAAAACTTGGTTTAATTGGCAAGGTCATCCGCGTTAAATGGCGTGATGGAAGGCCTTCAACGAAGCTTAGGTCCCCGTATGAACAAGCAACAGTCCGCCACTGCATTCACCCCGTCGCTGACAGGACAACTGGTGGAGGCCATCAATGCCCGCGGCATCGACGCCAGGGACCTTGAAGCAGCGGCCCTGTTCACCCTTGATGCCGTTGCGAACCTGGTGGCAGGCCGCAACAGCGGGCCGGGCCGGAAGTTGCTCGCATGGCAACGCTCGATGGAGCAGCTGGCTGGATCGGAGGCCATCGACAGGGCAAGATTATCGTTTCTGTACGGGGCCTTGTGCCACATTCTTGAGGTGGATGACCTGCATCGCGCGTCCGTTGTGCATCCTGGCTGCGTTGTGGTTCCCGCCGTGCTGGCCATGGCAGCGGGTCACGATGGCCGCGCTGCGCTGACCGCCGTGCTGAAGGGTTTTGAGGCCTGTTGCCGGGTTGGCATGAGTGTCGGGCAGGCGCATTACCGCATCTGGCACAATACCGCCACTTGCGGGCCGTTCGGTTCGGCGATGGCTGTCGCCGATCTTTTGAACCTGGATGAAACCCAAACAATCCATGCACTTGGCAATGCAGGCTCGCAATCCGCCGGGCTGTGGGAATTCCTCGACACAGGCGCTGAAACCAAACATCTTCATGCGGGTCGCGGTGCCGAGGCCGGCGTTGTTGCCGCAACACTCGCGGCACAAGGGTTTACCGGCGCAGCGACGATCCTTGAAGGCAAGCGCGGGTTCTTCAAGGCCACCTGCCCTGATCCGGACCCGAGCCAGCTTGTACCAATGCCGGACGAGTCGTGGCAGGTGCACCAGACCTCGATCAAGCCGTGGCCGTCGTGCCGGCACACCCACCCTGCCATCGATTGCGCGTTGACGCTCTACCAACGCGCCGGTGGTGCGCGCAACATCCGCTCTGTGAGGGTCGAGTGTTACCAGGCCGCCCTCGACCTGTGCGATCGCACCACCGTCACCAGCCCCTACGATGGCAAGTTCTCGTTGCAGCATTGCGTTGCCGCCGCACTTGCCGATGGTGAAGTGATATTTGACAGCTTCGAGGCAGAGGCCCGCACCCGCCTGGCGGATCTGCGCAGCCGCATATCCGTGACCACGGCAGACACCTTCGCCAGCGCCTACCCGGTTCACTGGGGCAGCCGCGTGGTGCTGGCCATGAGCGACGGCAGCGAGTTGGCGCAGGAAGTTGCGGACGCGCGCGGCGACCCGGAACTGCCATTGTCTGCCGGTGAGCTGGCCGAAAAGGCACGTGGCCTGCTCGATCACGGCGGCCTCAAAAACCCTGACCGCCTCATCGACGAGGTGTTGTCCATGGCTGACGGCGGACCGGTGCCGGACCTTTCCGGACTTGTCCGCAAGTCTATCAGCTGACGTTCTAGTTGGTTGAGGCGGAGTTGCCTTCACTGGAAGGTGAAGCTGGTTCGACCGTTTCGGTTGTCCCTGATGAGGAGGTGTCTGCAGCCGGCTCAGCAGGTGCTGCCGCAGCAGACGCTGCCATCACGGCCTTGAGCCGGGCATGGTTTTGCTTGCCCTGCTCATTGCCGGCATTCGCCGACTTCTCGTAGAGATCAAGGGCCTTGGCCAGGTCCTTTTTCGTGCCCCACCCCATCTCGTACATGCCGCCCAGATTGTTCTGACCCCATGAGTTGCCGGCTTTGGCGGTGTCCTCGAACATGCGGAAGGCAATCGACAGGTCGCGGTCGGTGCCATCGCCCTTTAGGTACAACAGGCCAAGATTGTTCTTGGCCGGTATGCTGCCGGCATCGGCGGCCATGGTATAGTAGGTCACGGCCTTTGCAGTATCAGGTTGGACACCGGTGCCGTAATGGTAGCCATGGGCGGCCTTGTAGGCGGCTTCGGTGTTGCCCTTGTCGGCGGCGCTGGCGTACAACGTCAGTGCACTTTCGGGCTTCGCGGCCAGGCCGCCGCCGCCCTCCATCAGCAACTCGGCCAGCATGTACTGGGCCTCGGCATTGCCCTTCTCGGCAGCCATGGTCAGGAAGCGTGCGGCACTGGTCACGCTCTTCCGCGCGCCGTTATCTCCGGCCAGATGGTCCCTCGCCAGCGCCATCTGGGCTCCAACATCACCTTTTCCTGCCAATGCGCTTCTTTCACGATACGGCAGGCTGGAATAGTCGATGGCCTGCTCGGCAGTGGATTGCGCGGCAGGAGCTTCTGCGTCCGGCGTGGCGGTTTGCGCCATCGACGGAAGCGGCGCCGACAGGGCCAGCAGCGCGGCAAATGCCAGCAATGTGCGGTAGTTGAACATGAATCCCCCAATCAAATTCCGAATTTGCTTATGCCACGTACAATTGGTGATTGTAAATGCATCGCAACGGTTCAACCGGCTTACTTGACGCGCGTCCATGTCTGCGAGCCGCACAGGAACATGGCAAAGCAGCCTTCAACGTTCATGGTCGAGCCTTTGGGAGCCAGGTAGACGTCGTATACCTTGCCGTCTTCGGCGTTGTAGACCAGGCCCTTGAGTTGCCTGTCGCCTTCATAAGGCTCGAGCTTGCTGAGGATGGTCAGGCCCATCAGAGGCTGGTTGCGCCGGGACGGTTCGGGATTATTGACGTCAACCTTGGGTTGGCCGCTTTCATCGACTGGTTCGGACAACCAGACGATGTGGCCACACAAGTACCTCCCGCACGGCTCAATCTTGATGTTCGCCTTGCCATCTTCATCGGACCAGACGCCCTGAGCACCCTGGGAGGCCGGCGCCACGGCATATGCCACGTGAACCGCACCCAGCACGGCAAGCGCCAAGGCGACAAGAAACGATGTGAAGTTTTTCATGTAAAGCCGGACCGTTTTGCATTCGTAAGGTGTGAGTCTGATATCCACCATCTGTGGCCACACTAGGACAGATATGGTGAACCATTGATGAATGATCAACGCGCCAACCCTGGCAACGGTTCATTCCGCTGCGAGCCATTGAGAGGGTCGCGTCCGGGCCTGCCCGGCCCTGATTGATGCTTGCAAGGTAGCGGTCAGATGGGTAAACCAGCGACCGCAAGACCAAATCTGAATGTACGGCGTAACAGCTCTTCGGAGGGGTGGCAGAGTGGTCGATTGCGGCGGTCTTGAAAACCGTTGGGCCTCACGGTCCCGGGGGTTCGAATCCCTCCCCCTCCGCCACATGTTTTTTATTATTTGTTTAATTTCAATACGTTATAGAAAATGATGTAACAAGTCCCCACCCCTGTCCCCACCAATTGCCTCTTGGTGAGTGACTCAACTTTGGCTCGAAACTTGGCGCAAACCCAATCTAGATGGCTCAACCAAATAATTTTTTCATGGCCAGAGCCATATGAACGCCAGCCGTGATCGGCGACGGGCCGTCCGCAGCGGACTGGTCCTTGTCAGCATGTTTATCGTTGCACCAGTCGTCGGTGCTGCTCTCATGTATAT
>CAYMJJ010000115.1:0-7856 GCA_964390445.1 uncultured Anderseniella sp.
CTGGCCGGTACGGCGGATGACCGCAGGATGCCGTTTTCATGAACGTTTTCAGCAAGGTCGAAGCACGCGATAGCGCCATCGGCAGCGCGGGCGGCGATCACCGAAACCTCGCGCTGGAACGAAACGAAGGCTTCCAGGATGGCCGGTTGTTCGCCGATTTCGGCAAAGGCGGCGGCGAGATCCGTGTCATCCTTGATGCGGGCCTGGCCCTTGCCGTCATAACCGAAGCGGCGGGTCTTCAGAACGGCCGGGCGGCCAATGTGCGACACGGCCTCTGCAAGTTCGGCAACGGAGGCGGCGGGGTGGAAATCCGGCACGGGAATGCGCAGGCCCGAGATGAAGGACTTCTCGGCAATCCGGTCCTGGCTGACGCGCAGAACGTCCGGCCGGGGCCGCACCGGACAGGTCGCCTCGATGATGTCGCAGGCCGAGACGGGCACATTCTCCCACTCGTAGGTGATTACGTCGCAGGCTTGCGCAAATTCCTGCAACGCGGCGCGGTCATCGAAGGCTGCCTCTGTGCATGCGTGGGCGACCGCGAAGGCCGGATTGTCTCCGGCGGGTGCAAAAATGTGGGTGCGAAAGCCCAGACGTGCTGCGGCCATGGCCAGCATGCGGCCCAGCTGACCACCCCCCATGATGCCGATGGTGGCTCCGCGCGACAGCGGCAGCTCGCGTGCGCGGCTCATTCGTCCACCGGTTTCAGGTTGACGCCGGCGGAGTGTTGATCGCGATATGTATCGAGTCGCTTCGAAATGTTGGGGTCACTCAAGGCCAGCACGGAAGCTGCCAGAATTGCTGCATTGATCGCGCCAGCTCGGCCAATTGCCAACGTGCCGACTGGCACGCCTGCCGGCATCTGGACGATAGAATAAAGCGAGTCGATACCAGATAACGTCCTGCTTTCAACCGGCACGCCGAAGACCGGCAACGGCGTCATGGCGGCGGCCATGCCAGGCAGGTGGGCAGCGCCGCCCGCGCCGGCAATGATGACCTTGTAACCGGCCTCACGTGCGCCGGTGGCAAACTTGTAGAGCCGGTCAGGCGTGCGGTGGGCCGAGACGATCAGGCACTCGTGGCCGATGCCGAGCTGTTCGAGGGTGTCTGCGGCGTGTTTCATGGTGGGCCAGTCCGACTGGCTGCCCATGATGATGGCGACGTCTTTGCGCGATGTGGATGCCATTGGCGGGAACTTCGTGCTTTCAGCGGTTCAGCAAAGCGCGCGATTATATGAAAAGGCGGCACTGGCGCAATGATTGTTTGGCAAGCAGCGCCGGCAGCCCTGGCACAAGTGGCTGTCAGGCAATGATGTCAGGCAGGATCTGGTCTTCAATGCGGGCAATGCGGTCTTTCAGGGCCAGCTTTTCCTTCTTCAACCGGCGCAGTTGCAACTGGTCGCCGGTGCCGGTTTCCTCAAGCGAGCCAATGGCGATGTCGAGGTCACGATGGCGCTGCTTCAAGGCATTGAGCAGTGCGGTCAATTCTTCCCGTCTAGGCATGCCGTTCATGTCGGCCTCTGGCCCTTCCCCAATGCTGCAAGCTGGCAGATTGTCCGGTTTTGTGCGGCTTTTGCAAGCCTTCATTCATCACCGGAAAACCTCAGCACGCGTCGCACCGCCTGTTTCAATGGACGAACTGGCAGAATGATGACACACTTATGACGTATCATCTTCACCGCTATCAGGAGGATAAATATGTCACTTCAGTCGCATCTGGAAGAATTGAGTGCCAAGCACCAGAACCTTGAAGCGCAAATCAATGATGCAATGAAGCACCCCTCGGTGGATGACGTTGAAATTTCCAGGATGAAGCGGCGAAAACTCCAGCTAAAAGATGAGATTACACGCATCGAGCAGCAGCTCAGCTCGCACTAGGCTTGCACGGTTTCAGCCCAGTCTGGTCCATCTGATCGAGCGGCGCTGATCGGCAATTGACGCACATTCGCCCGGCAACCCCTGCCGGGCGTATCCTTTTCAGGGTGGAGGGTTTCGAGCATGGCCAAGCGAATCATCGTGATCGGGGCCGGCATCATCGGGGCCTGCATCGCCCGTGAACTCGCGCTTGCCGGTGCCGACGTCACAATCATCGAAGCACATGAACCGGCAGCGGGCGCGTCGTCGCGGTCGATGGGGTGGATCAACGCCAGCTTCGTGGAGCGTGAAGACTATTACCGGCTGCGCCTTGCCGCCATTGCCGAACATCGCAAGCTGGATGAGCTTCTCGGCGGAAAACTGCAAACCAGGTGGGGCGGGTCGCTGACCTGGGAAGCCGGTGACGAGGCGCTCCAGGCACTGTGCGACGAGATCGGCCGGTACGGTCACGCGGTCCGCGTGATCGACCGTGACGACTTCGCCATGCTCGAACCGGAGGTAGCCGACCTGCCGCCCCGTGCACTGCTGCTCGAGAACGAAGGCCATATCGATGCGGGCCATGCGGTGGGCGTCATCCTGTCCGCTGCACGAGACGCGGGTGCCAGGGTGGTGGCAGGCTGTCCTGTCAGCGCCGTGACGCGGACGGCCAAGGGCTGGAGACTGACCACGCCGCTGGGTGAACTTGAGGCACAAGATATTGTAATTGCTGCCGGAATCATGACGGGTGAGCTTGCCGCCGCTGCTGGCTTCTCGATACCCATGAAGAACGAACCGGGCATCCTGATCGAAACCAACCCGCTGCCGCCGGTCCTGTCGCGCACCATCTGGTCACCGGACGTTCACTTCAAGCAGTTGCCCGACGGCAGGCTGGTGTGCGGCCACCAGTATTCGGGCGCGCTGGATGAAGGCGAAGATGCCGCAGATGCAGCAGAGGCAATCCTTGAGCGGGTGAAACAGCGCCTGCCGCGCTTTGCAGGGACCTTGCGCATCGAGAAGATCAAGCACGGTATCCGGCCGATGCCTGTGGACAGCTATCCGGCAATCGGGCGCCTGGGATCATCACATGATGATGCTTACGTAAGCGTAATGCATTCAGGCGTCACACTCGGCCCGTTGGCAGGGCGCCTGGTGGCGGCTGAACTGATCACCGGTGAGCCTGAGCCGCTATTGGCCGGGTTCAGGCCGTCCCGGTTTAACCGGCGCGAAAGCGGTGCGGCCTGAGCGTTAATTCATTTGACGAACATTTTCATGCGCGTAGCATCGGTGGTGCAATTCAACCAATCGAAAGGAGGTGATTCAATGTCGAGTGAGATCCTGTCTGCCTGCAAGGCAACCTGGGTGCGATCAGCCGGTGTTGGAGCAGCCTCCGGCACCGCCTGACCAGTGCCGGGGATTTATCCCGGGTTTGCCGTGTTCGGCAGATCTCACGAAGAGCCCGCAAGCCACAGCGCTTTGCGGGCTCTTTTGCTGTTCGATTGACATGCAGTAGTAAAAACGGCCCCACTCGAAGAACGGAGCCGCTTTCACCTGGTACACTGCCAGCGAGGGCAGGGCGGGGTGCATCATGAGGATGATGGCCCGGCCGGCAGGTACCTGCAGGCAGATCAGCGGTTGAGCCGCTCACCTACGGTGACCAGCACTCCTCCGCCGTTCACGCCGCGGTGGGTGGCGCGGTCACCGACGCTTGCGCCGAAGTCGCTGGTGGTCGTGCGCGACTGGAAGCTGTCGAAGCGGTTGCCGGAGACACTTGCGGTGTGGCTGGCGAAGCTGCTGCCTGGGCCGTCGTGATGAATGGTGTCGGCAAGCGCAGGAGCGGCCAGCAGGCCAAGTGCGGTGAGGGCAATAGCAATCTTTTTCATGTTACTTTTCCTTCAGTTGGGTTCCTGGACCTGGCGGGTTGGTCAGTGGTATCCCGCCGCCAGCGTTGGAAAAACTATTGCTGCTGGCCGCGGCCAAAGCCAATCAAGCCGGTACACACCGTCGCTACCGCAATTGTGCAGCAACGTCCGGGGGTTGACTTCGCCGGCACCAGGCAATGCGCACAGGCTCTCACGCACTGCGTGAACAGTCGTGATCACGGGAGCGGTGAATCGGCAGGCAACGCTGTATAAGGCAAGGCAAGCCGTCACAGGTGGACGGCCAGCAGGAGGCCCCATGCCGGTCATCAAGCTTTCAGATGCTGCCGTTGGCAAGCTGGAGCCGCCCGCGTCTGGCCGCGTCGACTATTGGGACAAGGCGCAGCCGGGCTTCGGCTTGCGGCTTGGCTCGACCGGCAAGCGCACATGGCAGGTGATGTACCGCGCCGGCGGACAGCGCCGCCGGCTGGCGCTGGGCGAGTGGCCCGGCCTGCCATTGAAGCTCGCGCGCGAAGCCGCAATACAGGCGATGGCGCAGGTCGAGGCGGGACGCGATCCCGCGCGTGAGCGCGCCGCAGTTACCGGTGGACCGGTTACCATGGCGCGACTGGCGGACGCCTACCTTGAACGCCATGCCCGGCGCAACAAGAAGAGCTGGACTGCCGACGCCGGCATGATCCGCCGGCACGTGCTTCCGGCCTGGGGCAAGCGGGCGGCAGACAGCATCAGGCGGCGCGACGTGATCGAACTTGTCGAAGCCATTGCAGCGCGCGGGCAGGGCGTCACGGCAAACCGCCTGCTGGCACTGGTGCGCAAGATGTTCGCCTGGGGCGAGACGGCTGACCTCGTTGATCAGAACCCGGCGCGTGGCGTGCCGGCACCCCATCGCGAGGTCATCCGCGAACGGCTGCTGAGTGACGAGGAGATCGCGAAACTGTGGGCGGTGTGGGACCAGACCGGCTGGCCGTTCGGTCCCCTGTTCAAGCTGCTGCTGCTGACCGGACAACCGCGTTCGGACATTGCGGCCATGCGTCTTGACGACATCCAGTTCACATCAAGGGTGTGGACGCCGCCGGGTGCACGCGCCCATGGAAGCCACACGCATGAGTTGCCGCTGTCGGATTTTGCGCTGGAGATACTCGCCGTGTTGCCGCGCTCGCGAAGCGGGTTGGTGTTTCCGTCCGGGCCGCGTTCGCAGACGCCCTTAAACGGCTGGTCCAACGCGGTTGCCAAGGTGAAGAAGCTGTCGGGCGTGGAGGGTTGGCAACTACGCGACCTGCGCCGTACCGCTGCCGTCGGCATGGTGCGGGAAGGGGCCGCGCCCGAGTTGCTGGACCGGGTGCTGAACCTGCGTTCCGGCACCGCAACGGGGGTACGCGGCATCTACCAGTTGGCCGCTGAAATGGACGAGAAGCGTCGCGTGCTCAATGGCTGGGCTGAACGGTTGCGGGAGATCATCGGCACCCCCGACGGCATATGAAGACGTGGAACCCGTCATGGAACCCAAAAGTACAGATACTTTCAGAGAAACCCAGAACTACTGAGTTTACAACAGATGCAGCAGGTGATTATGCATCACCTGCCTGCACTGGTCTTCACCTGCCACGGGTCAGACGTCCCTGGCCATGTCACGCAGCTTGAACTTCTGGATCTTGCCGGTCGATGTCTTCGGCAACTCGGTGAAGACCACGTGGCGGGGCACCTTGAACCGCGCCATGTTCTGGCGGCAGAAGTCGATCAGGTCCTGCTCGCTCGGGCTCTGTCCGGCCTTCAGCTCCACGAACGCGCACGGCGTTTCGCCCCACTTGTCGTCGGGCCGTGCCACCACTGCCACTGCTGATACGGCGGGGTGCTTGTAAAGCGTGTCCTCGACCTCGATCGAGGAGATGTTCTCGCCGCCGGAGATGATGATGTCCTTCGAGCGATCCTTGAGCTGGATATATCCGTCTGCGTGCATCACGCCCAGGTCGCCAGTATGGAACCAGCCGCCGGCAAAGGCTTCGGCGGTTGCCTTGGCGTTCTTGAGGTAGCCCTTCATGATGATGTTGCCGCGCATCATCACCTCGCCCATGTGCTCGCCATTGGCGTCCACCCGAACCATGGTCTCGGGGTCCATCACGGTGAGGTCGTCAAGCGCCACATAGGGCACGCCCTGGCGCGCCTTCTTCGCCGCGCGCTGGCCTGGGGGCAGTTCATCCCACTGTGCATTCCAGTCGTTCACCACGGCGGGTCCATAGCTTTCGGTGAGACCATAGAGGTGGGTGACGTTGAAGCCCGCCTCGGCCATTGCGGCCAGCGTTGCCTCCGGCGGCGGGGCGGCGGCGGTGAAGAATTGCACAGTCAGGTCGAGCTCGTGCTTTTCATCTTCAGGGGCGTTGAGAATGGTCGACATGACGATGGGCGCACCGCACAGGTGGGTGACCTTGTGCTCTGCGAGTGCGTCCCAGATCGCCTTGGTGCGGACATGGCGCAGGCACACATGGGTGCCGCCGATCACCGACATGGTCCACGGAAAGCACCAGCCGTTGCAGTGGAACATGGGCAGCGTCCACAGGTACACCGAGTGCTTGTGCATGCCGCCGGTCAGCACGTTGCCCTGGCCCAGCAGGTAGGCGCCGCGGTGATGATAGACCACGCCCTTCGGGTTGCCGGTGGTGCCCGAGGTGTAGTTGAGCGAGATCGCGTCCCACTCGTCGTCCGGCATCTTCCAGTCGTAGTCCGGGTCGCCGCCTGCAACGAATGCTTCGTACTCGATCTCGCCGATCAACGGTCCGTCCTGGGCAAACTCCGGATCGTCATAGTCGATGACGAACGGCTTTGTGCCCTTCACCATGGCGAGCGCTTCGTGCATCAGGCTGGAGAACTCGCGGTCAACGATCAGGACCTTTGTCTCGGCGTGTTCCAGGGTGAAGGCCAGGATGGCGGCATCGAGCCGGGTGTTGAGGGTGTTGAGTACGGCCCCCGTCATGGGCACACCGTAGTGGCACTCCAGCATCGGCGGCGTGTTGGCGAGCATCACCGATACCGTGTCACCCTTGCCGATGCCGCGGCTTGCCAGCGCGCTGGCGAGCTGGCGCGAGCGGTCGTAGAACTGCGCATAGGTGCGCCGTTGCCGGCCGTGAATGATTGCGGTGTGGGCCGGATAGACCTTGGCGGAGCGCTGCAGGAACGTCAGCGGCGTCAGGGGCTGGTAGTTGGCTTCGTTGCGGTCCAGGCCGGTGTCGTATGGAGATGTCATGGTGGCCGAAATACTCCCTGCTGCGCGTGATGTTGTGACGGCTATCTAGCGCCAAGACCGCTGCCAACGCAATTCAGCCCGTCAATCCGTCCCAGATCAGCTTGATGCCGACCGGCACCAGTGCTGCGTAGGTAATGCGGTAGAAAAGCTCCTGATTCACCCGCGTCACGGCCCATGCGCCCGCCAGCGTTGCCAGCGGCGCAAGCGGTAGCAGTACGGCAGATGTCATCAGGTTTCCGGTGGTGAACTGGCCCAGCGCCATGTAGGGCACCACCTTGATGGCGTTGACGAGGGCGAAGAATACCGCGCCCGTGCCGGCATAGACCCGCCGGTCGAGTTTCAGCGGCAAGGTGTACATCTGGAAAGGTGGACCGCCCGCGTGCGACACGAAGCTGGTGTAGCCTGCCACCGCGCCCCACAGGCGGGCCTGCCACGGCCGGTGGGCCTTTGGTTTTCCGGCTTCGCGCCCGCCAAGCCACCATTGCGCCACGAAAGCGAGTGCAAGGATCCCCACGATGAGACGTATCTGGTTATCGTTGACGTAAGCGGCAGTCGCCCAGCCGGCCGCAATGCCGAGGACTGCGGCTGGCAACATGGCCCGCAGCGTGCGCCTGTCGAAGATGCCGTGCCAGCTGTAAAGCGCAGCCATGTCCATGACGATGAGGATGGGGAGGAAAATGGCTGCGGCCTGCACCGGCGGTATGGCCAGCGCGACAATCGGTACGCCGAGCAGGGCCAGCGCGCCGCCAAAGCCGCCTTTCGACAGGCCGATCAGTATGACGGCCACAACGGCGAGGGCATAGAACAACGGATCCTGGATCATGGGCCGCCTGATGCGCCGTTTCCGGCGCACCGTCAAGCAGGCGTCATGCGCCGGGCAGCGGACTGGCG
>CAYMJJ010000116.1:0-7830 GCA_964390445.1 uncultured Anderseniella sp.
GCTTGGTCTCCGCCACCACGCCACCGTCACTATAGTGAAACACCCGCCGTCCGCGATAGCGCGCCTTGCTGACAAGCCGGGCCCCCTCACGCGTGATCTGCTCGGGTTCGAACACGCGCATGCGCCTGCGTGCAACAAGCATCACCAAGCCGTACACGAGGCCGATCACGACCAGCATGATCAGGGCACCTGCAATCAGGTATTCAACATTGACGGCCATCCCGGATGCTTTTCGAAGTTCTCCGGCACTCATCCAGCCGGTACTCGCTTGATTGGTTAATCATAGCGGCCAGACAATAATTCAATCAAGAGTTAAGAAACCACAACTATGGATTGCAATTTGTTTCAACGCGATGACAATGTCATGCCCTCGAGCGGCACGGCCGGCGTGCGCCCCGCGATCAGGTCTGCGACGATGCGCGATGCGCCATGGCTCATGGTCCAGCCCATATGGCCCTGCCCGGTATTCATCCACAGGTTGGCAAACGGTGTCTGACCGAGGATCGGCGTTCCTTCCGGCGTCATTGGCCTCAGGCCCGCCCAGTACTCGGTACGCGCATAATCCGCGCCGTCCGGAAACAGTCCCTTGATCACGCTGGTCATGTGGCGGAAGTCGGCTGGCGTGTGGCCGCGCCCGTAGCCTGAGAACTCCGCCGTTGCCGTCACCCGCAACCGGTCGCCCATCGGGGTGTAGGCAACGAGGCTTTCCTCGTCGATGCCACCAATGGTGGGGGCATTGTTGCGCCCGGCTATGGGGATGGTCATCGAGTAGCCCTTGACCGGATAGATCGGCACCTCGATGCCCAGTTGCCTGACCAGGTGTGGCGAATACACACCCAGCGACAGCACCACGATATCGGCCTTGAGCGGTCCGGCGCTGGTCATCACCGCGCTGACGCGATCGCCTTCGGTTTCAAGCCCCGTGATGTCCACGCCCCACTTGAAGCTGACGCCCTTGTCTTCCAGCCAGCGCGTCAAGGCCTGGCTGAACAGCCGGCAGTCGCCGGTCTCGTCGCCGGTCGAATGCAGTGCCCCGGCAAACTGGTCCTTGCGGTCAGCAAGCGCCGGGTCAACCGTGCCGATGCTGTCTTGATCCAGCACTGTGATCTCCGCCCCTTCAGCCCGCAGGATGTCGGCCTTGCGGTTTGCAGCCTCGAAGGCAGGACTTGAGCGAAACAGGTACAGGATGCCGCCGTCATTCTCGTCGAAGCTGACGCCGGTTTCCTGACGTGTTCGCTTGAACACCTTTTGCGAGTACTGGCACAGCCGCACCTTGCGCTGCGTGTTCAGCGCGGCGCGCTCACTGGTGCACTGGCCCCAGAACTTCCACATCCACTTCAGGAAAGCCGGGTCGAGCGACGGTTTCAGCCGCAGCGCCTGATCGTTGCGCCACAACGACTTGAGCAGGATCGACGGCGACGCCGGCGATGCCCACGCATAGGCATGGCCGGGCGCTATCATGCCGGCATTGCCAAAACTGGTGAACTCCGCCGGTCCGGCTTCGCGATCCAGCACCGTCACCTCGTGACCGTCCTTCCACAGCTCATAGGCCATGGTGACGCCAACAATGCCCGCTCCGAGAACCAGTGCCGCCGCCATGACCCGTCAGTTCCTTCAGATCGCAGCTTCAACCATGATCTCGACATCGAGACCCGGTGCAGCAAGCTTTGCCGAATGCACCGCAGCCCGGCACGGTGTCTGTTCCGGCACCACCCACTTGTCCCATACCGTGTTCATCTCGGCCCAGGTGTCCATGTCGGTGAGCCAGACCACCGCCTTGATGATCCTGGTCTTGTCGCTGCCGGCCTCGGCCAGCAGTTCATCGATCTGCTCGAGGATGTCGGCGGTCTGGTCGGCCACCGAGCCGCCCACGGCCTTCTCGGCCACGCAGCCGGACAGGTAAACCATGTTGCCGTGCACGATGGCGTCGGACATGCGGAAACCCGCTCCAATTCTTTTCAGGCTCATATCTTGGTCTCCACTTGTTGTTGTCAGTCGTTAGCAGCCAGCGCCGCCTTGAAGCGATGACGAATGGCATGACCGTCGCGTTCAGGCAGAACACGCGGCAGATCTCCGGCGTGGGTTTTAAGCACAGCCAGCACCGGACCGCGCTCATCCAGCAGAAGTGACCGCACCTGGTCAAGCTCTTCCGGTTTACGTATCGTCAGCACCTTGCGGAACCCGCACGCCAGCGCCACCGCAGCCAGGTTGGTGGTGAGCCCGGTGTGGCTCTTCTGCCCCCCTGTTTCGCCAAAGGCCTCGTTGTCGATAACCAGGATGGCAAGATTGACAGGTGCCTTTGCCCCGATGGTGGCAAGCGAGCCCATGCCCATCAGCTGTTCGCCGTCGCCCGTCACCACCAGCACCCGGTGGTCCGGTCTGGCCTGGGCCAGTCCGAGCGCCATGCTGGCCGCCCCGCCCATGGCCCCCCAAAGGTAGAAGTTTCCCGCAACATCACCGGCCGCAGCGACGTCATAGGTGGGTGAACCCAGCCCGGTGATCACCAGCAGGTTACCGGGCCGGTCCTTGAGCAGACTTGCAATTGCTTCGCGCCGTTCGATCATTGTCTGACCCCTTCAGAATGTCTTGGCGCCGATCAGCCGCTGCGACAGCAGCACGGCGACCGCACAATTGCTGTCATAGGCAAGCCGGATCGCCGAGCCTGTCATCGCAGCGGCGTCTTCTCCGGTGTCGGCCCGGTAGACGATGAAACCGGAGCGCTTGAAGGTCTCTTCCGTGGCCTGGCCCATTGGCACCTGCCACGGGTTGAACTCGGCCCACTCGCCGCGCATCGTGACCAGCGTGACAAACGGAAACCCGCACGAGCTGAGCAGCGAGAACATGTTCACGCAGTTGCCCACGCCTGACGACTGCATCAGCATCACGCCGCGCTGGCCGCCAAGTTCAACGCCTGCCAGCAGCGCCACGCCTTCTTCCTCGGTGGTCAGCACCGTGCAGTCTATGGCGTTATCGGCATGGCACGCCTTGATCAGGCTGGCATGCCCGGCATCCGGCACATACGCCATCTGCGCGATGCCACATGCCTTGAACTGGCCGAACACCGCCTCGCGCCAGTCGCCCTCGGCAAAAGCAAAATCAGTCATGTCTCAGCTTGTCTCCCTGAAGCGCACCTTGCCCACACCGGCACGCTCGCACCAGTGGTCGAGTGCGGCAGAGAAGTCCTGCTCGGCATAGCCGCCCGCCTTGGCCAGCGACAGCGACTCGCGCACCGACGCAGCCAGCGGCACCGGCGCATTGACCGCGTTGGCGGCATTGCAGATCAGCGACATGTCCTTGTGCGCCAGCGTCAGCCGGAAGCCCGGCTCGGTGTCACCTTTCAGCACCTTGTTGGCATAGGCAATCTTGAGCTGGCCATTGGTGCCGGTGGTGCCATTGAGCACACCGAAGGTGGTTTCAAGGTTGAGGCCGAACGCTTGCGCCAGCGTCAGCACCTCGGCATTCATCTGGCACAGTCCGATGGTCAGGAAGTTGTTGACCAGCTTGGTGCGGGTGCCAGTTCCCGGCCCGCCACAATGATGGATCGTTGTCCCCATCGCCTCGAGCAATGGCTTGACCCGGACAAAGTCCGCATCCGAGGCACCGACCATGAACAGGCTTTCACCGGCCCAGGCGTGGCTTGCCAGCCGGCCCACCGGCGCATCCACGAAGCTGACACCCGCCTTGGCCAGTTGGGCTGCCAGCTTGTCAGAGGTTTCCGGGTCGACCGTGCTCATGTCCATGACGAGTTGGCCTTCGCGGGCGTTTTCCAGCACGCCACCGGGGCCAAGCACCACTGCCTCGACATCCGCTGAGGCCGGCAGCATGGTGATCACCACGTCGCTTGCCCTGGTCACACCTGCAATGGAACCGGCATTTTCCGCCCCCAGCGCCACCAGTCCTTCAACCGGTTCGTTGCGCATGTCATGCACTGCAAGCGCATGGCCCTTGGACTGCAGGTTGCGGGCCATGCCCTCGCCCATGTGGCCCAGCCCGATGAAACCCGTTGTTGTCATGCAGACGACGTCCCCCGCAAAATGGTTTGTGTTCGCTGGCAGCACCTTGCGTTGGCAGGGCTTTCCGCGTCAAGCTGCGGTTGATGCATGCTGGAGTTGCGCAAATGAAGCAGGTCACATTGCCTGGCGGCGAGGCCATCCCCGCCCTCGGGCTGGGCACCTGGAAAATGGGCGAGGACGCTGCCCGGTTCGACCAGGAAGTTGCAACACTCAAGGCCGGGATCGAACACGGCATCCGGTTGATCGATACCGCAGAGATGTACGCTGAAGGAGGTGCCGAGAAAGTCGTCGCAGCGGCCGTGAGAGGCCAGCGCGACGGGCTTACCATCGTCTCGAAGGTTTATCCGCACAACGCCTCCTACGATGGCGTGCTGGCCGCGTGCGAGCGCTCGCTGCAACGCCTTGATACCGACCGCATCGACATCTACCTGCTGCACTGGCGCGGACAGGTACCGCTGGAAGAAACCGTCAGCGGTTTCGAGCGGCTGAAAGCGCAGGGCAAGATCCGTCATTGGGGCGTCAGCAACCTCGACACCTCGGACATGCAGGAACTGTACGACTGCAGCAATGGCGAAAACTGCGCCACCAACCAGTTGCTCTACAACCTCGGTGAACGCGGCATAGAGTGGGGCCTGAAACCGCTGCTCGACGGTGCCGGCGTGCCGGTGATGGCCTATTGCCCGCTGGGCGAAGGCCGCCTGCTGCGCGATGCCACGCTGGCCATACTGGCGGAGCGCCATGATGTCACCCCGGCTTCCATTGCGCTGGCATGGCTGCTCAGCCGGCCACAGACTATCGCCATCCCCAAGACAGCACGCCCCGAACGCATCGAACCGATCATGGCTGCACTCAAAGTCAGGCTGGACGCAGAGGACCTGGCCCTGCTTGATGACGAGTTCCCGCCGCCTGACGGGCCTACATCGCTGGCTATTGTCTGAGTCCGCGATCAGTTGAACCCGATCACCGCATCTGCAAGGGCCATGAACAGCGGTATCGAGAGGATCGCCACCGGCGTCCCGATGCCTGTCGACGTGCCGAGGTACGTCGATGGGTTGGCTTCCGGCAGGGCGGCGCGAACCGTCGGTGGGCCCGAGATGTCGGAACTCGACGCTGCCATTACCGACAGCAACACCACCCCGCCTGCCGAAAAGCCGGTCAGGTAATGAGCAACAAGCCCTGCCCCGAAGCCCAGCATGCCGTGCACAAGCGGCGCCGCCAGGCCGTACACCACATAAACGTGGGCTACCTTGCGCATTTCATGCAGCCGGGCCCACGCTTCCATACCCATGATCAGCATCAGGATGGACAGCAGCCCATGGAAAAGCAGTTCGTAGAAGCCGCTGTAGACGCTGGTCGGGTTTGCAGCGATCCCGAGCCCCAGGCCCAGCAGCAGGGCCGAGATGGCAGGGCTACGGAACGTGTCGGTGACGATGTCCTTGATCATGTTGCCGCGCAAGCCGTCGATCTGGCCTTGCCCCGCAGCCCCGCCAGAGAACTTGAGGGCCATCGTGCCGGCGCCCTGAATGTCCGCGCTGGCGGACCGTTCGAGTGCGATCCGGCCCAACACGATTGCAGTGACGAGTGCGGCAACGTCCATGAACGGATACAGTGCCCCGATGAACCCTTCGTAAGCGATGCCCTCGCCATCCAGCATCGCCATGCCTGCCGCCAGCGTAGATGCCGACACCGCTCCGAACAGGCCCGCCGTTGCCAGCCCGTCAATTTTCGAGACGCCCCGCAAGCGTGCCAGCGTACTGCTGCCGATCAGCACGATGAGCACGCCCAGAACCGTTGCAGCCAGCGCCGGCACGGCCAGTTCGACCAGGTCCGCCTTGCGCACCGATATTCCCGCCCCCAGGCCTACCTTGAGCAACAGCAGCAAGACGATGAACTTGTAGATCGAGGCCGGCACCTCAAGTTTGCTGCCCAGTGCCGCAAGCAGTACACCCCCGATCAGAAAGGCGAGAGTAGGCTTTTGCAGTTGGTTGAGCAGGCCCGAAACAATGTCGATCGCTATGTCCATGGCGGTTCCCCTGTGTTTGGTGACCCGGGCTGGATAACAGCAACTCAGACTCATAAAAAATATATCATTATTTAGAAATTGTTCTATTTTATAGAACTATGGACAAATTGAACTACCATCATCTGCGATACTTCCGCGAGGTCGCGCACGAGGGTAACCTGAGCAACGCCGCCGTGCGGCTGAATGTTTCGCAGTCCGCCTTGTCGATCCAGATCAAGAACCTTGAAGACAGTCTCGGCCAGCCGTTGTTTGATCGCGTCGGCCGCCAGCTTGTCCTGACCGAAACCGGGCGCATCGCGCTCGATCATGCAGACCGCATCTTCGGCGCCGGCGCCGAACTGCTGGCCACCTTGCAACAATCAGGCGGCACCAGTCCGCCCTTGCGCATCGGCGCGCTTTCCACCCTGTCGCGAAACTTCCAGCTTTCCTTCCTGCGCCCCGTCATCGCCGCCGGAGATATCGATCTAGTCCTCAAGTCAGGCAACACAACCTTTCTGCTGGACGCCTTGAAATCGCTTGCGCTGGACATTGTCCTGACAACCGAGTTGCCGCACGCTGAACAAGGCTCGAACTTCGCCGCCCAGCGCATTTCCGAACAGGCCGTTGGGCTGCATGGCACCCCGCACCGGCTACGCCATCCGTCGCTCAAGTCCCTGCTGCAGAACGAACCCCTGATCGTGCCGACCGACAACGCCATACGCGCCGGTTTCGAAAGCCTCGCAGACCGCTTGGGACTGACGCCGCACATCGCGGCAGATGTCGACGACATGGCGATGGTAAGGCTGCTTGCCCGCAACGATGCAGGCGTCGCCATCGCGCCGGCCGTGGTGGTCGCTGACGAGATCGCTTCCGGCTTTTTGCAAACCGCACCATTCGACCTGAAGATCATCGAGCCGTTTTTCGCGGTCACCCTGCGGCGCAAGTATCCGCATCCGGCTGTGGCCAGGTTGCTGCAGCCTTAGCGTTCAGCCGCCCGGATACACCAGCACGATCGCCATGCCCTTGGCCACGCCAATGCGCACCGGCGAGGAGACGGCCTCATTGGACAAGGTCAGCGTGGAGCCCAGCACCACGTCGCGCTCCTCGAGCGGCCAGCGCACGCCGGAGATCGACAGCCCGATCAGGTCGGACACCGGCAACACCGACACCCTAGTCCCGGCCTCAAGGTGCAGTTCCAGGCAATCTTCGATCACTGGCCAGGCTTCCTCGTGGCCGCTGGTCATCATCACCTTGAGGCCTCGCGCGTGCGCCTTGAGCAGCAGCATCAGGTGGGCAAAGGCGTGATCCATCTGGCCGCCAAGCCCGCCCACCAGCACAATGTCCGTTGCCCCCAGCCGCTCTGCCTCGTCAACCGACAGCTCACCGTCGGTGGCATTCTTGTCTGTCGGATGGGCTTGCCGCGCCACCGCTGCAAATGCCGCCTGCAGGGCAGAGTCAGAGGAATCGAAATCACCCAGCCACAGCTCCGGCGTGACATCGAGCGATGCTGCGTGCCGCATGCCGCCATCGGCGGCCAGCACCCGGCTGCCTGCCACCTGGTCGCGCACCCGCTGCGTCACCGTCAGCTCACCGTCCAGCAATATGGAAAAGCGTTTCGACATGACCGCTGCATATCACACGCGCGAAGGCGCGCAAGGCTGCCCTGCATTTGTGTCTGGCCCGCACACCTTGCCAACCGCCCGGACCAGTGAAACAGTGCGCCCCGAATTTGCTCCCTCCAGCTTCCGGACCCGCCTGAACATGACACTCGCCAATGGCCGCCGCCACCTCGCCATCCCCGGCCCCACCAACATG
>CAYMJJ010000117.1:0-7746 GCA_964390445.1 uncultured Anderseniella sp.
AGGCCAGCAGCGACACGATGATCGCCATGTTGCCGGACTCGTCCTTCAACATGCGTTTGGCGGAGCGCGTGGCCCCGAAGTACTTCCTGAATGAGCGCAACATCTGGTTGTCTCTCCTAAAACGGACTCTGTTCATGTCCGCCGCAGTTCTGCACGAGGCAACTCCCGATGCCATCATGCCAACTGCCAGCCGATGCTGGATATATAGCGACATCAAATAAAAATGGACGAAGACTCCATTTTCCTGGGTAAAAAACCGTTAGCAGTAAAATGGTCGGATTTTTTTTACATGGACTTGCGGTCTAAAGGCGCTCTGTATATTTATTGATAGTTTCAGATCAAGCGTTCGTGAGCGCAGCAACGCCGCACGGAGGGAATAGCAACGCCACGGATATGCGTGTCGGAGCGACAGACTATCAACAGATCATCTGCTCACCGGTGACCCTTTGAACCATCAATTTCATTGTCGGGTCCGCTAGCAATGCTGTGTGCGGGGATGGATGATCTGATTGTCGACTAGCACTGCATTGGCGTCAGGTGCGCACGCTCACGTGACTGGATTACGGGGCTTGCCCCTGCCGTGCGACCGGCCGGTCGTGGCCACCTGTATCATTCCGGATCATGCCCAGAACACGCAAACGCACGCACCCGGTGCCGGGTACGTGCGTTCATTGCAATCGGGGCACGGGTTGTTACTGACTGAGATGCAACCTGCGCAGTTCATCAGCAATCTGCTGGAAGCTTTGTACCAGGGCCGCGTTGGAGGGCGGGTCGAAGTACTTCTCCGGGCTTGATGCGCAGTTCTTGATGAGGTTGCGCTGGGTCGCGTTGTAGACATTGTAGGCAAACGAGTAGACTACAATGTCCTGCGCCTTCACGTTGTTGCAGCTGTCCTGCAGCAACTGGTTCTGCTGGTTGATGGCGGTCACGTAGTGTGATGAACCCAGCCGCGCTTGCTTCAGGTATCCATAGGCCGTGTAGGTCGAGCCATTGATGTTGCCGCTCAGCCCGTTGGTGTCGAAGGTGTTCTCGCCGTCGGTCAGCAGTACCATCACTTTCCTGGTTTCCTCGTCGGAGTAAGGTACGCCTTCGGTGAAGGGTTCTCCCGGTGACAGCACGCGCAAGCCCCACGCCACGCCTTCTGCCACGTGGGTGTAGCCGTCGGCCCTCATGTTGTTGATGGTGGAGACAACCGGTGCCTTGAGGTTGGTCAGCGCCTGGATGGGCTGGATGTTGCAGCCGACCTGCGGACCCTTGCTGCTGCTGCTGACCGAGGCATTGCGGTATTTGCGCTGATTTTCCTGCCGCTGCCGCGCGGTGGCGTTCGATGGAAGGGACCCATCGCCAATATAGCTGTTGTAATAGCCGCTCAGGCTGGGCTCATCCGGAGCGAATGCCGGCACGAACAGGGTGTCGGGCGTAGAGGTATCCGGTGCTGCATCATTGGTTGCAAGCGCGCCGGGGCGGGCTTCAACGCAGCCCGTCCAGCTGCGGTTGCGCAGGTCCTGCCAACCTTGCCAGTTGTGATAGGCGGGGTCGCTGAAGTTTGCATTTGAATATTGCGCGCGACCCTGGGTATCGAGCCACTGGGCGGTTGCCTTGTCCGGTCCGACGTTGACGAACTGCGAGAACGGCACAACTGCGATCTTGAGCGTGTCCGCCTGGTCGCGCGGACCGAACAGGATCTCGACGAAGTCCTTCGCCGCGACCTTGAGCGTCGACAGCCTGCTTTCCGATGCCATCGACCCGGTGTTGTCGAACACCAGCGCAACTTCAAGGCCGGTCGCTTCCTTGCTGACCTCGGCGGATGCCCTGATTGTCTGCTCGATGGATCCTGCTGCCTTCATCAGGTAGTTCTCGACTGTCACTTCGGAATCCACCCGAAGCTTGCCGCTGCTGCTGATGGTCATCGTCATTTGCGCTGCGCCGGCATTGCTCGGTGCGCCGAAGTTGGCGTGAAAGTAGTCTGCGGCGATCCGGTTCAAATCCGTATCGCTCAGGTTGCCCTCTCGACCTGCGGCAAGGGCTGCGGCGTCCGTTGCGGCTTGCAGGCGTGCCTGTACCGATACCCAGTTGCCATAGTCGACTGCGGCTCCCCCGGCCATCATCATCGGTACGGCAAGCAACGATACGATGATCGCCATATTGCCGGCTTCGTCTTTCAACATGCGTTTGGCGGAGCGCCTGGCCCCGAAGTACTTAGTGAATGGGTGCAACATCACTTCGTCTCTCCCTGAAGATTGCCTCTCTCAATGCCTGCCGCCGCGACGTACCGGAGCTTCTGTCCAGGCCCGTGCCGGGCCGCTGGCTGATGTCAAACATACGCTTTTGGAAGAAAGGTGAACTAAAGCACAACAAATTTGGCTAAGCGTTGGTGTTGTTCATGCCTAAAATTTTATTTGTTAACTTCGATATTCAGGTTGTGTAAAATTGATTATTTCAATCCTGCTGACTTCGAGGCCAGGGAGACTGTTGATGCGGCTGATTAAAGGTGTGAAAATGACGTAGCGGCAGCACTGCACGCCACCCTGTATCATTCCGGATCAGGCGTAGCTGTCGTGGGCTGACGGGCCGGCGTCAAGCAGGCCGCGCAGACGGCCCAGCGCATCGCGCAGCACATCCCGGTTTGGCAGCGTCGAGAAGGCGATGCGCACCCGGTGCAGGCTTTCGTACTGCTGCGAGAAGCGGAATTCATCATCGCCGTCGACCAGCATGCCCGCATCGCGCGCGGCTGCAACGAACAGGCTGGCACGCCACGGTTCGGGCAGTTTCAGCCAGACAAACGGGCAATGCCGGTGGCTGGCAAACTCATGGCCCTGCAAAGCAGCCTTCACGATCTCCAGGCGGGCTTCGGTTTCGGAGCGCACTGCGGTGGTAATCTGGTCGGCCTCGCCGGACAGCACCAGCCGTGCAGCGGTTTCAGCCAGCAGGAACGGCATGCCGCCGGTGAGCATCTTGTGCGCGACCGGAATGGATCCGGTGAAGCCCGGCGGGCAGGCGACCCAGCCCGCCCTTATGCCTGCCGCAACCGCCTTTGACAGTCCGGACAGGTGGAAGGTGATCTCCGGGGCGAAGCTGGCAATGGGAGGCGGTGCTCCGGTCAGCCGCGCGCCATAAATGTTGTCTTCGATGATGCGGACGTTGTGCTTGCGGGCAATGGCTGCAATGCGGCGGCGCACGTCTTCGGGCATGATGGCGGCGGTCGGGTTCTGGATCGTCGGAATGACCACGATCAGCTTGGGGTGCTGGTTGGCGCACAGGTGGTCGAGTGCATCGGCGTCCATGCCGTAGTCTGCCATTGGCGCCGGGATGGGTTGGCGGCCGATCAGGCTGGCCGAGCGCGCCAGCGAGGCGTAGGTCAGGCTTTCGAACACGATACGGTCGCCAGGCGAGGTCAGCGCGCCGATCACCGCCATCATGCCGGCATGAACGCCCATGGTCGGCACGATGCCATTGATGTCGGGCTGCCACCCTTGCGAGGTCAGCCACTGCTGCCCTGCCTGCTGCCATTCCGGTTTGAGCGAGCGGATGTAGTCGGTGGTGCGGGCCGGGTATTCGCCCATGATTGCACTCAAGTGCCGAGAAATGTTGGCGGCCTGGCCAATCTCGGTGGCGCTGGTGGAATCCAGCCGCAACTTGCCCGGTGCGATCGGGCTGCCGTCAGGGGCAATGTCACCGGGCACGCCACTTTCGGCAAGCGCCTCGCGCTCGGTCTTGGCATAGCCGGGCAAGGAGGCGGCCTGCAAGCCGGAAGCGTTCAGGTTGCTGCTTTCGCGCACATAGGTGCCGCGGCCAACCTCGCCGGTCACCAGTCCACGCTGGCGTGCCAGGGCATAGGCCCGGCCAATTGTACCTATTGTCACCCCGATATCGAAGGCGAGATTGCGTTGCGGCGGCAGTTTGCTGCCCGGTTTCAACGTGCCGGCGTCGATGTCGCGCTGCATTGCGTCGGCAACTTCGACGTAAATGGGCGCTCCGGTGCGTTCAAACTGAGGGATCCAATTTGTCATGGTGACAATAATTACATTGAACCGATCCCCAAGGCAAGTCATGACTTGATTCAGTCAATGACCATGTAATCAGTGCTGGAAGGAGTGTATGTAATGGGTACAATCGATGCAATTCTGGATATGCTCACCGGGCGCGCGGTCTCCCGCGCGTCGCGTCAGCAGGTGGCATCCGTATCTGTCTGGACGGCTGCCTGGAACTGGTACAAGCGGTGGGATGCGTTTCACCGGTCGCGCGAGGAACTGCGTCACCTGACCGACAGGGACCTCAGGGATATTGGCATTACAAGGGCCGAGGCAAACGCAGAGCTCAGGAAGCCGCCGCGCTTCAGGGTCTGACGCGGGCAGCAGGGGCCAGCCGCGTGACGCTGACCAGCAGGGTGAGCACAAACGCCATGAATGCAAGCATCGCGGTTGCGGTGGCCAGGGTCATGGGCCAGCCAAGACTTGCAGCATTGAGGATCGGGTAAAGCCATGCGCCGGTGATCGCGCCTGCCAGCAATGAGCCTGTCAGGTAGGCCATCGGCCATGCCAGCCACCGGACAATGCGGCCATGGTGCATCGCGTGTGCGGGCCGTGTGGTGAACCACCATGCCACGCACAGGGGCGGTGCAATGAAGTGCAGCATCGCATCGGGCACCTGTTGCGCCGCATTCAGGGGCAAGCTGCCATACAGGAACAGCGCGTAGATCACGCCGACGAACACGATGTATCCGGTCACGGCGGTGCGGACCCCGTCGCGGCTGAAGAACCGGGTCAACCGGTTGGCGGTGGGCGCGAGGTGCGCCCAGTACATGGCGATCACCATCAGGTTGGTCAGGATGGTGAAGAAGCCCAGCATGCCGAACGCGGACGACACCCAGCCCATGCCCAGTTGCCGGAACAGCGGCTGGAACAGCACATACTGCAAAACGATGCCGGCCACGCCGTTGACGAGGCCGGTGATGGCCAGCAAGCGGCTCGTGCTGGTGGGATATGTCTTGGTGGCGTGCATGTCGAAACAGGTTGTGCGCCGGAAATCTGTCAATGCCAAGTCACGATATCCGGCTCTTCGGCCTGTCCAGACCATATTAGTCGCGCCACTGACGAACATGAACCTCAGACAACAAGCCGTTCAGATTACGTTCGGGTAACCAGCGCTATCTCTCCTCACGTCAACACCACATAACCCCTCACCAAACAGAGGAAACGGGAGAACAAGACCATGACCACCATTACCAAGATCGCATTCGCAGCCTTCATGTCCTTCGCAGCAGTTACCGGCACCGGCACTGTCGCAGCCCAGGCCCAGTCGCTGGAAATCGTCGAAGGCATCGGCTTTGGCGATACCCAGGCTGCAGCCCGCCGCAATGCAGTGCGTGCGTGGATCCGCCAGGCCCAGCGCGACTATCCGGGCGTCAGTGCCAATTACAACACTGCCTTGAAGAGCCAGATCACCTGCAACGAAGAGCAGCAGGGCGGTGGTATCACCACATTCGGTACGGGCGTTGAAGGCAACGTCGATGGCGCCTGGTCATGCAGTGTCCGCGGCGTGCCTGCCGGCGCGCTGGACTGATCCAGCCATTCATCTGCCGATCAGGCAAACAGCGGCCCTGGCCTCACACGAGGTTCGGGGCCACTTGCTTTTGGTGTCAGGCCGCCAGGCTTTCGAACAGCGGCTTGCAGTCTTCCGAACCATGCAGCGGTTCGATCATGTTTTCCGGATGCGGCATCATGCCGATGACGTTGCCGGTTGCATTGACGATGCCGGCAATGTCGTTCAGCGCACCGTTGGGGTTGGTGCCGTCAGCGTAGCGGAACACCACCTGTCCATTGCCTTCCAGCGCCTTCAGGGTTTCGGCGTCGGTAAAGTAGTTGCCATCGTGATGGGCCACGGGGCAGGTCATCACGTCGCCCTTCGTCATGGTGCGGGTGAAGAAGGTCGAGTCATTCTCGACACTTAGCCGCACCTTCCTGCAAACGAACTTCAACCCGGCATTGCGCATCAGCACGCCCGGCAGCAGGCCCGCCTCGGTGAGGATCTGGAAGCCGTTGCACACGCCCAGCACAAGCCCGCCGCGCGCCGCATGGGCAATGATGGCCTGCATGATGGGCGAGCGCCCGGCAATGGCTCCGCAGCGCAGGTAGTCGCCATAGGAAAAACCGCCCGGTACGGCCACCAGGTCGGTGCCCGCCGGCAATCCGGTTTCGGTGTGCCAGACCTTGCTGACCGCTGCGCCACCGGCGCGTTCCAGCGCGCGGACCATGTCATTCTCGCGATTGATGCCCGGAAACACGACAACGGCGGCCTTCATTGGCTGGTCTCCCTGGGTTGCGCCTTGATCGAGGTGAGGTAGCGCTGGAATTCTGTGATTTCAGTGTCGGAGAGGTCGCGGCCATTGCGCGCCACACCCGCGACGATCAGGTCGCCGGACTTGAACAGCGCCGCATAGAAGAATTGCGTCGTCAGGGTGCTTTCCGCGACCATCGAGCATACAGGCGCGAGGTTGGCCTGCGGCTTGCGCCCTGGCGACAGCCGCAAGCCCTCTCTCTGGAGGCTCTGTGCCATGCCCTGCAACACGGTGCAGGGGTTGGGTTCAGACTGGATTTTGGCCGGGGCAGGTGTCAGCTTGACCTGGATCAGGCCGGAGGTGCCATCGGGCTGGATGTCGAACTTCTGGTCGAGCGACACTTGCCCTTCCGACGCCACCTGCCAGTTCGACAGCGGCTCGGCCGATACCGCGAACGGCTTGCCACCGATGGTCATGTCGATTTCCATCGGCCGGGTATCGAGCGCGTTTGCCGGCGACAGCGCCAGCATGGCAAGTCCGCTGCTGATGGCAACGGCCAGCGACCGCCGCAGCATCCGTCCGGTCATGGCGCGGCACCGTTCAATCATACGATCTCGACCCGGTAGTTCTCGATGACCGTGTTGGCGAGCAGCTTGTCGCACATGGCCTCCACGGACTTGCGGGCCTCCGCCTCGGAGGATGCGGCCACGTCCAGTTCGATGAACTTCCCCTGGCGGACATTGTCCACTCCGGCAAAACCGAGGCCGTTGAGGGCTCCTTCAATGGCCTTGCCCTGGGGATCGAGCACGCCGTTCTTGAGTGTGATGATGACCCTGGCTTTCATGTCTTGCGAACCCTTCATGCGTCGTGTTGTGGATGGCAGTTGCGGCGAAATCACGACTTCACGAGTTTCGGCTTCATCGGCGGGACGGGATCGTTCTCGTTGAGGATGCCCAGCCGGCGGGCAACCTCCTGGTAGGCTTCCACCAGCCCGCCGAGGTCGCGGCGGAAGCGGTCTTTGTCGAGTTTTTCGTTGGTCTTCATGTCCCACAGGCGGCACGAATCGGGGCTGATCTCGTCGGCCAGCACCGTACGCACCATGTCGCCTTCGTAATGGCGGCCAAACTCGATCTTGAAGTCGACCAGCTTGATGCCGATGGCGGCAAACATGCCCGACATGAAATCGTTGATGCGAATGGTCATGGCCATGATGTCATCGATTTCCTGCGGTGTGGCCCAACCGAATGCAGTGACGTGTTCTTCGGCCACCAGCGGATCGCCAAGTTCATCGTTCTTGTAGCAGAACTCGATGATGGAACGCGGCAGGGCAGTGCCTTCCTCGATACCAAGGCGCTTGGCCATGGAGCCGGCGGCGACGTTGCGCACGATCACCTCGAGCGGAATGATCTCGACTTCGCGCACCAGTTGCTCGCGCATGTTGAGCCGGCGGATGAAATGGGTTGGCAGGC
>CAYMJJ010000118.1:0-7744 GCA_964390445.1 uncultured Anderseniella sp.
GGGAAGAGAGCGATTGTTTCATGACGGCTTCTGATTTGCATCAGAGGATGCTGCATCTGTTGGACAGGGCAAAAGCCATGTCCGGCCCGGATGCGCATGGCAGACCCAAACCCGCACCAGGTTGTGAGCTCGGGCCTGTAGAAGCCATGCCACTGGACTGGGAGCCAGACTGGCCCAACACCGTGCCGGACCTGATGACGGCTGAATTCAATGGACATGACTCCCATCCCGATGATCCGCACATCGACACAATGGAACCGGACGCGACGCTTCAGGTTGCCGGCCATATGCGGCAGGAAGCCCGGCACAAGGTGTTGCGCAAGGGCAAGATCACCTATTCCAACGGCAACTTTGAAGTCGAATGCCAGGTGCGCGACCTCAATTCGACCGGTGCCAAGGTGAAACTGGCGGGTGACGTGACCGTGCCATCGTGCTTCCAGATCACCATTTATCCGGAAAGGCTCACCCGCTCGGCACAGGTGTGCTGGCGCAATGACCTGGTGATCGGCATCCGCTTTCTGGACGACTGAGCCCCCCGCACCGGCATGCCGGTTTGGCATGTCTTCGCCGATAGTCCAGTTTGCCCTCATCGCAAGGCTTTGCTATGACGCGCACAGCATGATCGTTGTGCAGTGCACTAACCCCATAAAGCGAGGCTGAATTTCATGTCGAAGATCAAGGTGGCAAACCCCGTCGTTGAACTTGATGGCGACGAGATGACCCGGATCATCTGGCAGTTCATCAAGGACAAGCTGATCCACCCCTACCTGGACATCGACCTGAAGTACTACGACCTCGGCATCGAGTATCGCGACGAGACCGACGACCAGGTGACCATTGATGCAGCCGAGGCGATCAAGAAGTACGGCGTTGGTGTCAAGTGCGCCACCATTACCCCTGATGAAGCCCGTGTCGAGGAATTCGGCCTCAAGCAGATGTGGCGCTCGCCCAACGGCACCATCCGCAACATTCTCGGCGGCGTTATCTTTCGCGCGCCCATCATCTGTCAGAACGTGCCGCGCCTTGTGCCCGGCTGGACCCAGCCCATCGTGGTTGGCCGTCATGCCTTCGGCGACCAGTACCGCGCCACGGACTTCCGCTTCCCCGGCCCCGGCAAGCTGACCATCAGGTTCGTTGGCAAAGACGGTGAAGTCATCGAGCGCGAAGTGTTCGATGCACCCGGTTCAGGCGTCGCCATGGCGATGTACAACCTGGATGACTCGATCCGCGATTTTGCCCGCGCCTCCATGAACTACGGTCTCACGCTGGGCTATCCGGTCTACCTGTCCACCAAGAACACCATCCTGAAAGCCTATGACGGACGCTTCAAGGACATCTTCCAGGACGTGTTTGATGCAGAGTTCGCAGACAAGTTCAAGCAAGCCGGCCTGACCTACGAACACCGCCTGATCGATGACATGGTGGCATCCGCCATGAAGTGGTCCGGCGGTTACGTCTGGGCCTGCAAGAACTATGATGGCGACGTGCAGTCCGATACCGTTGCCCAGGGCTTCGGCTCGCTCGGCCTGATGACCTCCGTGCTGATGACGCCCGATGGCCAGACCGTCGAGGCAGAAGCCGCCCACGGCACCGTGACCCGCCACTACCGCATGCACCAGGAAGGCAAGGAAACCTCGACCAACTCCATCGCCTCGATCTTTGCGTGGACGCGTGGCCTGGCCCACCGTGCCAAGCTGGACGACAACGCCGAACTGGCAAGGTTCGCCACCACGCTGGAGCAGGTCTGTATCGACACCGTCGAAGGCGGCGAAATGACCAAGGACCTCGCCGTGCTGATCGGCCCGGACCAGAAATGGCTGTCCACGCAGGGTTTCCTCGATGCCGTGGACCGCAACCTGCAGAAGGCCATGGGCTGACCGCTTCTTTCAGGGCAGCAATTCTGACAGGCCGGGCGGCAACGTCCGGCCTCTTTTGTGCGCTGACCGCAACGCAGATGGCAGGATTGTCATTCGATAGCTCGCTTGAACCGTCTATACTGACCGCCCATGCGACGCTGGACACTGCATATGCTGATTGCCGCCGCGCTGGTCGCCCCGCCGTCCCTGCCCGGCGACGCCACGGCGCGGCCGGTCAAGCGCGTCAGCAAGCCGGTGCCGCCGCTACCGGTACGCGAGGCAAGCTTTGCCGACGACGTCTGCCGCCTCATCGAGAACCGCAGCCAGTGGCGCGGCATTGATCCGCACTTCATCGCCCGGCTGATCCATGTCGAGAGCCGCTTCTCGCCGTCAGCCGTCTCGCCAGCAGGCGCGCAGGGCATTGCCCAGTTCATGCCCGGTACCGCGCGCCTGCGCAATCTCGACGATCCGTTCAACCCCGCGCTCGCACTGACCGCGTCGATTGATTACCTCTCGGTGCTGCAAAGCCGCTTCGGCAACCTCGGGCTGGCAGCAGTGGCCTACAACGCCGGCGAAGGGGCTGCGGCCCGCTTCATCGCCGGTGGCGGCATTCCGCTGGAGACGGAAAACTACGTGATCTCCATCACGGGCCGCACTGCACAGGAATGGCGCGAGGCAGCCGCGCGCTTCGACATCCCCCGGATACACGACCAGAAGCCGTTTGCCGCAGCCTGCCCTGCCCACGTCAGCAAGCCGGGGCGCGTGCGCATCGCCGCGCCGCAAGCACCGCGCCAGCCGTGGGGCGTACAGGTCGCCGAACACTTCTCGGCGGCCACCGCCAGCCGCATCTACGCCCGGCTGCGCACCGGATTCCCCGACAAACTGTCAACCCAGCCGCCGATGCTGGTACCGGTGCGCAATCGCAGTTTCGGCACACGGCTTCGCCACGCAGCCCGCATAGGCGCCGGCAGCCAGGGCGAGGCGATCGACATCTGCCGCCAGCTGCAATCGCGATCCATTGCCTGCCTGGTGCGCAAGACGCCTTGACCACCCTGCACGCCCGGCGCGATAGTCCTGTCCTGCACGCCTCGCCAGCACGGAGCCACTCATCATGATCGGTACAACCGAAATCGACGCCTTCAATCGCGACGGGGTTACCGTGCTACGTGGCATCATTGGCCAGGACTGGCTGCGCGAGCTTGAATCGGCGATCGAGGAAAACATCGCAAACCCCGGTCCCTACGGCAAAAATCACACCGAACAGGGCCGTCCTGGCGCCTACTTCGGCGATTATGTGAACTGGCAGCGCATTCACGCCTTCAAGGACGTATGCGACAAGGGCCCGCTTGGCGAGATTGCCGGCAAACTGATGCAGGCCGAGCGCACACAACTGTTTCACGAGCACGTGCTGGTGAAGGAACCCGGCACCGCAGACCCGACGCCGTGGCACCAGGACCTGCCCTACTACTGCATGGACGGCACCAAGACCGTGTCGATCTGGGTGCCGCTGGACCCGGTAAGCAAGGGCGTCTGTCCACACTTCATCGCCGGCAGCCACAAGGGGTCGGTGACCTATGTGCCGCGCCGCTTCAAGACTCTGGAACCGCTCGAAGGCGATACGTCCACCTACCAGCCGTTCCCCGACATCGACGAGGAGCGCGATGCCGACCGGCTGAAATCCTGGGACCTTGAGCCCGGCGACGCCGTGGCGTTCGACTATCACACCTTGCACAACGCCCCACCCAACACCGGCGGCACCCGGCGGCGGGCCGTGTCGTTCCGCTTCATGGGCGAGGACTGCCGCTACGTGGCACGCAGCCACGCCGTCTCTCCGCCGTTCGACGAGATGGGCCTCAAGCTCAACATGGGCGATCCGTTGCCGGAAGACTGGTTCCCGGTGGTGTGGCAGCGCCCATGAGCCAGACTGTGCACACCGGCGGATGCCAGTGCGGCGCGGTGCGCTACCGCATCAGCGGGCCGCTGGGCGCCAGCGGCGTGTGCCACTGCCGCATGTGCCAGAAGGCTTCCGGCAACTTCGGCATGATCCTGGTTTCGGCAGACTTCAAACACTTCGACTGGACGCGCGGCAAACCTGCCGAGTTCGCCTCAACGCCGGTCACCACGCGCGGCTTCTGCAAGGACTGCGGCACCCCGCTCTACATGAGCGAACACGGCCATCATGCCTACGAGATCTGCGTGGGTACGCTGGATGACCCGGACGCCGCCGCGCCTGACCATGAAGTCGGCATCGAGAGCAAGCGCTCCTGGTTCCACACGCTGACCAGCCTGCCCGGCATCACCACTGATGAGGATCGGACACCCGAAGAGCTGGCGAAGTTCACCTCGCACCAACACCCCGATCACGACACCAGCAAGTGGCCGGTCTAACCCTTCAGCGCATTGCGAATGGCATCAAGTGCTGCATCGGCCTTGCTGCCGTCAGGACCGCCGCCTTGCGCCATGTCTGGCCGCCCACCGCCGCCCTTGCCGCCGACGGCTTCGACGCCGGCACGCACCAGGTCCACCGCCGATACCCTGGCCGTCAGGTCATCGGTGACACCCGCCCCCACGGTGGCCTTGCCATCATTGACCGCCACCAGCGCCACGACGCCGGAACCGAGCTGCTTCTTGCCTTCATCGATGGCGCCGCGCAGGTCTTTCGGGTCAAGCCCCTGCAGCACACGCACCATCAGCTTGACGCCTGAAACCTCTTCCACGGCGGCCTGCTCGCCAGATCCGCCGCCACCCATGGCCAGCTTCTTGCGGGCATCGGCGAGTTCACGTTCCAGCTTGCGGCGTTCTTCGACCAGCGCCACGACGCGGGCCTCCACGTCATCGGGGGCAGCCTTCAGCACCTCGGCCAGCCGCTGCACCTGCCGGTCTCGCGCTTCGAGATAATCACGTGCGGCATCGCCGGCCAGCGCTTCCAGGCGGCGTACGCCGGCGGCCGAAGCAGACTCACCGACGACACGGATCAGCCCGATGTCGCCGGTACGGCCGACATGGGTACCGCCGCACAACTCCATCGAATAGGTCTGCTTGTTGCTGCCAGCAGTGCCTGCCGGTTGCACGCCCATCGACACCACGCGCACTTCATCGCCATACTTCTCGCCGAACAGTGCCATGGCACCGGCCTCGATTGCCTCGTCCACGCTCATCAGCCGGGTCGCCACGCTGTCGTTCTGCATCACCACCGTGTTGGCGATGCGTTCGACCTGCTCCAGTTCGTCCGCCGAGACAGACTTTGGATGGGCGAAGTCAAAGCGCAGCCGGCCCGGCTCTACCAGCGAGCCCTTCTGCACCACGTGGTTGCCCAGCACCTGGCGCAGCGCCTCGTGCAGAAGGTGGGTGGCAGAATGGTGAATCCGATTGCCCGTGCGCCGGGCGTGGTCGACTTCCATCTCCACCGTGTCGCCCACGCGCACCGAGCCTTCGGCAATCTTCGACACGTGCACGAACAGGTCGCCCAGGCGTTTTTGCGTGTCTGTCACGGTGATGCGCGCGCCGCCGCCGGTGCGCATGACGCCGCTGTCGCCGGTCTGGCCACCGCTTTCTCCGTAAAACGGGGTCTGGTTGACGATCACAGAGACAGTATCACCGCCGGCCGCTTCATTGAGGAACTTGCCATCGGCACCGATGATGGCCTTGATCACGCCTTCTGCGGTTTCGGTGTCATAACCGAGGAAATCGGTCGCGCCGGTCTGCTCGCGCACGTCATACCAGACGGCATCGGTCTGGGCTTCGCCGGAGCCTGCCCATGCCTTGCGCGCGTCGGCCTTTTGTTTGGCCATGGCGGTGTTGAAGGCGTCGGTATCAACACTGATGCCGCGGCCCTTGAGCGCGTCCTGCGTCAGGTCGAGTGGAAAGCCGTACGTGTCATACAGCTTGAAGGCCACGTCACCGGAAAACCGGTCGCCCTGCTTCAGCCCGGCGGATTCATCGTCCAGCATCTTCAGGCCACGTTCCAGCGTGTTGCGGAAGCGGGTCTCTTCCAGCCGCAGGGTCTCGGTAATCAGGTCCCCGGCGCGAACCAGTTCCGGATAAGCCTGGCCCATCTGCCGCTTGAGTGCCGGCACCAGCTTCCACATCAGCGGTTCCTTCACCCCGAGCAGTTCGGCGTGGCGCATGGCGCGGCGCATGATACGGCGCAGCACGTATCCGCGGCCCTCATTGGACGGCAGCACGCCATCGGCAATCAGGAACGATGTTGCGCGCAGGTGATCGGCAATCACCCGGTTCGACGCCTTTGCACTGCCTGTTGCCTCGACACCAGTCTGATCCTCGATGGCAGAAATCAGGGCGCGGAACAGGTCGGTTTCATAATTGTCATGGGTGCCTTGCAGAACCGCCGAAATGCGCTCCAGCCCCATGCCGGTATCAATGGACGGCCTCGGCAGGCTAACGCGTTCGTCTGCCGAAAGTTGTTCGAACTGCATGAACACCAGGTTCCATATCTCAATGAACCGGTCGCCGTCCTCGTCCGGTGAACCGGGAGGGCCGCCGGGGATGTGGTCGCCATGGTCATAGAAGATTTCCGAGCATGGCCCGCACGGCCCGGTGTCGCCCATGGCCCAGAAGTTGTCACTGGTGGGGATGCGGATGATCCTGTCGTCGCCCAGGCCGGCAATCTTCTTCCACAGGTCGAAGGCCTCGTCGTCCGTGTGGTAGACGGTGACCAGCAGGCGGCTTGCATCCAGCCCGTAGTCGCGGGTGATCAGGTTCCAGGCCAGTTCGATGGCCTGGTCCTTGAAGTAGTCCCCGAACGAGAAGTTGCCCAGCATCTCGAAGAAGGTGTGGTGGCGAGCGGTGTAGCCCACATTGTCAAGGTCGTTGTGCTTGCCCCCGGCGCGCACGCACTTCTGCGAGGTCACAGCGCGGGAATAGTCGCGCTTTTCAAGACCGGTGAACACGTTCTTGAACTGCACCATGCCCGCATTGGTGAACATCAGCGTGGGGTCATTGCGCGGCACCAGCGGCGACGACGCAACGATCTCGTGACCGTGCTTGCCGAAATAGTTCAGGAACGTGGAGCGGATTTCATTGACACCGGACATGACTGTTCAATCGCCTTGAAACGGAGAGATAAATTGGGCTTCGGGCGGCCTTTATACAAGCTCGTGCGCGGCTGTCCACATGACTGTGGCAGCACCCGGGTCCGGTGTTGACCGGCGCTGCTGCCCGCGAGAAGGCAAAACGCCCTCCGGCAGGAACCGGAGAGCGCTTGCAACATGCAGCACGGGCTGGGGGGAACCGGGCTGCTTCCGGACCGGCCACCCGCCGGGGGATGGGTGGCAGGAGGCGGGCTTTGGGGGCCGGCCGGGGTCTGGATGGCAGGGACTACACACGCAAAATGGGGAGACCAACTGACAAACGGGAATGCAGCGCAATTGCAGGTGCAGTTGCCGGGCAGACCTTCCGGCCCGCCCGGTCTTGATCAGTCCGCGTCACCCACCGCCGTTGGCAGGTCATCCTCGATCACGCCGTCATCGTCGACCTTGAGACCGTCGGGGTCGGTGATCCGCTCGGCAATCAGGCCGGCATTGGCACGGATCGCGCTTTCTATGGCGTTGGCGATATCCGGGTTCTGGCGCAGGAACGTCTTGGCATTCTCACGGCCCTGTCCGACACGCTCGCCATTGTAGGAGAACCAAGAACCGGACTTCTCGACGATGCCTGCGGTTACGCCGAGGTCGAGCAGCTCGCCCACCTTGGACACGCCTTCGCCGTACATGATGTCGAACTCGACCTGGCGGAATGGCGGGGCGACCTTGTTCTTGACCACCTTGACGCGGGTCTGGTTGCCAACCACCTCGTCGCGGTCCTTGATGGCACCGATGCGCCGGATGTCGAGACGCACCGACGAGTAGAACTTCAGCGCGTTGCCGCCG
>CAYMJJ010000119.1:0-7611 GCA_964390445.1 uncultured Anderseniella sp.
TCATCGCCATGGCCAGCGTGGTGTGCGCCTCGCGGCTGATCGAGCCGAACGACATCGCACCGGTGGCGAACCGCTTGACGATGTCAGCCGCCGGTTCGACTTCGTCGAGCGGGATCGGATTGCGGCCCATTTCCCCGGCCGAGCGCAACCTGAACAACCCGCGCAAGGTCATCAGCTGTGATGCCTGGTCGTTGATCTGGCTGGCAAACTCGCGATACTTCTCGGGGATGTTGCCACGCACGGCATGTTGCAGGTCTGCCACAACGGTGGGCCGCCAGACGTGACTCTCGCCACGGAAGCGGAACGCGTACTCGCCGCCCACATCCAACGCGTTGCGATAGACCGGCGCATCGGAAAAGGCGAGCTGGTGGCGGGCAACCGTCTCGGTGGCGATTTCGGCCAGCCCGACGCCTTCGACCTGGGTCGAGGTGCCGGTAAAGAACCGGTCGACAAACGCCTGCTGCAGGCCGACCGCATCAAAGATCTGGGCGCCGCAATAGGACTGGTAGGTGGAGATGCCCATCTTGGACATCACCTTCAGCAGGCCCTTGTTGACCGACTTGATGTAGCGCTTGGTTGCCTCGTCCTGACTGACTTCCTCGGCCAGCTTCGGCAGCATGTCCTGGATGGTGTCGAACGCCAGGAACGGGTTGATGGCTTCGGCGCCATAGCCAGCCAGCGTGGCGAACTGGTGCACTTCGCGGGCCTCGCCGGTTTCCACCACGAGACCGACCGAGGTGCGCAATCCCTTGCGGATCAGGTGGTGATGCACGGCCGAGGTTGCCAGCAGCGACGGGATCGGGATGCGGTCAGCCGACACAGCGCGGTCAGACAGGATGATGATGTTGTGGCCTTCGTGCACCGAGCTTTCGGCGCGTGCGCACAGGTGGTTGAGGGCTTCTTCCATGCCCGGTGCGCCATCGCCCGCAGGATAGGTGATGTCCAGCGTGATGGTCAGGAAGTCGTTGTCCTTGATGTCGCCAATGGCGCGGATCTTTTCCAGGTCCTGGTTGGTCAGGATCGGGTGCGGCACTTCAAGCCGCTTCTGGCGCGACGTGCCGGCGAGGTCGAGCAGGTTCGGGCGCGGGCCGATGAACGACACCAGCGACATCACCAGCTCTTCGCGGATCGGATCGATCGGCGGGTTGGTGACCTGGGCGAACAATTGCTTGAAGTAGGTGTGCAGCAGCTTCGGCTGTGACGACAGCGCCGACACGGGCGTGTCAGTGCCCATCGAGCCGATGGCTTCCTGGCCGGTCTGGGCCATGGGAGCCAGCAGGAACTTCAGGTCTTCCTGAGTGTAGCCGAACGCCTGCTGCCGGTCGAGCAGCGACACGTTGGTCTTGGGCGCAGACGGCTTGACGTCGGCCATGTCCTTGAGCAGCACCTGGGTGCGGTCCAGCCAGGCGCGGTAGGGATACTTGGTGGAAAGCTGTTCCTTCAGTTCTTCATCAGAGATGATGCGATGCTCTTCCAGGTCGATCAGCAGCATCTTGCCGGGCTGCAGCCGCCACTTGCGCTCGATGTTTTCCTCGGCAAAGTCCAGCACGCCCATTTCCGAGGCCAGCATGACGAAGCCGTCACGGGTGACCAGGTAGCGGGCAGGGCGCAGGCCGTTGCGGTCCAGCGTGGCACCGATCTGGCGGCCGTTGGTGAAGGCGATTGCGGCAGGCCCGTCCCACGGCTCCATCAGGGCGGCGTGGTATTCATAGAAGGCCCGGCGGTTTTCATCCATCAGCGGGTTTCCGGCCCACGCTTCCGGGATCATCATCATCATGGCGTGCGGCAGCGGATAGCCGGCGAACTGCAACAGCTCCAGCGCGTTGTCGAAGCAGGCCGAGTCAGACTGGCCCTCGTAGGAGATCGGCCACAGCTTTTCCATATCTGCCCCGAACAGGTCGGAGCTCATGGTGGCGTAGCGCGCCGCCATCCAGTTGTAGTTGCCGCGCAGGGTGTTGATCTCGCCGTTGTGACATATCATCCGGTACGGGTGGGCGAGCGGCCACGACGGGAAGGTATTGGTCGAAAACCGCTGGTGCACCAACGCCAGCGCCGACGTCACCTTGCCGTTCTTCAGGTCGGTGTAGTAGTCGCCCAGGTTCATGCCCAGCACGAGACCCTTGTAGACGATGGTGTCCGGCGACATCGACACGACGTAGTAACCCGACGAGTCAGTGTCGCGGATCGAGGTGACGCGGTTCGACACCACCTTGCGCATGACGAACAGCTTGCGGGCGAAGCTGAGTGGATCAGTGTCCTTGAAGCCTGGGCCGCGGGCAACGAAGACCTGGCGGTGGAAGGGTTCGGTCGGCTTGACCGATTCACCGAGCACCGAGGAATTGACCGGCACATCGCGCCAGCCCAGCACTTCGAGGTTTTCTTCCGCGGCTGCCTTGAAGAAGATGTGCTCGATGCGTTCGCGCACGGCAGGGTCGCGCGGCATGAACACGAAGCCGACGCCATAGTCTCCAGCGCCGGGCAGTTCAAAGCCGAGCCTCGTTGCCTCGCTGGCGAAGAAGTCATGCGGGATCTGCAGCAGGATGCCTGCACCGTCGCCGGCCTTGGGGTCTGCGCCCACGGCACCACGGTGCTCAAGGTTTTCCAGTATGCGCAGCCCGTCCGCAATGATGCGGTGGCTCTTTTCATTGTTGATGTTGGCAATCATGCCGACGCCGCAGGCATCGTGCTCGTTGGCCGGATCATACAAGCCGGTTTTCGCAGGCAGGCCAGCGTGAACAAGCGCCTGTGTGCGGGAAGTCGGGTCGTAGGTCATGTCCGGGCGTCCTTGCCTTGTTTCGTCTTGCTGCAGGATGTCACGCTTTTCGCAAAGACGTGATGGCCCGCAGCCAGAGATGATCATCGTCACGAGCAGGAGGATCGTAAACAGGCAGGGTGCGTCAGGAAGCCTTTGCCGGCAATCAGAAGGGACGTCTTGATTGTCCCGGTGCCGGTACCTCTTCGCCTGAACGTCCTTGCCCCTTCACATCCCTCCTCAGTCAAATAGTGGGGAGTTGCGGTGGCTTTTTACGTTCTCAAGAGCGTTTGAGGCCGATGCGTTTCCCCTGCGTCAGGCAGACTGCGCCAGTTTTGGTCGTTTTTCGTGTCGCAGTCATGGTGACGTGCCGTCCGAGTGCCTTGGGTCGAGTCTGTCTGAATTTTAGGTCAGCCGTGCTGTCCTAACATGGGTGTTCTGCCAGAAATCAGGCCAACATGCAAGCGCTGATAGGGCCAGACGCGCTGCGTCATATCTTGCAGTGGCAGGTGGGAAAGTCGAGCGGATTGTGGTAGGCGAAGGCGCAACTCTTCAATCCACCATGCGTGGCAGCAGGATCTCTCATGAACTTCGCATCCGACAACGTGTATGGCGTTCATCCGGCCATCATGCAGGCACTGGCAGATGCCAACACCGGCACGCAAGGCTCGTATAGTGCTGATCAGTTCACCGCGCGCGCCGAGCGGCAGCTTTGCGAGATCTTTGAGCGCGAGGTGGACAGCTACCTGGTGCTGACCGGCACGGCCGCCAACTCGCTGTGCCTGTCGGCGATGGTGCCGCCTTACGGTGGCGTGCTGTGCCACTCGGAAGCGCACATCATGGTGGACGAGGCCGGCGCGCCGGAACTGTTCACCGGCGGGGCCAAGCTGATCGGCATTCCGGACCCGGCCGGCAAGATCACACCGGCCAGCATCACCAGGGTGCTGGACGGGTTCATCCGCGGTGAGCACGACCCCAAGCCAAAGGCTGTCTCGATCACCCAGGCAACCGAGTTAGGCACGGTCTATACGCTCGATGAGATCAAGGCGATTGCCGACCTCGCCCATCACCGTGGCGTGCGGCTTCACATGGACGGGGCGCGGTTTTCCAACGCGCTTGTGTCGCTTGGCTGCTCGCCGGCGGAAATGACCTGGAAGGCTGGCGTTGATGCGCTGTCGTTCGGGGCAACCAAGAACGGTGCGATGATGCTGGAGGCGGTGATCTTTTTCGATCGCACCTTGTCGGAGGATTTCGTGCACCGGCGCATGCGCGCAGCGCAACTCCTGTCCAAGGGCCGTTACCTGGGCGCGCAGATGAACGCTTACCTGCAAGATGACCTGTGGCTGAACAATGCACGCCATGCCAATGACATCGCGGCCTATCTTGCCGGCGAACTCGACAAGACCGGCAAGCTGCGGCTGCCGTTGCCGGTGCAAGCCAACGAGGTGTTCCCGATCATGCCGCGCGCGCTGCACGATCAGCTGCAGGCGGCGGGGGCGGTGTTTCATGAATGGCCGGGCGTGGGGCCGGGTACGGAAGATGTGCCGGACGGTGACATTTTCGTCCGCTTTGTGTGCTCCTACATGACCACGAAAGACCAGTGCGATGCGCTGGTGGCGGAGGTCAACAAATGGAACGGCGCGGCTTGAGACTATTGCTTGCAGCTGGTGTGCTCGCAGCCAGTGCCGGCGTGGCAGGGGCACAAGGCTTCTACTGGTACGGCTCGCCCGGCTACAACCCGTACCAGTATCCGTATCCTGACAGGGATGGATATGCCCGCTTCGATCTCAACTGCGTGGATGCAGCCCATGTGCTGCGCGCCGAAGGGTACCGGGTGCTTGATGCCATCCGTTGCCAGCGCCACTCGCCGTTCGTCTATCTCGCCATCGGCGATGACGGGAAGAAGTACAAGGTGACCATCAGCCAGTTCGACGGGGCGATCCTGAAGGTCGAGAAGGCGGTGGAACCGGGCCGCACTACCAAGCGCCAGAAGAAGCGGCGCAAGAAACGCAAATAGGCGAAAGGCGCCGGAATTGCTCCCGGCGCCCGTTTGGCGTTCTGGTTCAGCCTGAAAGTCAGGCGGCCTTCTTGTCTTCGATCAGCTTGGAGCCGCCCTTGCCGCCATTGATGGCAATGGTGCGCGGCTTCATGGCTTCGGGGATCTCGCGCTTGAGATCAACGTGGAGCAGGCCGTTTTCCATTTCGGCACCGGTCACTTCAACATGATCGGCAAGCTGGAAGCGGCGCTCGAAGTTGCGCGCGGCAATGCCCTGGTGAAGGAACTCGTTCTTCTGCTCACGTTCGGCCTTCTGGCCGGTGACGGTGAGGCCGTTGTTCTTCACCTCGATATTCAGTTCATCGGCGGTAAAGCCGGCCACAGCCATGGAGATACGGAAGCTGTTCTCGCCGGTGCGCTCGATGTTGTAGGGCGGATAGGTGGGGGCGTCGAAATTGTTCACTTCGTCGAGCATCTTGGCCAGACGGTCAAAGCCAACGCCGGTGCGGTAAAGGGGAGTCAGGTCAAACATGGTCAATCATCCTTTCAAAGCGATGTTTGGTCGTTGCCGGCCTCCCTGCAGCGGGCAGGCCGGGCACTTTCTCGTGTGGACCCGGTTTGGCGTCCACAACAGGTCATTTAGGGCAATGAAAGCGCTTTTCAAGGGGTGCTTGCTGCTTGGGGTGGCTTGCGTTACCTGTACGCCCCCGATGCCCGGCAGGGCAGTACGTGACGGGACGCGACGAGGCTGACCTTTTTCAATGCAGAGTGAATTCGTCCAAATCACGGGCAATGCTGCGCCCGACAATGCGTCGTGCGGCGTGACAGTGACCGCAGATGGCGTGCCGTTGCGCTACGGCATGTTTGCGCCATCAGGCCCGGCGCGCGGTACGGTGCTTCTGTTGCAGGGCAGGTGCGAGTGCCTTGAGCGGCATTTCGAGACGATACGGGATTTCAATGCCCGGGGCCTGCATGTGCTGTCATTCGACTGGCGCGGGCAGGGCGGCTCTCCGCCTGCAGCCAAGCCGGGCCGCTATGGTCACGTGAGCAGTTTCAACCAGTACGAGCGCGACGTCGAGCACGTGGTGCAGCAACTCATGCTGCCGGACTGCCCGCCACCCTATTTCGTGTGCGGCAACTCGATGGGCGCGCATCTCGGGCTGCGCATCATCAGCAAGCACAACTGGTTCGAGGCGGCGATCATGGTCGCGCCGTTGATCGAGCCGGGCCGGCCGCACATGCCGCGCTGGATCAAATTGGCCGTCACGGGCGCGATGACGCTGCTCGGCATGGGTCGGATGAAGACCCCTTTCTATCGCAACGGCCTGCCCGACGAGAGCGGTTTTGCGAAAAACCTGCTGACATCGGACAAGACGCGGTTCGTGCGCAATGTGCGGATCTGGCAGCAGGCCCCGCACCTTGCCGCCATTGCGCCAACGGCGGGCTGGGTGTTCGCGGCCATGCGCTCCTGTTCGCAATTACAGAACCGGGATCCGCTGGTGCCGCTCACCTGCCCGGCGCTGCTGTTCATCGCCGCCAGTGACCAGGTCGTATCGAACGAGGCGATACGCGCGTTTGCCCGCAATGCACCAGGGGCTGCCATCGTGGTCATCAACGGCGCGCTGCACGACCTGTTGAGCGAGGCCGACATCTACCGCGACCAGTTCTTTGCAGCGCTGGATGCCTTTCTGGCAGACCGGCTGCGAGAGGTCCCTGCCGGCTGACTGTGATCTACTGCCGGGGTGTGTTCAGGCCAGCAGCGCAAGCGCCTTGTCATGCAGGGTCCGGTTGCCGGACAGCAATACATCTCCGCCTGCTGCCGCACTGCCGCCGTGCCAGTCGGTGGCCACGCCGCCCGCACCTTCGATGATGGGGATCAGGGCGGCGATGTCGTAGTTCTGGAGGCCTGTATCGAGGCTCACGCCGAGTTGCCCGGCGGCGGTCATGCAGTGGAAGTAGGCATCGGCATCAAAGCGCATGTGACGTACCCCACCTGTCAATGCGGCCAGGCGGTGTTCGTGCCCGTGCGCCTTGAACAGCGCTGGTGCGGTCGTGCCGGCCAGCACGGCAGCAAGATCTGTCTCCGGCGTGGTGGCGAGTACCGTCTTGCGACCTGCGTGCAACAGGTACGCGCTGTTGCCGTCACCGGCAAATATCTCCCCGGTAAAGGGCTGTGCGGCGACGCCCACGACGGGTATGCCCTCATACTCGGCCGCTATCAGCGTCATCCACGTCGGCGTGCCGCAGATGAAGCTGCGGGTGCCATCGATGGGGTCAAGTATCCAGCGCCAGCCGCAGGTGCCAGGTTTTTCACCGTGTTCCTCGCCGAGGATGCCGTGGGTGGGAAAGCGCGCCTCGATTGCGTTGCGCAGCACCGTTTCGGTGTCCCTGTCTGCCTTGGTGACCGGGTCAAAACCGCCGTCAAGCTTGCTGGCAATGGCCGTTCCCACGCGAAACAGCTCCAGCGCCGGCCTTGCAGCCAGCCCGGCGAGCTCTACCGCGAACGCCAGGATCTCGTGCGTCGAATTCGCGTCTGCTACAACCTGTCCAGCCATGGCCAGAACCTCTCCAAATTCATTGTGCACCCGCACAGTCGCGGGCGATTTTGCTTAGTCCAGATATACAGAAATTGCATGGCAGGGGTGCGCGTCCATGCATATTGTAGGGCACTACTCGGCGATAATCCGTTTATCTAATTGAATTAATTGCAAAAAATTATATTCTCCGCATTCGCAGGGAAATGCTGCAGCGCAATATTCTTTTTTTCCGGCATACTTGCAAATGACGTACTGCAGTGCAATATTCGTATCAGCGCTGTTGAGGGATCAGTCTCTCAGTTTCGCTTGCCCTTTATGGGCGTTTC
>CAYMJJ010000120.1:0-7573 GCA_964390445.1 uncultured Anderseniella sp.
CGGCGGAACGAGTATTCCTCGCCCTTGCCGGTGGAGTCGAACCAGCGCGCGCGCTCCCAGCCGAACACCGCCTGGAACTGTGCGCCGCGATCCTTGAGGCGCTGGTAGAGCGTGGAGGTGCGAAGCGGGCGCTTGTCCATGTGCTGCTCGCCGGGGCGGTAACAGTAGTACATGTGCTGGTAGTCGACCACGGACAGGGTGGACACATAGTCCTTGTCTGCCCAGTTGCCGAACCGGCGCGGGTCGAACTCGGCCATGTTGATGTCGGTAGCGCCGTGCACCATCCACTGGGCGAGGTACTTGCCCGCGCCCGCGCCTTGACAAATGCCGATCGAAGCGCCGTTGCACATCCAGTAGTTGGCGGGGCCGGGTGCCGGGCCAAGCAGGAAGTTGGCGTCCGGCGTGTGGGTGATGGCCCCGGAAATCACCGACTTGATGCCGGCCTTGCCGAACAGCGGCATGCGTTCGGTGGCTTTTTCCAGCCACGGCATCAGCCGGTCGAGTTCCGGCGTCACCAGTTCGTTCTCGAAGTCCCATGTGGGCGGCATGCCGTCCCAGCACACGTGCGCGCCTTCGGTTTCGTAGGGGCCGACCAGCACGCCGTGGGTTTCCTCGCGCAGGTAGGAGTGCGAGTAGGGGTCGCGGACCACGGGCAGTTCCTTCGGCAGGTCGATCAACTCCTGCAGCGGTTCGGTGATGATGTAGTGGTGCAGCATGTTGCAGATCGGCACGTTGTGCCCGGTCCATGCACCCACCACGTCTGCATAGGAACCGGCCGCGTTGACCACGTGCTCGCACACGATGTTGCCCTTGTCGGTGACCACCTTCCACTCGCCGGTGGGCAACAGCTCGATGTCGGTGACCAGCGTGCGCCGGTAAATCTCGGCGCCGCCCTTGCGCGCACCGGCGGCCATGGCGTTGGTCACGTCAGCGGGTGCGACGTGGCCGTCGGTGACGGTCAGGTAGCCCATCTTGACGCCGAACGTCTCGAGGTACGGGTGATACTGCTTGATCTCGTCAGGCCCGATCAGGGCGGCTTCGTAGCCGATCAGCTTCGACACGCCGTACACGCGCTTGAACCACTCGACCTCTTCGTCGGTAATCGCCAGCCGGATGCCGCCGCAACCGTGCCACGACACGGCCTCGCCGGTCAGCTCTTCCAGTTTCGGGTAGAGCAGGGTGCCTTCATGGTGAATTTTCGCCAGGTTCAGCGAGCCGACGAAGTGCGGGCATTGCCCGGCCGCATGCCAGGTGGAGCCGGAGGTAAGCTCTCCCTTTTCCACCAGCACGACGTCGGTCCAGCCTTCCTGGACGAGGTGGTACAACAGCCCCACCCCCATGATGCCGCCGCCGACGATAACCACCCGTGCCGATGACTTCATGCCCTGACCCTCTTTGTGAAACGCTCGTGTTGTCGGCGGCATTAGACACGCGCGCCATGCGCTGCGGCAAGGCTGTATGCGACATGGTCTGGTCGAAAACCAACTGCTGGCCCACCCGCGCTGCAGGCGCGGCCAACCCAGTTCACCGGTTGATGAGCAAGGCTTGCTACTGCAGGCTCGACAGCACGAGGTAGAGCCCGCCCGCCAGCAGTGCCGTTGCCGGCACGGTGATCAGCCATGCCGCGATGATGGTCAGGAAATGAGATCGCCGCACGAGCTTTCGATAGATGACTTCATCCTCGCTGCGTTCATCTGCCTTGGCGCTGGCCAACCCGCCATCGGTCGCCTTGCGGGCCATGTACTCACGCCGGCGCCTAGAATGAGTGGTGTAGTACTCGCGCATGAAGCCGACGCCGAACACCCCACCCACGGCAATGTGGGTGGAACTGACAGGCAGCCCCAGTGACGAGGCGAGCAACACCGTGATGGCGGCTGACAACGCCACGCAGAAAGCCCGCATCGGATTCATCTTCGTGATCTGTTCGCCAACCATGCGGATCAGCTTGGGACCATAGAGGAACAGCCCCAGGCTGATGCCGAATGCTCCGATCAGCATGACCCACAGCGGGATGCTTACCCTGGCATCGACGGTGCCGGCCTCGATTGTGTGCAGGATGGCAGCAAGCGGACCCACGGCATTGGCCACGTCGTTGGCACCGTGCGCGAACGACAGCAACATGGCCGCGAAGATCAGCGGAATGTGAAACAGTTTGCGCAACGACTGGTTGCGGTTCTCCATGCCTTTCGACTGGCGCCAGATCAACGGTCGCATCACAACCATGGATACGGCGAATACGACGGCGGCCACCATGGAAATCGTGCCGGGTGGCAGCTTCCAGACCTTGCTCAGGCCCTTCAGCGCAAGATAGGCGGTGAAGGCTGCGGCCATGATGGAAATGAGCACCGGCACCCAGCGCCGCGCCGAGGCGATCTTGTCTTCGCGATAGATGACGTTCGACTTGATGAACCACAGGAACAGCGCTGCAATTACACCGCCGAGCACCGGCGAGATCACCCAGCTTGCAGCGATCGCTCCCATGACCGGCCAGTTGACAGCACCAAAACCTGCTGCGGCAATGCCTGCCCCCATTACCCCGCCAACAACAGCATGTGTGGTTGAAACAGGCGCACCCAGCCAGGTGGCCAGATTTACCCAGACAGCGCACGAAATCAGCGCCGACATCATGGCCCAGACGAAGGTGGCCGGGTCGGCCATCCGTGCGGGATCAACGATGCCCCGAGAGATGGTGGACACCACATCACCCCCGGCGATAATCGCACCGGCGCTTTCAAAGACCGCAGCAATGACGAGCGCCGTCATCAGCGACATCGCCTTTGCCCCGACCGCAGGGCCGACATTGTTGGCAACGTCGTTTGCGCCGATGTTGAGGGCCATGTAGCCGCCAACTACGGCAGCTGCCACGATCAGCACGGAGTTGGTGCCCTGGCCGGCATATATGGCGGCAAGCAGCCCGGCAAAGGCGAGGAATATGATGGCGAGCCCCGGCGCGAGCATCTGCATGGACAAAGCGCGGCTGGCGGTCTCGACGGACGTGATCTTTGACAGATCCTTGTCCAGCGAGGTTTTTCGCAAGCTGGAGTTCTGGCGGCTGTTGTCGCTCATCGGGCGGGTGGACTCGTGTGACAATTTGGTGACGATTCGATGACGGCGTCAGTATCAGCCACAAAGCGACGGTGATAGTCGCTCGCCGGGCTTATGCCGATAAAAGTGTGCAGGCTGAAAATGATGGGACCGGAGCCAGGCTTGCAGGGCTAGGCGAAGGCACCCGCGTCATCAAGCTCGCGCAGCAGGTCTTTCAGGCCGGTCTCGTTGGCCAGTTCGATGGCGTCTTCAAGCGGCAGCCAGGCCACGTCGCGTTCGCCGGCTTCGGGAAACTTGTCGCGCTGACGTGGTTCCGGCATCAGGTAGACATTCATTCTGACCGCAAGTTCCAGCCCGTCACGCATGGCCTTGGCAGTCAGGTAGCTGCCGCAGGGTTCAGCGGCGATGCTGCCCTTGAGGCCAGCTTCTTCCCAGGCTTCGATGGCGGCGGCTTCCGAATGGCTCAACTTTTTCTCGGGCCAGCCCTTTGGCAATATCCAGCGGCCGGTGCCACGCGATGTAACCATGCAGATTTCCACGTGGCCGCCATGCCGCCGCCACGGCAGCGCAGCGACCTGCAACAGTTCGTTGCGCGCGTTGAACGTGCGCAGCACCTTGAACAGCCAGTTCTGCCTGTTCAACATCTGCTTGTTTGAAGTCTGTTTCATCGCTGCATTCTGGATTAGGAGTCGTCATTCTTATGCACGTTCATGGTATCGACTGAATATGATTCGCACATGACAACGCTGCTACGGTAGCGGCCGTTGCATACGACCTGATGACAAAACGCATTGGCGCAAATGAAGGCTGCGCGCTACAGTCCCGTGCCATGAACCTGCGCCCCAACATCAAGACCGGGTTTTCGGTCTGCCCCCATGACTGCCCGTCGCAATGTGCGCTGGAGGTGGAGGTGCTCGACGCCTACACCATCGGCCGGGTGCGAGGTGCGAAGGACAACAGTTACACCGCCGGGGTGATCTGCGAGAAGGTCGGCCGCTATGCGGAGCGGGTGCACCATCCCGACCGCCTGCTGCACCCGCTGAGGCGCAAGGGCGCGCGCGGCGACGGGCAGTGGCAGCAGATTTCGTGGGATGACGCGCTGGATGAGCTCGCCGCCGCCATGCTGAAGGCGGAACGCGAGCATGGGCCAGAAGCGGTATGGCCGTATTATTACGCAGGCACCATGGGGCTGGTGATGCGCGACGGCATTCACCGGCTGCGCCATGCCAAGGGTTATTCGGGGCTTTACGACACGTTCTGCGTATCGCTGCCGTGGACCGGCTACATTGCCGGCACCGGCAGGCTGGGCGGGGTGGACCCGCGCGAGATGCGCAAGTCGGACCTGATCGTGATCTGGGGCACCAACCCGGTCAACACCCAGGTCAACGTGATGACCCACGCCACTGCCGCCCGCAAGGAACGCGGCGCCAGGCTGGCGGTCATCGACATTTATGAAACCGGCACGGTCAGGCAGGCCGACCACGGCTACATCATCCGGCCCGGCACCGACGGAGCGCTTGCCTGCGCCATCATGCACGTGGCGTTTCGCGATGGCCATGCCGACCGCGACTACATGGCGGCGTTCACCGATGATCCGGCAGGGCTTGAAGCCCACCTGAAGCACAAGACGCCTGAATGGGCATCTGCCATCACCGGGCTGGCAGTGGACCGTATCGAGGAGCTTGCGCGGCTTATCGGCTCCACGCAGCGCACTTTCCTCCGGCTTGGCTATGGCTTTGCCCGCCAGCGCAATGGTGCGGCCAACATGCATGCGGTGACGTCGATCCCTGCCGTCATGGGCCACTGGCGCCACGAGGGCGGCGGGGCGCTGCACTCCAACTCCGGCATCTATCGCTGGAACAAGCAGATGATCGAGGGGCTCGATGTGTTCGATCCGTCCGTGCGGATGCTCGACCAGTCGCGCATCGGCGCGGTGCTGTGCGGCGACCGGCACGACATTGGTGATGGCCCACCGGTAACGGTGCTGTTCACCCAGAGCACCAATCCGGTGTCGGTCGCGCCGGACCAGACCCGCGTCAAGCAGGGCTTTGCCCGCGATGACCTGTTCATCTGCGTGCACGAGCAGTTCATGACCGAGACGGCGGCGCTGGCTGACCTGGTGCTGCCGGCCACCCAGTTCCTTGAACATGACGACCTGTACCAGGGTGGCGGACATCAGCACATCATGCTGGGACCAAAGCTGATCGAGGCACCAGGCGAGTGCCGCTCCAACCACGACGTGATCTGCGACCTGGCACGGCGGGTGGGGGCACAGCACCCCGGTTTCGACATGACCTCGCGTGAGCTGATCGACTGGACCATGGTCAATTCAGGCCGCGCCGGGCTGGAAGAGCTCGAACAGCAGAAATGGATCGACGTGCAGCCGTCGTTCGAGGATGCGCATTTCCTCAACGGCTTTGGCCACAAGGACGGCAAGTACCGCTTCGCCGCCTGTTGGCAGGAGGCGAAGCACAAGAAGCATACCGGCACCATGGGTCCGGTCGATGCCATGCCGTCGTTTCCGGATCACTGGGCGGTGATCATGGAGGCCGACGAGGCCCATCCGTTCCGCCTCGCGACCAGCCCGGCGCGCACCTTCCTCAATTCATCTTTCAACGAAACCCCCGCGTCGATGAAGCGCGAGGGCCGCCCGCAGGTGCAGATGCACCCCGGCGACATGGCGGCAAACGGCCTCGCCGAGGGGCAGAAGGTGGTGCTCGGCAACGAACTGGGCCAGGTGCGCCTGCACGTCACCGCCAATGCCAGCCTGCAACGCGGCGTGCTGATTTCTGAAGGCATCTTCCCCAATCATGCCTTCGAGGATGGTTGCGGCATCAACACGCTGGTGGGGGCAGACCAGCCTGCACCGGTGGGTGGCGGGTGCTTCCACGACATCCATTGCTGGATCCGGGCGGCGTGATCGCGACCAAGTGACCTTGAGTCAGTTTGGCGTTGACTCATCCTGTCAGGTCGAGTCCGCAAGCCCTTGAAAAGAATCATTTCCTGATCACGGGAATCGCAACATCATTCCTCCTGTGAATGTTCGTGCGCTTGCGTCAATCCGGCGCAACATCTTGAAACAGAGACGTTAAATCACCATGTCCATGCAACCGAAGATGCCATTTGCCGTCGACGGCACCGTCAGTTGCGTTTCTGCGTTGTGTGAAACGACAATGGAAACCCGCCCCATGAACCGCTCGATTACAGGCCGGCTGATGCTGATGGCGTTCTGCCTGGCACTGGCATGTGTGGCCGTGCCCGTCGTGGTGCTGGCGGGCTAGCTTTTGCCCGCTGCTGCAGCCCCGCCGAGTTCGGGGTAGAATTCGTCCATCATCCTTTGATTGTAGTCCACCAGGTTGGCGTGTGATTGCGCCATCTGCAGCATCTCGCTATCGAACAGCGGGCACAGCGCTTGCGCCACGAACGCAAAGGCGGTTGCGTCCGCGCCGCATGGGCGTTCGCCCATCAGGTAGCGGTTTTGCCCCAACACACCAGACAATGCTTGCAACGCCATGCCGCCCAGCCGGCAGATGTCGGCTCGGGCGTGGCGGCCCATGCCGTGGCCCCACAGGTTGCGCTTCACCTCGCGCCGGATGAACGGCACGGCGACAAGCCGCAGAGGCTGCGGGATTGCGTCAAAGAACCCCCTCGGTCCGCGATCGAAGTTCTCGGCTATCATCCAGCGTTCGTACATGATGGCCCAGTAAAGGTTGTCCTCCAGCATCTTCTCGACCGCAAAGGCAATACCGCGTTCGCGTGCGTCCAGCCCCTGGTCAAAGTCGATGCCGTGCTTTCGCTCGAGGTGCAGCCGGATGAACGTCGAGTCAGGGATGGTTTCGCCATTGTCGAGCAGCACCGGAAACTTCTTCTTCGGGGCTTTGGTGACGTCGCCGGGTTCGGCTCGATAGTCGAGCCGTGACAGCTTCATCAGCATGTCGCCCTTCATGCCGAACGGGCTGGGGTCGGGCAGGCCGAAGGCGGGTCCGAAGACCTGGAGTACCAGAGACATGGAACTGCTCCTTTTCCTCGCGTGGATGTCCAGTCCGGCGCAAGTTGTTCATGTCCGGTTGACGGCAGTGTGACCGTCAGTCGAATGCCGCAACAGACAGCCGCGCGGCTGCATCGTCAGTAAACACGGTTCGGCCGTCCTTCATGGAGATGCGGCCTTCAGCCAGCGCATCCAGCACGGCGGGGTAGAGCCGGTGCTCGACCGCCAGCACCCGTGCTGCCAGCTTGTCCGCATCGTCGCCCGGCAGCACCGGCACCACGCCTTGCGCGATGATCGCTCCGGCATCCAGTTCTTCCGACACGAAATGCACCGAACACCCGTGTACCCGGACACCGGCTTCCAGCGCGCGCTGGTGCGTGTCGACGCCCTTGAACAGCGGCAGCAGGGACGGGTGGATGTTGACCATGCGGCCCGGCCACTTCGCAATGAAGCCTGCGGTCATGATGCGCATGAAACCGGCGCACGCGACCAGCTCGCAACCGTGCGCAATCAACGCATCGTGCATCGCCGCATCCAGCG
>CAYMJJ010000121.1:0-7365 GCA_964390445.1 uncultured Anderseniella sp.
GGCCAGTTTGGTGGCACTGCCGAAAAGGATTTCATCCGGATGAACCCGAATGGCATGGTGCCGGTGATGAAGGACGGCAGCATCACGCTGTTCGAGTCCAACGCCATCATGCGTTACATCGCCCGCAAGTACGGCAAGGACAACATTCGCCCGCGCGGCCAGAAGCCGTGGGCGCTGGCTGACCAGTGGACCGACTGGACCACCACCATGCTCAACCCGCAGATGTTTACCATCCTGGTCAAGCAGGTGCGCTGCAAGCCGGAAGATGCGGATCCGGCTGCGGTCAAGGCGGCTGCAAAGAATCTGGAAAACCTCTTCAAGATCGCCAACCGCGCCATCGGCAAGAAGCCTTTCCTGACCGGACGCCATTTCAACTATGCCGACATCGCGCTGGCCGTTTTCTACTCGCGGTACAAGCAGTTCGACATCAAGCACGCCAACACCCCAAACCTCGACCGCTGGATGGACGACATCCGCCAGCGTCCGGCGTTCAAGAAGTGGGCAGACGTGAAGATCGGGTCGAACAACGACGAGTGGCTGGCCAACGAAAAGAAGCTCGGCTGACGCTGTCGGCCTGTCGAAATTGACAAGAACATGAGGCCGGGCGGTGTGGCTGCCCGGCCTTTTTGCTTACACGGTAGGTAATAACTAATCTCTGATTAGATCAATTATGTTTTTCCTAAGATTGGTTTTCACCTAGGCTCCTGTGATGCGGTCCAAAACGCGGGGCGCGCAAACAGGCACTGGGAGGAAACCGCCATGGCAACAGAAAAAGTATCGACCCTGGTGATCGGGGCGGGGCAGGCCGGCATTGCCGCCAGCGAACACCTGTCGGCGCTGGGCGAGCCGCACCTTGTGCTGGAGCGCAGCCGGATTGCCGAGCGCTGGCGCAGCGAACGCTGGGACTCGCTGGTCCAGAACGGGCCGGTCTGGCACGACCGGTTTCCCAACATGGAGTTCAAGGGGTTTGGCCCGGACGAGTTTGCCGGCAAGGAAGCGGTTGCCGACTACTTTGTCGAGTACGCAAAGATGATTGACGCGCCGGTGCGCTGCGGTGTCGAGGTGAGGCGCGCGGAATTGAAGCCCGGCGGCGGCTTCATCGTTGAAACGTCGCAAGGCACCATTGAGGCGGACAACCTGATTACTGCAACCGGTCCGTTCCAGAAACCGCTGATTCCTGAAGCCGTGCCGGAAGATGCCGGCGTCATGCAGATCCATTCCAGCGGCTATCGCAATCCGCAGCAGTTGCCGGACGGTGCAGTGCTGGTGGTGGGCGCTGGCTCGTCCGGGGCGCAGATCGCCGAGGAACTGGCCCGGTCCGGCCGCAAGGTCTACCTCTCGGTTGGCCCGCACGACAGGCCGCCGCGGCGCTATCGCGGCAAGGATTTCGTCTGGTGGCTCGGCCAGCTCGGCAAGTGGGACATGGAGACGCCTGACCCGTCGATGGAGCACGTGACCATTGCGGTGAGCGGTGCCTATGGCGGGCACACCATGGACTTTCGCAATCTGGCGGCACAAGGCGTGACGCTGCTGGGCCGCACCGGCGCGTATCAAAACGGCAAGCTGCGCGTTGCCAATGACCTGGAACACAATATCACCGCTGGCGACGGCTACTACCTCTCACTGCTGGAACAGGCAGATGCCCATGCCGAGGCATCCGGGCTCGACCTGCCGGAAGAATCCGAAGCAAAGGAACTGGGGCCGCTGCCGGACTGCGTGACCAGCCCCGTGCTTTCGCTGGATCTTGCCGAGGCCGGCATCACGTCGATCATCTGGGCAACCGGGTTTGCTGTGGATTTCAGCTGGCTCAAGGTGGGCGATTTCGACTCGAAGGGCAGGCCGGCGCATCATCGCGGCGTGTCGCCCGTGCCGGGCCTGTATTTCCTTGGCCTGCCGTGGCTGTCGCGCCGGGCATCGTCGTTCATCTGGGGTGTGTGGCACGACGCCGGTCATGTGGCCGGTCACATTGCAGCACAGCGAAAGCTCAGCCGGTCGGCCTGAGCCGCCACCGCCTTCTACGACATTGCCAGCGGCTGGCCGAGCCGGCCGGCGAGGTCCTGGACGTACTGCCAGGCAACGCGGCCGGAGCGTGAACCACGGGTGGCCTGCCACTCAATCGCCTCAGCGCGCCACTGGTCTTCCTTCACGTCCAGCTTGAAGTGATTGATGTAACCGCGAATCATTTCAAGGAATTCGTCCTGTGAGCAATTGTGGAAACCGAGCCACAGGCCGAACCGGTCCGACAGCGACACCTTTTCCTGCACCGCTTCGGACGGGTTGATGGCGGTGGAGCGTTCGTTCTCGATCATGTCGCGCGGCAACAGGTGACGCCGGTTGGACGTGGCATACAGCAGCACGTTGGATGGCCGGCCCTCGATGCCGCCGTCAAGCGCTGCCTTGAGCGACTTGTAGCTGGTGTCCTGGGCGTCGAACGACAGATCGTCACAATAGATGATGAAGCGGTATTGCTGCTTCGGCCGCAGCAGGCCCATCAGTGCGGGCAGGCTTTCGATGTCCTCACGGTGGATTTCGATCAGCTTCAGCGTGTGGCCATGCTGCTGCGTGATGGACGCGTGCGCTGCCTTGACCAGCGAGCTCTTGCCCATGCCGCGGGCGCCCCACAGCAGCACATTGTTGGCGGGCAGGCCGCGGGCGAATCGCTCGGTATTCTCGACAAGGATGTCGCGCACCCGGTCGATGCCATGCAGCAGCACCATCTCGACCCGGTTGACCTCGGGTACCGGCTGCAGGCGGTTGCCCGCTGCCTGCCAGACAAACGCATCGGCAGCGGTGAAATCCGGCTCGATCTGTGCTGGCGGGGCAGAGCGTTCCAGTGCGCTGGCAATGCGCTCAAGGCGGGAGAGAATGTCATCAAGACGTTGGTCGGTCATGGCGTGCCGGGCGGAGTGCGAAGGTTGGGGGAGGGTTTGTCGATGGCTGCAACGCTTTAGGCGGTGAGCGCGCCGGAGGCAAGACTTCATCACGGATGTAATGTCGTGGCAGTTGCAATGCCGCCGTGGACAGCTATATAGGACGGGAATTAAACGGCTTTGGGAGTCTTCTGGAATGTTTATCAGCCCCGCATATGCGCAGGCATCAGGTGGTGTCCCTGGTGGCACCGACATCTTCGGCATGCTGTTCCTCATCCTGCCGATGTTCGCCATCATGTATTTCCTGATCTGGCGCCCGCAGCAGAAGCGGATGAAGGAACACCAGGAGATGGTGAAGTCGATACGGCGCGGCGACAATGTCGTGACTGCCGGCGGTATCATCGCCAAGGTGACCAAGGTCGTGGATGACCACGAGATCATCGTGGAATCCGGTGAAGGCACCAAGATGCGCATGCTGCGCTCTGCCGTCAGCGAAGTGCGTTCCAAGGGCGAGCCGGCCAAGGCCGAGGCCTGAGGCTGCGGCTACTTGCACCCGGACCGGCGTGAACGCGCTGGTGCCGGGTCATGATCACCCCATGCGCATTCGATGCGGCGGCGCGGCGTGACAATTCGGACGACAACAGGTAACGGTCTGGCCACATGCTCCATTTTTCGAAATTCAAGGCAACCGTGATCTCCATGATCGTGGCGTTTGCCATGCTGGCCTGTTTTCCGAACCTGCTGAGCGATGAGCAGCGTGCCGAAATCCCGGCATTCCTGCCGAGCTCCAAGATCAGCCTCGGGCTGGATCTGCAGGGCGGCAGTTACGTGCTGCTGGAGGTCGACCAGGGTTCGCTCAAGGATAACCTGTCGAAGCAGCTTATCGGTGACATCCGGCTCAGGCTGCGCGACGCCAGGGTGCGTTACGAGGGCCTGAGACGGACGCCTGACGGTGCTGCCGTGTCGATCAGTGATGCTGCCGATGCCGAGCGGGCCGAAACCTTGCTGCGCGAAATCTCGCAGCCGGTTGACGTGGGCCTGTTCGGACAGGGCGGTCAGGTGCAGGAACTGACTGTCAGCCGCAGCGGCCAGACGGTGAACCTCAACTTCTCGCAAGGCGGTATCGACGCGCGAATTGGCCGTGCCGTTCAGCAATCGCTTGAAATCATCGGCCGGCGCATCAACGCGCTGGGCACCACTGAACCGGTCATCCAGCGTCAGGGCGTCGATCGAATCGTCGTTCAGGTACCCGGCCTGCAAGACCCTGAACGCCTCAAGGCGCTGCTCGGCCAGACTGCCCAGCTCGCGTTCCGCCTGTTGTGTGACCAGCAGCCGGAAGGCCCTGGTGGCACGGTTCCGCTGGACTGCGAGCAACTTGAGGAACGCGGCAATGCGGATGTGCTGTACTGGGTGCAAACGTCGCGTTCAGCCACCGTTGAAGGTGAAGACCTCAATGGTGCCCAGACCGGGTTCGACCAGCGCACCAACGAGCCTGTGGTGAACTTCAGCTTCAACACCGCCGGTGCGCAGCGGTTCTGCCGCCTGACACAGGCCAATGTCGGACGTCCGTTCGCCATCGTGCTGGACAGCAAGGTCGTTTCCGCACCCCGGATCAACGAACAGATCTGCGGTGGGACGGGCCAGATTTCCGGCAACTTCACCGTGGAAGAAGCCAACGACCTGTCCATCGTGCTGCGCTCGGGCGCGCTGCCTGCAAAGCTGGTGGTGGTGGAAGAGCGCACCGTCGGCCCGAGCCTTGGCGCCGACTCCATCGAGGCCGGTACCACCGCTGCGATGATCGGCTTTGCCGGCGTACTGATTTTCATGGTGGTGTCGTACGGCCTGTTCGGCCTGTTCGCCATCGTGGCTCTGGTGGTCAACCTGCTGATCGTGCTTGGCGCGCTGTCGGTCCTGGGGGCAACCCTGACGCTGCCCGGCATTGCCGGCATCGTGCTGACCATGGGTATGGCGGTGGACTCCAACGTGCTGGTGTTCGAGCGCATTCGGGAGGAAGTGGCCAATGGCCGCTCGACGCTGAATGCCATCGAGACCGGCTTCAAGATGGCTCTTGGTACCATACTTGATGCCAACATCACCACGCTGATTGCGGCCGTCATCCTGTTCGGCATGGGCTCCGGTCCGGTGCGCGGCTTTGCCGTGACTCTGGGCATTGGCATCCTGTCGACCGTATTCACCGCCTACACCGTGACCCGCCTGATCGTCGCCTTCTGGGTGCGCACACGCCGGCCCAAGACAGTTCCGCTGTAAGGCCAAGGGCGAGGAGACAACCATGCTTAAACCGATCCGCTTCGTTCCTGACAGCACTTCCATACGGTTCATGCGCGCGGCCCGTCCGGGCTTTTTCGCCTCGATTGTGGCGGTGCTGGTCTCGATCGGCCTGTTTGTTGGCCTGTCGCTGAACTACGGCATCGACTTTACCGGCGGCACCGAAGTGCTGGTCAGGCCGACGCCGGAGAATGCCCAGACGCTGACCATCGACGAGATGCGCGGGATCGTGGGTGGTCTTGGGCTTGGCAGCACGGAACTGCAGGAGTTCGGCACCGACGGCGACGTGGCCGTGCGTATCGGCCTGCAGGACGGCGGAGACGAAGCCCAGCAGGCGGCCGTTGCCCAGGTCAGGGAAGCATTCGGTGGCAGGGTCGAGTTCCGGGCGGTCAACTCGCTGGGGTCGAAGGTTTCGGGCGAACTGGCGCGCGATGGCATCATTGCCATCCTGCTGTCGTTCGTCGCCATCATGATCTACATCTGGCTGCGCTTTGAATGGCAGTTTGCCATCGGCACTGTTGCAACGCTGATCCATGACGTGGCACTGACCATCGGCTTGCTTGCGATCACACGCGTTCAGTTCGACCTGTCCTCCATCGCGGCGATCCTGACCATCGTCGGCTATTCGCTGAACGACACCGTGGTGGTGTTCGACCGGTTCCGCGAGAACCTGCGCAAGTACAAGAAGATGCCGTTTGACCAAATGGTGGACCTGTCACTGAACCAGACGTTGCCGCGCACCCTGATGACCTCGGTCTCCACGCTGATGGCGCTGCTGGCGCTGTACTTCTTCGGCGGCGAAGTGCTCAAGAGCTTTACCTTTATCATGATCTTCGGCGTGCTGATCGGCACCTATTCGTCGATCTTCATCGGTGCGCCGCTGCTGTCGCTGATGGGTGCATATGTTGATCGCAAGGTGCCGGGCGTGGCAGACGAGGCGCAAACCGAAGTGGATGGCGCAAAGCCCTGATGAGTGCCGGCACGCCAACGGCATACCTCAACGAGCGCGTCCAGATCGACGCCTACGGCAATGGCGGGTTCAGGTTCAGGGACATGTCGCACCGCGGTTCGTTGTTGTGCGTGCCATCGGGCATGCTGGGCTGGGCGCCCATGGACGCTGCCAGCCTGAGCATTGACGATTTCGAGCCGATCCTGTCCGCGCCTGAAGGCGTTGGCTTCGTGCTGCTGGGGACGGGCGAAGAGCAAGTGTTTCCGCCACCGCCCGTGCGCAAGGCATTTGCCGAGGCCGGCATAGGGCTGGAACCGATGAGCACCGGGGCAGCGGTACGTACCTACAACGTGCTGCTGGCCGAGGGCCGAGACGTGGCCTGTGCACTGATCGCGGTTGATGACCACCGCCGCGCCGACGAGCCATGACCGTTATGAGCGCGGATCTGTCCGATCAGTTGCTCCAGATCGTGCGCGCGTCGGATCGTGACCGCTACCTTTGCCTGTTGCTGATGCCCGAACAACGGCGCAGCGAGGTGGCGGCACTCTATGCCTTCAACGCTGAACTGGCGCAGATCCGTGAGCGCATCACCGATGCTGCTGCAGGCGAGGTGCGGCTTGCATGGTGGGAGCAGGTGGTCGACAGCCTGTTCACCGGCGAGGTGGTCAACGCGCCGGTGCCGCAAGGCCTGGCCCGGGCAGTGGAGGCAGGCGACCTGCCGCGCCATACGCTGCTCAACATGATAGAGGCGCGACGGTTCGACCTGTTTGACGATCCGATGCCGGACCTGAACACGCTGGAAGGCTATCTAGGGGAAACGTCATCGGCGCTGGTACAAATGTCGGGACTTGTGCTGGCTGGGTACGATGCACTCGAATGCGCCGAGGTATCGGGTCTTGCCGGCGTTGCCAGTGGTCTTGCCGGCATCATGCGGCTGTTGCCCATCCATCGCGCGCGTGGCCAGTGCATGTTGCCTGTCAGCCTGCTCGACAAGCAGGGCCTGACGCCCGCGCATGTGCTGGCGGGCCGTGACGGTGCTGCCATGGACCTTGTGTTGCTGGAACTGGTTGCCCACGCTGAAAGGCGTCTGGTGGAGGCTCGCAAGCGTCTCGAAACAGTGCCGGAGGCAGCCTTGCCTGCGTTCCTGCACACCAGTCTCACGCCAGCCTACCTGAAGCGGTTGTGCAAGGCGCGTTCGGGCATGCTGAAAAGGGTGGTGACGCGGCCACAGTGGCTCAACCAGTTGACGCTGCTCAAGGC
>CAYMJJ010000122.1:0-7117 GCA_964390445.1 uncultured Anderseniella sp.
CCTTGTTGGCGGTGACCACGTGCTTGCCCGACTTCAGTGCCGCCTCGACACTGTCGCGCGCCGGGCCGTTGTCGCCACCGATCAGTTCGACCAGCACGTCAATGCCGTCACCCTTCGCCATGTCGGCCGGGTCGTCGTGCCACTGGTACGCCGACAGGTCATGATCGCCGCGCTGCTTCGACCTTGTGCGCGCCGACACCGCCGTAACCACCACGGGCCGTCCGCAGCGCGCTTCGATAAGGCCCGCATTGCGGGTCAACTGGTCAAGGACACTGGTGCCGACCGTTCCCAGTCCAGCCAGTCCGATGCGCAAGGGGTCGGTCATGTCGTGAAATGCCTGAGTCTCGGATGAATTGAAATCGCGCACTGCATGCACTGTTTGCGGGCCATTTTCAAGCATCGGCGGACCTCGATGGATGACGCACCTGTGCATGACGTTCATGACCACGACACAAGGATATGGTTGTCACACGCCCCAGTTGGTCTAAGCTTTGCAACAGGAAGAAACGCTCACGCAGATTGGCGGACAAGCACAATGTCGAACAGGACACCTGCCAACGATCCTTCAGGCTTCAGCCTGCCCGACCCGCTGAAGCTTATGAACAACATGTCGGAGGCCCTGCAGATCGGCGCCAGCCTTGCCCAGCGCATGGCTGAACGCCAGCAGGAGGACGGCACCGCCACCGACCCGGATGCCGCGCTGAAACCGATCGAGCCGGCCATCAGGAGCTTTACCGACATTGCCCAGTCCTACGCCCAGAACCCGGAGCGCTGGATGGAGGCAAGCTGGCAGCTGTGGCAGGGCTACGGCCAGTTGATGCAGAACACCTGGGCGCGAATGCTGGGCGAACACCGCGACCCCGTGGCAACGCCCGAGCGCGGCGACAAGCGCTTCTCCGACCCGGACTGGTCCAACAACCAGCTGTTCGACTTCTTCAAGCAGGCTTACCTCATCACCGCGCGCTGGGCCCACGATACCATCGCCCAGTCGCAGGACGTGGATGAGCCCACCCGCCAGCGGGCGCGGTTCTACTTCGACCAGATCGCCAACGCCATGTCGCCGTCCAACTTCGCCTTCACCAACCCGGAGGTGATGAAGCAGACGATGGCCTCGAGCGGCAAGAACCTGGTCGACGGCATGAAGAACCTCGCCCGCGACATCGAGGCCGGCCACGGCTCGCTGAAGATCAGGCAGACCGACATGACCGCGTTTGCGCTGGGCGAGAACATGGCGCTGACGCCGGGCACCGTGGTCTACCAGAACGACCTGATGCAGTTGATCCAGTATGCGCCGGCCACCGAGAAGGTGCGCGAGGTGCCGCTGCTCATCGTGCCGCCGTGGATCAACAAGTTCTACATTCTCGACCTCAACCCGAAGAAGTCGTTCATCGCGTGGTGCGTCAGCAAGGGGCTGACGGTGTTCGTCATCTCGTGGGTCAACCCGGATGCAAAGCTGGCGCAGAAGGGATTTGCCGACTACATGCGCGACGGCATTCTCGAAGCCCTCACCCAGATCGGCAAGCAGACCGGGCAGCACCAGGTCAACACGATCGGCTATTGCATCGGCGGCACGCTGCTCGCCTCGACGCTGGGCTACATGGCGGCCAAGGGCGATGACCGCATCAAATCTGCGACGTTCTTCACCACCCAGGTGGACTTCACCCACGCAGGCGACCTGAAGGTGTTTGCCACCGAAGAGCAGATCTCGGCGATCGAGGACAAGATGAACCGCGAGGGCTTTCTTGACGGCAAGGACATGGCCAACGCGTTCAACCTGCTGCGGTCGAACGACCTGATCTGGTCGTACGTGGTCAACAACTACCTCAAGGGCCGCGACGCAATGCCGTTCGACCTGCTGTACTGGAACGCCGACCCGACGCGCATGCCGGCGGCCACGCACTCGTTCTACCTGCGCGAATGCTACCTCAACAACCACCTGTCACAGGGCAAGATGACGCTCGACCAGGTGCGCATCGACCTGTCGCAGGTCAAGGTCCCGGTGTTCAACCTGGGCGCGCGCGAAGACCACATCGCGCCGCTGCCGTCGGTGTTCAGGATCGGCGAGTTCATGGGCGGCGAGACGGAACTGGTGGTGGCAGGCTCCGGCCACATCGCCGGTGTCATCAACCCGCCGGAAAGCGGCAAGTACCAGTACTGGACCAACACGAAGGCGGCGGGCGCCAAGTCGGTCGATGATTGGTTCAAGGGTGCCGAGGAACACCCCGGCTCATGGTGGCCCTACTGGAAGGACTGGGTGAAGCAGCACTCGGGCAAGAAGGTGCCCGCCCGCAACCCCGAAATCGGCCCGCTGCAACCGATCGAACCGGCGCCTGGCAGCTACGTGAAGGTCAAGGGCTGAGTTCGCGACGCCTGCGAATGTATGAAGGCTGCCGCAATATCCGTGGTAGTGTCACGGGCGGCTGGCATGACGATCTCATCTGGTGATGCACCGCCCCACAATCCTTTTACAAGCAGGAGTTATAGTTCATGGCCAAGGGTCAAGTGCGCAGCAATCGCGAAGCGAAGAAGCCGAAGCAGGTCAAGAAACCGGTCGTTGCCGCCGCGTCTGACGGCCTCACCAAGGGGATGCTGTACACCTCCGCCAGCAAGGCACCGAAGGGCAAGAAGTGAGCGTCCGCCCCAAGGCGCGCGCCCCTGAACGACGTCATTGAGCAGCAGTCGCCCCGTTACCCTGTCACAGCCAGTTGCATTGCCGTGCGAAACGTCTGACAAAAGTTGCAGGCAGCGCTTGAATGCGGCAGGCAAACCCGATGACTTTCACACCGAGCAGACGACGGATACTTGCAGGGGCGGGCGCCCTGGCCGCATGGGGACTTGGCGGCGGTAAGCTTGTGGCACAGGTGCCCCGGCGCATCGTCATCATCGGTGCCGGCCTTGCCGGGCTGACGGCGGCACGAGCGCTCCATGATGCAGGCCACACGGTCACGGTGCTGGAAGCGCGCGACCGGACCGGCGGGCGCATCCACACCTCGCGCCTGTGGCCGGACCTGCCGATGGACCTGGGCGCCAGCTGGATCCACGGCCGTACCGGCAACCCGCTGACGGCGCTGGCAAAGGACGCGGACGCACGCCTTATCCCCACCAGCTATGACGCCTCGATGCTGCTCGGGCCGGACGGGTCCGCCATCGAGCCTGACCTCGCCCCTGCCGAGAAGATCCTGCGCCGGGCGCTTGCCGCCACCGAAAGGCTGGAGCGCGACGTGCCGGTGAAGCAGGCGCTCGAGGCCCATGCTGGCTGGCAGAAGGCCGGCGCAGACCTGCGGCGGCTGGTGCTTTATTTGGTCAACAGCACGCTGGAGCAGGAATATGGCAGCCCCGCCCGGCTGTTGTCGGCCTGGCACGGGCAGGACGTGGACGAGTTCGACGGTGATGACGCAATATTTCCCGACGGCTTCGATCAGGTCATCACGCATCTGGCGAAGGGGCTGGAAATCCGCCTGTCTGCGGAGGTCACGGACATTGCGCCGGGGTCCGTGCGGCTGGCCGACGGCAGCGCGATCGAGGCCGGCCGCATCATCTGCACCTTGCCGCTGGGCGTGTTGCAATCGGGCCGCGTGCACTTTGGCGAGCCTCTCGCCAGGGCGCGGCAACAGGCCATAGGCCGGCTGCGGATGGGGCTTCTGAACAAGTGCTGGCTGCGCTTTGACCGTGTCGCATGGCCCGAAGACGTGGACTGGATCGGCTGGCTTGGACCGCGCCCCGGCCATTGGGGCGAATGGGTGTCGCTGGCCCGCACGCTCAAGGCGCCGGTGCTGCTGGGCTTCAACGCCGCCGATCAGGCAAGCGAGGTCGAGGCGATTAACGACCGCGACACCATTGCCGCTGCACATGAGGCGCTGCGCGCCATGTTCGGCGAAAGCTTCCCCGCCCCCGTGGCTGCGCAGGTTACCCGCTGGGGCCAGGACCGGCATGCGCTTGGCAGCTACAGCTTCAATGCCACCGGCACCAGCCCCGCGACGCGGCGCGCGCTGGTCGGACCGGACTGGCACGGTCAGATCTGGTTTGCCGGCGAGGCTGCGTCGGAGAGGTACTTCGGCACTGCCCACGGCGCGGTGCTATCCGGCACGGAAGCTGCGCGGGGCGTGGTGGAGGTGGAGTGAGGGCTGGATGAATCCCGGTTGTGCCTGGCAATTTCCGTTTTTGACAGGCATGGCCATGCCAGGAACCGCCCGAAGGAGCACTCGAGCAAGAAAGCGCCCGCCCGCGACCCGAAACCGGCCCGCTGCAACCGATAGAACCGGCCCCCGGCAGCTACGTGAAGGTGAAGAGTTGGGGGAGCTCGTACGATATCAAGAGTATACAACAGGAAAATGGCGGTCAGCAAATCGAACGCCTATACGGATTCCTTTCTAAACACCTCTTCGATAATAGTTAGTTCACGATCCCACCAATCCAGAGCCTCTTGATACATATCGCGAGCATCTTCACCCTCACCATGTCCATTCAAGATAGGACGATACAGATTTTTACCTAGTTGGAACACCTCCCCTTCTGTTCCCCCTTCGAGCTTGAAACGCTCGACCAGCATAGGAATTTCATCAGCTAACGAAACACCAAATCTATATTCCTTAAGAATGCTGTTTCGTTCATCGTCGATAAAGTCCCAGAAAATGGCATTTGCTTCGCGTTCAGTCTTCCAATTCATAAATCGCTCATCTACCACACTGCCGATGAGAGCATCTGCACCATCAACCTTTTTCAAAACATGGCCAACGGCTCTTAGCAGCGCCAAAGAACCGGCCCATAGAACACGCCAACGTCTGAGGTCTTCAACTTCCTCAAGCATTCGCAACGCAGTCCTGCAGTCGTCGAGAACTTCTCTTGCGGCTGATGTCATGTCGCCCTGCCTTCCAAATCCATAATTATCGGTAGGAAGAAAACGCAGCAACGACGGCGAGAACCGTTTTGGCCGTTCCCCCTACAATATCCCCTCCTCCGCGTCCTCCACAGACACGCCCATCTTCTCCAGCCCTTCTTCGAGATAGTCGGACAGCATCGGCACGCCGAGCAGGTAGTTTTCCGTCTTGTTGACGCGTTCGGAGCGCGCGGTATCCACCGCCTCGTCCCAGTCCTCGGCGTCATAGGTCCCGCGGCCCACCCACATCAGCGCGACCAGCGCCACCTGCTCGTCGATGTTCATGTCGGCAATGAAGCCGCGCAGTTCCGCCTCCAGCGGGTCGTTGCCACGCATTGCCAGAATGCTGTCGGGGTCGTCCTCGTCCACGCTGTTGTCCCAGGCGCCGACCTTGCCGTCGAGCTCACGGGCGAGAATGATGACCTGGGCAACCTTTTCCGGGGCGATGTCGAGCATGGTGCAAGTTCCTCATGTTGCGTGCTCAATCATCGTCGCTGCACAAAGGTTCCCGCGCCTTGATCCACCTCAAACGAGGCCTGAGCAAACGGACGCGCCGTCAGGGGAACATCGTCACCTGTTCAAGCCCGGTGGTTTCAGCAAGGCCGAACATCAGGTTGAAGTTCTGCACCGCCTGCCCGGCAGAGCCCTTCACCAAATTGTCGAGCGTCGACATCAGGATGACGCGGCCCGGCACGCGGTCTTCCGCCACGCCCAGCATCACCCGGTTGGACCCGCGCACATACTGGGTGGCCGGCAGCACGCCCTTCGGCGCCATGTTGACGAACGGCTCATCGGCATAGCGCGCAGTCAGCGCCGCCTCGCAGTCGACCGCCGTCTTGCCGGGGTTCAGCCTTGCATAGGCGGTGATGAATTCGCCCCGGCTCATCGGGATAAGGTGCGGCGTGAAATTGACGATCACGTCGGTGCCGGCGGCCAGGCTCAGTTCCTGCTCGATCTCGGGCGCATGGCGGTGCTTGGCCACTGAATAAGGCCCCATGCCCTCGCCCGCCTCGCAGAACAGCGTGTTCTGCTTCAGGGATCGGCCCGCGCCGGACACCCCGGACTTGGCGTCGATGATCAGGTCGCCCGCGTCGATCAGCCCGGCCTTGACCAGCGGCAGCAGCAGCATCAGCACGGCGGTCGGATAGCAGCCGGGGCAGGCCACCAGCCGCGCTGAGGCAATGTGGTCGCGATAGTGTTCGGTCAGCCCGTAGACCGCTTCCTTCTGCAGGTCGAGGGCGATGTGGTCGTTGCCGTACCACTGCTTGTAGGTGGCCGGGTCGCGGAGTCGGAAATCCGCCGACATGTCGATCACCTTGACGTGCTCCGGCAGGGTGACGATCACCTCCTGGCTGGTGGCGTGCGGCAGGCCACAGAAGGCGGCATCGACGTTTGCCCAGTCGACCTCCTCGTTCTTCACCATGGCCGGCAGCCCGAGGCCTGCAAGATGCGGATAGACCGTCTCGACCGGCTGGCCCGCGTGCGAGTTGGCGGTCAGTGCGACGATCTGCATGTTCGGGTGCACCACTGCCAGGCGGATCAGGTCCGCGCCCGTGTACCCGGATGCGCCGACAACGGCAATGCGAACCTTCTTCGTGCTCATCGGTCATTCACTCCTGCTGAAACCTGCCCGTTGCAATAGCGGTTTTGCGTGCGTTGCGCAAAGCCCGCGCGTGTCCTAGACACTGATCAATCTTCCCTGACCCCCGGCACGGACACTCACCACCTTGCGGCTTCTCTTCCTCAGCACGGCAGGCCACTTCGGCGGAACGGAGCGCTGGGCCAGCATGGCCATCGCCGAGTTGACCGCGCGCGGCCATGAGGTGTGGATGGGTTGCCCGGACGCGGCCCACGCGACGCAGTTCATCGCAGACCCCTCGCGGCTGTGGCATGGCGGTCCGTCAGGCATGTTCGACAAGGCCGGCAAGGCGCGGCTCGAAACGTTCTGCCGCGGGCACGGCATCGACGCGGTCATCCCCGTCAGCCAGAAAGCCTACTACCCCGCCGGCCAGGTAGCGCGGCGCATGGGCATAGCCTGCGTGCTGCGGCTGGGCATCGTGCGGCTGCCGTGGCGGCCGGTAGTGGACTTGTACGGTTATGGCATTTATCCGCATTCAATCATCGTGAATACGCACCGCATCAAGCAGATACTATCGTTTGCACCGTTCGTTCATTCGCAGCGCATACACGTCATTTACAACGGCATTGTCCGCAAACCGGCTCAGCCCGTGGCGCGGGTGC
>CAYMJJ010000123.1:0-6952 GCA_964390445.1 uncultured Anderseniella sp.
TGGATGATCATTCATCTGGGATGCACGTTGCCGTGCACCTCAAGCAGCCAACCCGGGCGGCATTCCGGAGAACGCGAACCGCATGGCTTCAAGCCATGCACGCCACCCCTATTTGGCCTTGCTCCCGGTGGGGTTTGCCGTGCCGCCTGCGTTGCCGCAGCCGCGGTGCGCTCTTACCGCACCCTTTCACCCTTACCGGACACGCCGAAGCCCGGCCGGCGGTTTGCTTTCTGTGGCACTTTCCCTGGAGTCGCCTCCGCCGGACGTTATCCGGCACCGTGTCTCCGTGGAGCCCGGACTTTCCTCACCAGCCCGGCCCGCAAGGGACCGTGGCTACGGCGCGATCATCCAGCCGACTGATGTCAGTAACGGATATAGCCCCTATCAATGGAAATTGCACCCATGTGTGGCCTTGCCTTGTGACAATTTTGCCGTGTCAAATGTCAACAGTCCGCCGTACAGTACGCAACGTTAGAAAGACGATTTGTGTGGACTTCACGGCTTTGTCTGCCACGTCGTCTTCATTATGTTGTGAACCATCCCTGTTGTAGCGGCAAGTGGTGGCGCATCGCAGCAGGGGGCTGCATCATGATTAGCGTAGTTCAGGTCGACGATGATCCGATCTTCAATGCAGTGCTGAGCAAGCATTTCGCCGGGCAAGATGGCGTAAACCTGTTGCAGCTCACCACCATCGACCAGCTTGAAAAGCACATCAGCAACGGTCAGCCCATGGACGTGCTGATCCTTGACCTGTCGTTGCCGGACCGGGATGCAATCGAATTCCTGGCCTCGTTTGACTCGGCCGGGTTCAACGGCAAGATCATCGTCATCACCAGCCAGCCTCGCAGTGTGATCGACATGGCGGTCACGCTCGCCAAGGCCGCCGGAGCGGAGATCAACCTTACGCTGGAAAAACCGTTGACGCCGGAAAAGCTTACCCGCGTCGACGCCATCGTCTATAGCCTCAACTGAACAGGCCGCGCGGCAGCAATTGCGCCAGCACCGCGCAGGTGTGGCCATCAGCTATCGCGTCGCACCGCTGTGGCCGGTAATGCAACTGGAACGAGCGCACCACGCTGGCCGTGCGCTCATCATAGTCGCCGGTTACATCAAGCCCGTAACCGAACGCCTGCAAGGCCGCCTGCAACCGGCTGACCCTCTCGCGGTCGGATCCTGGTTGCAGGCCGGCGTCAGCCATGTCCGCAGTTTCTTCCGGCCACAAGCCCACGCCCTCGGCAGCCAGCTTTGCCCACGGAAACCGCTCACCGGGATCAACCTTGCGCCCCGGCGCCACATCAGAATGCGCCAGCACGTTGCGCGCCGCGATGGTGTGCCGGACGATGATGTCCCTTGACAGCGCGATCACCGCCTCGATCTGCACATCCGGGAAATCCCGGTAGTCCGGTCCGTGCCCGGGGTTGACGATCTCGATACCGATGGAACGTGAATTCACGTCTTCACGGCCATCCCATATTGACGCTCCCGCATGCCAGGCCCGCATGTCCTCATCGACCATGTGCACGATGCGCCCGTCCTCATGCACCAGGTAGTGACAGGACACCTGCCCCCGGCCGGTGGTCAGCAGTTCAATGGCAAACTCGGCCGTCGGGGTGCCGGTGTAATGCAGCAGCAGAATCTCGGGCGTTGCGCCATCGCGGCGATCGTCGAAATTGACGGCCGGTATCCACTCGTATGGCAGGCTGGTCGACGTCATAACCCGCGTTCGCGCTCGACTTGTGTCCAGGCTTCGTTGATGCGGGCCAGCCGGCGCGTGGCGATGCTTACCGCCTCTTCAGGCATGCCGGCCGCGATATGACGGTCCGGATGGTGCTGCTTGATCAGTTGCCGGTAGTGCTGCTTCAGTTCGGCGTTCGACGCTTCGCAATCGATGCCCAGCACCGAATAGGGATCGCTTTCCTGACCGCGCAGATTGCGCGACCGGATACAGCCGAACTTTCCTTCCAGCCCGAAGATGCGCGCGACTTCTTCAAGGAATGCCAGTTCCTCCGGCCCCACCACGCCGTCGGCGCGGGCAATGTGGAACAGCCCGTCGAGCAGGTCTTCCAGCACTTCGGGCTGGTCGCTGAACAGCCGGTGAATGCTGCGGGCATAAGAGTCGAAGCCCGCGACCTCCTGTTTCGCAAGGTTGAACACCCGCGCCACATTGGCCAGTTCATCCGGCCGCACCACGAAGATTTCCTTGAATGCGCTGACTTCGGACGGTGTCACCGCGCCATCGGCCTTGGCCATCTTGGCCGCCAGCGCGATCACCGCAATGGTGAAGGCGACCGACTTCTGCGGGTCCCTGCGCGCACGCGGTGCGCCCACGATGCGCAACAGCGCTTCGGCAACGCTATCGCCCACCGCTGAAAGAACTTCGGTGATTCTGGTCCAGATACTCATTACTTGTAACACTAAACCAACACCTCTACCGTTCGCGACGGCTTTCACAACAGTTACGTAAATTTCATGACCACCCGAACACGCGGGCTTCTGCTGGCGCTTGCCGGCGTGGTGATCTTCGGCCTCACGCTGCCGTTCACCCGCATTGCCGTAGCCGAATTGCCGCCGGTGTTCGTCGGGCTGGGACGCGCCGTTGTGGCCGCCTTTCTGGCTGCGTTCATGCTGTCAATGACGCGCTCACCCCGTCCGATCCGTCGCGACCTGCTGAAACTTGTAGTGGCTGGTTTCGGCATCGTGATCGGCTTTCCGCTGTTCTCGGCCATCGCCATGCAGACTGCTCCGGCCAGCCATGGCGGCATCGTGCTGGGCATCCTGCCGCTGGCAACGGCGGCTGCGGCCATCGTGTTTGCCGGTGAAAAGCCGTCAGCGAAGTTCTGGCTGTGGGCGGTGTCAGGCTCTGCTGCCGTTGTCACCTTTGCTATCCTCAATGCCGGCGCAACCGAGGTTTACATCGCAGACATTTGGCTGCTGGGCGCCATCGTGGCGGCGGCCGTTGGCTATGCAATCTCGGGCGACATGACAAAGCGGCTGGGGGGCTGGCAGGTGATTTCCTGGTGTCTCATCGTCATGCTGCCGATCATCATCATACCGGTCATGTTCGCCCTGCCCGCGGTCAACTGGGGCGCGTCCGTCTGGGCGTGGGGTTCATTCGCCTATGTGGCGGTGTTTTCGCAGTTCCTCGGCTTTTTCTTCTGGAACAACGGGCTGGCGCTGGCAGGCGTGGCCCGCGCCGGTCAGATGCAGCTGCTGCAGATCTTCGTCACGTTGGCAGGCTCATGGGCGCTGCTGGGCGAACAGCTGACTGCCTTGACGGCAGGCTTTGCGCTGCTGGTGGCATGGTGCGTGTGGATGGGCCGCAAGGCTTGACGTTCAACCAACGCTAGCCGTGGCTGCGCACGCACTCGCGGTACTTTTTCCAGGCTTCCTCGGTTTTCAGCTTTTGAGCCTGCAGCTTGAGCCAGTAGCATTCGAGTACTTCGCTGTCATTGGCAGCGGACGCCGACGTGGAGATGGCACTCATGCCGAAAAGCAAGGCAACGCTGACAAACAGGGTTCTGGAAAGACTTGAGAAGGTGATCACGGCTGCACTCCATGTTATCTGCCCGCAGATGATATGGCGATAATCAACACGAATTCAAAACACCCCTGCTTCAAGACCGGCAGCCATGGCAAGGCCGAGTTCCTCCACCTGGCCGGTGAACGCCTCATCCCACTTGCCATGCAGGATCATCGGCTCCTGCACCAGCTTCCAGCGAAGCCCGCCGGTGATGCTCTCGATGGCGCGGCGCGTGCCAGTGCCGTCCAACCCGGCGCGGATGTACACTCCCAGCGGCAAGCCCTGCTTCTCCTCGATCACACCGTAGTAGGTGCGGTCGAAGAAATCCTTCAGCGCACCGGACATGTAGCCGAGATTTTCCGTGGTGCCGAGAATGATACCATCGCAGGCCAGAACATCGTCCACGTCCGCCTCGAACGGTGTCTTCGACACCACCTCGACCCCCGCCACGTCAGCCGACGACGCCCCGCGCACCGCCGCATCGCGCAAGGCCACCGTGTTGGGCGATGGCACGTGGGCAACAATGAGCAGGCGTCTGGTCATGAGTGTCCTTGTACGGGGCGCGGTGCATAGGGCGCTTCCAGCGAGGCGATGTGCGCATCGCTCAGCTTGATGTCCAGCGCGGCGACGGCATCTGCCAGGTGATGCGGCTTTGTGGCGCCAATGATCGGCGAGGTGACGCCCTTGGCCAGCACCCACGCCAGTGCGACCTGCGCCGGCTTCACCCCCAGCCTTTCCGCCAGCTTCTCGACGCGGGCAAGGATGGCATAATCCTGCCTGGTGCCGAAATACCCTTGCGAAATCTTGTCGGTGGTGCCGCGAGACGTGGTGCCCTTGCCATCCTTCGGCGTGTTGCCCGCCAGGAACCCGCGCGCCATCGGCGACCACGGCACCAGTGCCACGCCTTCAGACTTGCAGTACGGGATCATCTCACGCTCTTCCTCGCGATAGCAAAGATTGTAGAAGTTCTGCATCACGGCGAAACGTGCCCAGCCCCTTGCGGCCTGCATCTCGCGCAGCTTGGCAAACTGCCACGCCCACATCGATGACGCGCCGAGGTACGTCGCACGGCCCGACCGCACCACGTCGTTGAGCGCTTCGGCCATTTCTTCCATCGGCGTGTCAGGGTCCAGCCGGTGGATGTAAAGCACGTCGACATAGTCGGTCTGCAACCGCTTAAGCGAAGCATCGATGGCTTCCATGATGTGCTTGCGCGACAGACCCTTGTCGTTCGGCCCGTCGCCCATTGTCAGGCAAACCTTGGTGGCAAGGACAGCGTCAGACCGCTTCATGTTGGCCTTCACGAACCGGCCGAGGATTTCCTCGCTGACGCCCGTGGAATAGAAGTCGGCGGTGTCAAAGAAATTGATGCCGGCATCCAGCGCGCCCTTCAGGAACGGCTGTGCGGACTGCTCCCCCAGCACCCACGGGTGATGTGGCCAACCTTCCTGGCCGTAGCTCATCATGCCGAGGCAAAGTTTCGACACCTTGACGCCGGAAGCGCCCAGTTTCACGTAGTCCATGTGCTGATTCCTCTAGTCGAAGTCACGCCGCTTCAGCGTGATGATTTCCTTGTTGTCGGCATCCATCAGCCGCAACTGGTTGTCGCCCGCGCGGTACGAGTCCGTCCGGGCCAACATGTCAAGCCAGGCGGTCTCGCGCGCCATGCGGGCCTCGCCGCACATCTTGCGCGTCGTCGCTAGCGGTCCAACCTTCAGGTTGACGCCATCAGCGGTGTAGCTGCCCATGAAGCTATTGCAGCCCCCGGACCCATTCACTTTGCCCCCGCTGCCGAACCTGACGAAGCGGGTATCGACGGCAACGCCGGTGCCCCACTCGCTGCCGGCCAGCGGCGACTCCTGCGCCAGCGCCAGCGGAGCGGGCAACATCAGGCAGGCGAGCAGGAAAATACGCAGAGTTTTCATGACGCGACTATGGACGCGAGACCATTCAACGGTCAATCGCGGCGTGGGCCTTGAAAACCAAAAAACCGATCGAGTTGGTGGCGAATGCCACAACAAGATCGGTTTCAGTCGTGATGGGCGTACATCCGGCCTCATCACTCTTGAACGGTAATATGGGGATGAATTGTTAAGATTCAATGAAGATGGCGAGTTAAAGTGAGGCAGCCGCCTCTGTCTCAACCGGGAACTGCGTGGCAACTACGCTTTCGCGGACGGAAGTCCGATCAAACCACTCCAGCAATCGCGGGTGCGCGCTCAGGCAATCCATGCCTTCCGGCACCAGTGGAAGATACTTGAGCATCGGATAGACGTACGTATCTGCCAGCGAAAAGCTGTCACTGGCAATAAAGGGCGCGGTTGCAAGCTTTTGCAGTTCGCCAAGTACAAGACCGGCCCGATCCAGTCCATCCTGGGTCTCGTTGTTCGTCCACGGCACATAGACACCCCATACCAGGTGCCTGTAAATCTCGCCGTCTGCCAGTCGCATGATCTGCCGCGCCCGCGCCCGGGCATGAATACCTAACGGCATCAGGTCCGGCCCGTCGAACGCCTCATTGATATAGGCGGTGATGGCATCGGTTTCGTAAAGTTCAAACTCGCCATGCCTGAACGCCGGTATCCGCCCGAACGGGTTAAGCGCAAGATAGTCTGTCGCCGTACCAGCTTCGTCAAACACATCCACCGGGCGCAGCGTGTACGCCACGCCCTTCTCGGCAAGCGCGATACGGCAGATGCGAACGTAGACGCTGTACGGCGCGCCGAACAGTTCGATGCCGAGGCTCACAGTGAGGCTGCCGCGCGAGCGGCCTGGTCATAGTGGCCAGACAGCACCCGCAGTTCCCTTGCCAATTCGCTCGCGGTCTCCGGCTTGAGGCCCAGCGACTTGATGGTATCAACCAGCAAATCTTCGCGCACTTCGCGATAGCGGATGCACACCTGCTCGCCCCTGGCGGTCAGCGTGACGGTCTTTTCCTTGCCGGACTTGCCCGACGCAACCAGCCCTGCTGCTTCCAGCTTGCGGATGGAATAGGTGACGAGGTGCGTATCCTCGACGTTGAGCACAAGGCAGATGTCGGCCAGCCGCTTGGCTTTGGTCCGGTGGTGCACGGAAAACAGCACCAGCACGTCGAGCGCCGCCAGCCCGGAGACACCGGCTGCCGTCATGCAACGCACCATCCAGCGCTGAAAGGCATGACTTGCCATGATCAGCCCAAATTCGAACTCCGACAGCGCCGGCATCGCCCCTTGCGCCAGATGCGACGAGGATACGATCGGCCCGATCTTGCGACTTTTTTCATCAGTCATGTTGACATTTTATCGATAATTTGTAGACGTTGGCAAGAGCAACTTTGCATGCTTCATTCTATCCATGCACATAAAAGGCGTGGAGGAGCGTCAGCTTCGACAGGGAACAGATCAAGAGGCGTGGAGGAGCGTCAGCTCCGACAGGGAAACAACAAATGACCAA
>CAYMJJ010000124.1:0-6840 GCA_964390445.1 uncultured Anderseniella sp.
CATTTACGAGGGTCGCAAGCAGGCGATGGAAATCTAGAGCATCATTCGATCAGCTTGTCTCACCTGATCGGATGAAGATGCTCGTTCTCAAAGTGCTAGAGCAATTTTGGCCGTTCAACTCGAACGGCTGTTGCTCTAGGCCGCCAGTTTGAGCAGCCCTTCCACGTCAAGCCGTTCGGTGACCATTTCGAGCGTGCCGTCGCTGCCCACCGGCCACTCGTTCTCCGGCTTGTCCCAGTAGAGCTCTACGCCATTGCCGTCGGGGTCGGTCATGTACAGAGCCTCTGATACGCCGTGGTCCGACGCCCCGTCGAGCCGGTAACCTGCCTCAAGGATGCGCTTGAGCGCATCGGCCAGGTCGGCGCGTTCCGGGTAGACGATGGCAAGGTGAAACAGCCCCGTCGTACCCGGCGCCGGCGGCTTGCCACCCTTGCTCTGCCAGGTGTTCAGCCCGATGTGGTGGTGATAGTCACCGGCGGCCACGAACGCGGCCTGGTCTCCGTACTTCTGCTTCAGGCCAAACCCGAGCACGCCAACGTAGAAACCGATGGCCCGGTCGAGGTCTGCCACCTTGAGATGGACGTGGCCGATGCGCGCACCCGGCGACACCGGGCGCGCAGGCGTGGGGTCAATGTTCTTCAGCATCCTGGTTCTCCTTGCTGGCCCGCATCAAGTCAGGCGGCCTGCGTCTTGCGCATCATCAGATCATCCACTGCATGGGCGCCGCTGCCAAGCAGCGACTGTGCAGCCAGCGCAAACGCCCAGAACAGCGGGTATTCCCAGCCGCCACCCTGGTTGGAAAACAGCCAGCCATTGCCCGCATGTGCCCACGCCGCACCCAACAGAACCGGGATCAGCGCCAGCGCCACCAGGCGCGTCTGGAAGCCGGCAATCAGCGCAAGGCCACCGCCAATTTCGGCCAGCACGGTCAGGTAGGCAAGGAAGCCCGGCAGCCCCAGGCTTTCAAAGTATCCGGCAGTACCGGGCAGCGTGAATACGAAAATCTTGAGTAGGCCGTGGGCCAAAGCGGCAACGCCTAGTGTAATGCGCAGCAGTGCGGTCCCGTTGGCAGTCATCTGTGTCTGGGTCATCGGTGTAGTTCCTTGTGTGGCGGGGCAGGCGGCAGACTGTTGTTGCTGACTGCCTTCGTTGGTGATGAGACAAGGTAGGGGAAGTTCTGTTTGAGATAATCAGAAAACTGTGGGACACATTATCTCATCAGGAGTGATAATATGGACCGATTGCGGGCGCTTGAGGTTTTCGTGCGGGTTTGCGAACTGGGCAGTTTCGCTGCCGCCGCGGACAAGCTGGGCATGTCGCGCAACATGGCATCGCGCCACGTGGCAGTCTTGGAGGCGCATCTTGGTGCGCGCCTGCTCAACCGCACCACGCGCTCGGTCAGCGTGTCCAGCGTGGGTACCGCCTACCTTGAAACAGCGCGCGACGTCCTGTCCCGGCTGGACGAGGCAGACCGGGCTGCCGGCCTGCAACGCCTGAAGCCGCACGGCAGGCTGGCCGTGTCGGCGCCGATGTCGTTTGGTGTGCGCCATGTCGCGCCGTACTTGCCCGCATTCACGCGCGCCAACCCCGAGGTCATGGTCAACCTGTCCCTCAATGACCGGTTGGTCGACCTTGTCGAAGAGGGCTTCGACGTTGCTATCCGGATATCGCGGATGGCGGACTCGAGCCTGGTCAGCCGGCGCATCGCCGATGTCGACATAATCTGCGTGGCAAGTCCGGCCTACCTTGAACAGTACGGCACCCCGGTTGCGCCGGACGATCTCGTGCGGCACCAGTGCCTGTCCTATACGCTGGGCAGCGACGCCAGTGTCTGGCCGCTGCGGCGCGCCGGCGGACCTGTGCAACCGGTTCGCATTACCGCGCATGCATCCGCCAACAATGGCGACGCGCTGGAGGCGATGGCAGTGGCCGGGGCGGGCATTGCCCTGCAGCCTTCCTTCATCAGCCACGAGAAACTGTCTGCAGGAAAACTGGTGCGCGTGTTGCCGGGCTGGATCGGCGAGCCGCTCGGTGCATACGCAATCTATCCGGCGCGCACCCACATGGCGCTCAAGGTCAGGAGTTTCATTGACTGGCTTGCGGAACTGTACCGTCCTGATCCGCCATGGCGTGGGTAACTCGAATTTTTGGTTGGCAAATCAGCGACAAAACCATGACATTCTGACGATAGGGGTACGGCACATCTCATTCATTCAGGCGGGCAAGTTGCAAACCTTCCCACACCTTTTCACGCCTTTAAGCCTCAACCACAAGCGCCTCAAGAACCGTATTGTGTTTGGCGCCCATACCAACAACATGGCCGAAAACGGCCTGCCGTCGCGGCGCACCAAGGCCTACTATGTCGAGCGCGCCAAGGGCGGTGCGGCGATGATCGTGGTCGAGCCGGTGCCGGCGCACAAGTCGGGCGTGCTGACCCGCGGCAATTTTCGCGCCGAGGATGACGCCATCATCGCGCCGCTGCGCAAGATCAACGAAGCCTGCTCGGCCCATGACACGGTGATGATCCAGCAGATCTACCATGTCGGCCAGCATGGTGATGCCGCCAACTCCTACCACGCCAACTGGTCGGCCTCCGGCATGGCCTCGCTGCATGACAGCGACGGCGGCCACAAGGTCTCCGAGGCCGAGATCGAGGAACTGATCGAGGCGTTCGTCGCCGCCGCTGACCGCGCCCGCCAGGCCGGTTTCGACGGGGTGGAAATCTTTGCTGCCTACCATTCGCTGGTCGACCAGTTCTGGACGCCCTGGTCGAACCGCCGCGATGACCGCTGGGGTGGCAGCCTCGACAATCGCGTGCGGTTTTCCTCCGAGATACTGTCGCGCATCCGCCGCGCCTGCGGGCCGAACTTCATCATCGGCCTCGCCGTCTCGGTGGACCAGAAGGCATCAGCAGCGCTTTCGCTGGAAGCACTCACCGAGATTGCGGCCTGGCACGATGAGCGCGGCCTGATGGATTACCTGACCTGCGGCACCGGCAGCTACTTCCGCTCCGAACCGATCATCCCGACGCACATGCATGTGGGCCTCGAAGGTGCGCAACTGTCCGATCACATCAAGACGCACCTGCGCCACGCCCGGGTGCAGGCCGAAGCCGGCATCCACTCGCCCGCCAAGGCCGAGGAGATCATTTCAACCGGGCAGGCCGACACCTGCTCGATGGTGCGCGCCCAGATCGCCGATCCGTGGCTTGCCAGCAAGGCGCAAGCCGGCGAGGCAGATACCATTCGCCCCTGCATCCACTGCAACCAGCAATGCATCGCGCGCCGCTATCGCGACTACTGGATTTCCTGCCTGGTCAACCCGTCGGTGGGCCGCGAATGGGAATGGCGCGGCGACAGGATTGCCCGCTCCGAACGCCGCCGCTCGGTACTGGTGGTGGGCGCAGGCCCCGGCGGTCTGGAGGCTGCTCGCGTCGCTGCCGAACTGGGCCATAAGGTAACCCTGATGGAGCGCGCACCCGAGATTGGCGGGCAATGGCGGCTGGCGGCGCGTCAGCCCACGCGCGGCAGGGTCAACGATCATATCCAGTGGTACGGCAGGGAACTGACAAGACTTGGCGTTGACGTGCGGCTGAACGAGGAAGCGACACCGCTGACCGTCAGGCACCTGCACCCCGACCACGTCATCGCTGCCACCGGCATCAAGCCCGTACGAACCGGCTTCCAGCGCGCCCTGCCGCTGAACGACGTGCTGCCCGGTCACGACCAGCCAAACGTGATGAACTATCACGACGTGCTGGAAGGTGGCCACATGGTCGGTCAGCGGGTATTGCTGCTCGATGACCTGCACTCCTGGCGCGGTATCGGGACGGCCCTTTACCTGACCGGGCAGGGGCACCAGGTCACCATCGTCACGGCGAAGCCGGCTGTTGCCACCGAACTGGGCGGCACCGGAGCGGACGGGCTGGCGCGTGCGCGCTTTGCCCGCGAAGGCGGCAAGGTGCTGACCGACAGCGCGCTGGCATCCTGGGGCGCGCCGGGAAACGATGGCTCCACGGCGACCGTTCAGTGGCTGCTGACCGGCGAATGCTCCGAGCAGCAGTTCGACACGCTGGTGCTGGCCACCGTGGCCGAGCCCGACACCACATTTGCCGACGGTATCCAGGCGCTGGGTGATTGTCCGACGTTCAATGTCATCGGCGACTGCAATGCGCCCCGCAAGGCTCATATGGCGATTTACGAAGGCCGCAAGGCCGCGCTCGAGATTGTCTGAGGCCCATCGGCTCGCGCATCCACGAGGCGGTCGGTGAGGGCCGCCGCCGCCCACATGGCGGTCAGTGCGACCCATGCCGTCAGCGCGAAGATCGATGCGCCGGTCACGCCTGCACCCACCGCGCAGCCACCTGCCAGCATGCCGCCAAACCCCATGCATGCCGCCCCCAGCATGTAGCGGCGCATGGCGGCACCGCCTTCAAACCCTTCAAGCTTCAATTCGCGCGTTGCATAGGCTGCCACGAAAGAGCCGAGGAAAACGCCGGGCACCAACCCCACATTGAAGTCGATCATTGATCCCGGCGCGGTCAGGAACATCATCAGCGTATCCGCCGACGGGCCAGTGAACGTCAGGCTGGTGATCGCCACCGGATTGAAGGACTGCACCGACATTGCATGGGTGAACCACCATGCTGCAGCGACGCAGGCACCGGCAACCAGGCCGGGTACCCATTGCCGCGCGGGTACACTGTTGTACGCAACGAACCATGCCGCTGCTGCAAACCACACGAGGCCGAACAATACGCCCGCCACATGGCCCCCGCCAAAAGTTGAGAGCAGGTTCAGTCCATCGCCTGGCGGGATCGTCCAAAGTCCGGCAAGCCAGTTGCGTGCAGGCGACAGGAATCCGTGCAGGCTGGCCTGTGCCGCCACCGCAAAGATCAGTCCGGACAGCAGCGCGCGCAGGTTGCCTGTCGCTGCAAGAACCAGAAGCCGCGATGCACACCCGCGCGCCAGCACCATGCCGATGCCGAACAGCCCGCCCCCGATCAGCGCTCCGGACAGCGAACCGAGGGTGGCAATCTGGCGAGCCTCGTCTAGGTTGGCGATGTCGAGCACGTACAGTGCCTGCGTGGTGATCAGTGCGCCGGAAAAGACCAGCAGCCAGACCGACAGCCGGGCATCAAAATGCCGCCGTGAAAAACTGATGATGGCGGCGCGCAGGCAGAACCGGCTTTGTTGGGCGGCGGCGCCGAATGCCAGGCCGATGACGAGACCACCCAGCGCTGCCGTCTGCGGTTCCCCGATCGTCTCCATGAGTTCGATGAGTGACATCGCCCTTGCCCCTGCCTGCTTGTATGGCCGCTGTCACAATGGCCCTGGTCAAGTGAGCGGGCGTTGATCTGAATCAAATATTCAGATTCTTGTATGTGTCCTGTGGTGAAACCGACTCACGCCAGCGGCGCATTAATCCTGCCGGGGGTTTTTGTTGTGTGCGTGATGCAACTCGGGTTACCAGTTTCCGTTGGTTTACAGTGCCGGCGCGACAGCCAGCCAGAAGGAGCGCCCATGAATAGTCACACGCGCGAGGCCGCCAAGTGGTTCGTTCGAGCTTTCACTTCAACGCTTCAAGCCAACAACGCTGGCGACGATGGCGTTGATATCGCCCTGGAACGGCTGGCCGGGCAGGACCTGTCTGCGTCTGCTGCCGTGCAACCGGTACCAAAGCGCCTGCCGGCCTGCCGCTTCCTGCCGGACGCCGTTGCCGCCAGCCTGTTGTCGGCGCCCGACGTCGCAGCCGCCGTTGCTGCGTTGGAGGAAGACCTGAACTGGCGTCAGAACCCCAATTACTCCGATGAAGCGATGGGGCAGCCCGGTTACATGATGAACTACGCCTATGCCGAAATCATCGGGCCCGGTGGCATATGGCCCGGCGATGACCTTTTGCTGGGCTTGTTCCTGCTGGGTCCAGGCCTGCGTTATCCCAGCCATTCCCACCCGGCACCGGAGCTTTACTGGATACTGTCTGGCGACAGCGAATGGCGCATGCGCGACGAGCCGTTCGAGACCCGCGAACCGGGTGAAACCATCTGGCATGAGCCGTTCGTGCCGCACGCCACCAATACCGGCCTGACACCATTGCTGTGTGCCTATGTCTGGACGAAGGACGTAAAGCATGCCGCATTGCTGGTCTGACACCAGACTTTGCAAGCCGTAACGAAGGCCTGACCCCATTCTGTGGTGGGCGGTTAAAGTTAAGCTGGCAAGGTTAACGAATCGTGTGAGGCCGCTGCTAATTTGATTCAAATTGACAGTACAATGAACATCCGTATACGCTTTAGATAGGATTCCGATGAGCCTCTCGGAGCCTGAGTTCTATGCGACTTGGACGACCGTCGTGTAGATGTGGCAAGAATTACGGACCGATGCGTCGCCCTTGTTAGTCAGTAACAAGGAGTACCGACAGTGTCTAAACGTGATGATAGCTCGAAAGCCGAGCAGAAACTCTCTCAAAATCAGCAAATGGATCGCCGGGCTGCTCTGGCGAAACTTGGCTTGCTTGGCGTTGGCCTGTTGGCTGCGCCGGCGGTGATGACGATCAGCGAGGGCCACGCAAAGGCTGGCGGTCAGGGCGGTGGCCAGGGCGGCGGCAAGGGTGGTTCAGGCCGTGGCGGCGGTTCCGGCCGAGGCGGTAAGGGTGGCTCCGGCCGTGGCGGCAAGGGTGGTTCCGGCCGAGGCGGCAAGGGTGGCTCCGGCCGTGGCGGCAAGGGCTCCGGCCGTGGCGGCAAGGGCTCCGGTCGTGGCGGCAAGGGCTCCGGTCGTGGCGGCAAGGGCTCCGGCCGTGGCGGCAAGGGCTCCGGCCGTGGCGGCAAGGGCTCCGGTCGTG
>CAYMJJ010000125.1:0-6838 GCA_964390445.1 uncultured Anderseniella sp.
TGCACGAGGATTTCCGCATCCGTGAATACCTGCGCGAAACCCTCAAGCAGGCTGGTATCAGCCGCATCATCATCGAACGCCCGCACAAGAAATGCCGCGTGACGATCTACTCCGCCCGTCCGGGTGTGGTGATCGGCAAGAAGGGCGCCGACATCGAGAAGTTGCGCCGTGAAGTGGCCGGCATGACCAACAGCGAAGTGCACCTCAACATCGTTGAAGTGCGCAAGCCCGAGATCGACGCCAATCTGGTCGCCGACAACATTGCCCAGCAGCTCGAACGCAGCATAGCGTTCCGCCGCGCCATGAAGCGGGCCGTGCAGTCTGCCATGCGCATGGGTGCAGAAGGCATCAGGATCACCTGTTCCGGCCGTCTCGGCGGCGCAGAAATCGCCCGCACCGAATGGTATCGTGAAGGCCGCGTGCCGCTGCATACGCTGCGCGCAGATGTTGACTATGGTACCGCAACGGCGCACACCGCCTACGGCACCAACGGCATCAAGGTCTGGATCTTCAAGGGCGAAATCCTTGAGCACGACCCGATGGCGCAGGACAAGCGTATTCAGCAGATGCAGGAAGGCGGCGGACCTCGTCCGCGCCGTGATCGCGACGGACCCCGCAACTAGGCGACCAGGGCAGGGGTTCATCGCACCCGCGGTGACACCAGAACGGATTAAGCAGGAATAGAACAATGTTGCAGCCAAAACGCACAAAGTTCCGCAAGGCACACAAGGGCCGGATCAGCGGTACAGCCAAGGGTGGCACCGAATTGAACTTCGGCACCTTCGGCCTCAAGGCCCAGGAACCGGCTCGCGTCACCGCACGCCAGATCGAAGCGGCCCGTCGCGCGATGACCCGCCACATGAAGCGTGCAGGTCGCGTATGGATCCGCATCTTCCCGGATCTGCCGGTTTCGAAGAAGCCGACGGAAGTCCGCATGGGCAAGGGCAAGGGTTCGGTCGAATACTGGGCAGCGCGCGTGCACCCGGGCCGTATCATGTTCGAAGTCGACGGCGTTCCGCGCGACGTTGCACAGGAAGCATTCCGGCTGGCTGCTGCAAAGCTGCCGATCAAGACCCGCTTCGTGGCGCGTCTGGGCGAATAAGCAGCCGCTGACGAGATAGTATTGAGGACTGAAGGCGATGAAAGCCAGTGAAGTGAAACAGTTGACCGACGACCAGCTCAAGGAAGAGCTGCTCAAGCTGAAGAAGGAGCAGTTCAACCTGCGTTTTCAGAAAGCGGCCGGTCAGATCGACAACACCGCGCGGGTCCGTCAGGTCCGCCGTGACATTGCCCGCATCAAGACGGCACAGCGCGCCCGCGCCACGTCGCCTGCTGCTGCAAACTGATTTGGAGAGTTGAAGAGATGCCAAAGCGTGTACTTCAAGGTGTTGTGGTCAGCGACAAGAACGACAAGACCATCGTGGTCCTGGTCGAGCGCCGCTTCACACACCCGGTGATGAAGAAGACCGTGCGCCGTACCAAGAAGTACCATGCACACGATGAAGCCAATGTGGCCAAGGCTGGCGACATTGTCCGGATTGAAGAGTGCAGGCCCATGTCGCGCTCCAAGACCTGGGCGCTGCTCGACAAGGTTTGACGCGGACTGGAACTGATGACTGCCCCGCCGGCTCCCTGAAGGGATGCAACGGCGAACGGATTGAACAAGAACGGATAAAGCCATGATCCAGGTAGAAACAAATCTCGACGTTGCCGACAATTCCGGCGCGCGCCGTGTGCAGTGCATCAAGGTGCTGGGTGGCTCCAAGCGCAAGTATGCCCGCGTTGGCGATATCATCGTCGTGTCGATCAAGGACGCCATTCCGCGCGGCCGCGTCAAGAAGGGCGCCGTGATGAAGGCCGTCGTCGTGCGCACCGCCAAGGACATCCAGCGCGTTGACGGCTCCGCGATCCGTTTCGACCGCAACGCCGCGGTGCTCATCAACAACCAGGGCGAACCGGTTGGCACGCGTATTTTTGGCCCCGTTCCGCGTGAACTGCGTGGCCGCAACCACATGAAGATCATTTCGCTTGCACCGGAGGTGCTGTGATGGCTGTGAAGCTGAAAATCAAGAAGGGCGACCGCGTGGTCGTCCTGACCGGCAAGGACAAGGGCAAGTCTGGTGACGTTGTCGCCATGATCCCCAAGGAAAATCGTGCCGTTGTGAGTGGCGTCAATGTTGCGCGCCGCCACACCAAGGCGTCGGCCGGCCAGGAAGGTGGCATCGTGGCAAAGGAAATGCCGATCCACGTGTCCAACCTGGCTCATATCGACCCCAAGGATGGCAAGGCTACGCGCGTCGGGTACAAGACCCTCGACGACGGCAAGAAGGTCCGGGTCGCTCGGCGCTCCGGGGAGGTGATCGATGGCTGACAATTACGAAGCACGGCTGAAAAAGCACTACAATGACGTGGTGCGTCCGGCAATGATCGAGAAGTTCGGGTACACCAACCCGATGCAGGTCCCGCGCCTTGAGAAGATCGTTCTCAACATGGGCGTCGGCGATGCTGTGACCGACTCCAAGCTGGTCAAGACGGCTGCTGAAGATCTTGCAAAGATCGCAGGTCAGCGTCCGGCCATCACCAAGGCCCGCAAGTCGATCGCAACGTTCAAGCTGCGCGAAGGCATGGACATTGGTGCCAAGGTGACCCTGCGCAAGACGCGGATGTACGAGTTTCTCGACCGTTACATCAACATCGCACTGCCGCGCGTGCGTGACTTCCGCGGCCTGTCCGACAGCAGTTTCGACGGCCGTGGCAACTATGCAACCGGTCTGAAGGAGCACATCGTGTTCCCGGAAATCGACTACGACAAGATTGATCGCATGTGGGGCATGGACGTTGTCATCTGCACCACCGCCAGGACGAACGATGAAGCGCGTGAACTGCTAAGGCTGTTCAACTTCCCGTTCCGCAAGCGTGCCACCCAGCAGCAGGCAGCTTGACGGCGGCGATAACAGAACACGAAACGGAAAGACGAATGGCCAAGAAAAGCTCGATCGAGAAGAACAACCGCCGCAAGCGCCTGGTGAAGCAGTACGCTTCGAGGCGCGAGCAGTTGCGCAAGATTGCCAACGACAAGTCGCTGCCGATGGAAGAGCGCTTTGAGGCTCGCCTGAAGCTGGCGGCGCTGCCGCGCAATTCTGCGGCAACCCGTGTTCGCAACCGCTGCGAGGTTTCCGGGCGTCCGCGCGGTTACTACCGCAAGCTGGCCATGTCCCGTATCGCACTGCGTGAACTCGCCAACCAGGGCCTGGTCCCCGGTATGGTGAAGTCTAGCTGGTAAGGCGTTCGCGCTTTAAAGGTTCAGGAGAGAACGAGAATGAACGTTACGGACCCAATCGGCGACATGCTGACCCGCATTCGCAACGCGCAGCAGCGGGGCAAGTCCAAGGTTGTCAGCCCCTCGTCGCGTTTGCGCGAGCGCGTGCTGGAAGTGCTGCAGGCCGAAGGTTACATCCGCGGCTATGCAGTGACCCAACAGGGCAACGGCCAGGCCGAACTTGAAGTCGAACTGAAGTACTTCGACGGCGAACCGGTGATCCGCGAGATCAAGCGCGTGTCCAAGCCGGGCCGGCGTGTGTATGCCTCGGTGACTGATCTGCCGACCATCTACAACGGTCTTGGTGTGGCCATCATGTCCACCTCCAAGGGCGTCATGTCGGATACCGATGCACGCGAACAGAACGTAGGCGGCGAGGTGATCTGCACCGTCTTCTGAGGTTGGTGCAGATTGACTGGCTTTGACAGGATACAGCGCCGTGTAGCGGCGCCGTGAATTAAGGAACGGAGGCAAGGAAGCCCATGTCTCGTATTGGAAAAAAACCGGTTGACGTGCCAAGTGGCGTGACCGTGACCATTGACGGTCAGACCGTCAAGGCAAAGGGAGCCAAGGGCGAGTTGCAGACGCAGCTTGTCGACCTGGTGACTGTCACACTCGATAACAACCAGGTCAGCGTGAAGCCGATCGACCAGTCCAAGCCGGCCCGTTCGGCCTGGGGCATGTCGCGTACGCTCATTGCCAACCTCATCACCGGCGTCTCGGAAGGCTTCACCCGCAAGCTCGAGATCAACGGTGTGGGTTATCGTGCGGCGGTGCAGGGGCAGGGCCTCCAGCTCAACCTCGGTTACAGCCACGACGTGGTCTACCCGATCCCTCAGGGCATCGACATCAAGACGCCGAAGCCGACCGAGATCGAGATCACCGGTATCGACAAGCAGCGTGTTGGCCAGGTCGCTGCCGAAATCCGTGCATGGCGTCCGCCGGAGCCCTACAAGGGCAAGGGCATCAAGTATGCCGGTGAAACGATCTTCCGCAAGGAAGGCAAGAAGAAGTAATTCGCTGATACAAGCTGGAAGGCTGTAGTCAAATGTCTGGAAAACTCACTGTCGCAGAGCGCCGCAAGCAGCGCATCCGCAACGAGCTGAAGGCCCGTAACAACGGCCGTCCGCGGCTGTCGGTAACGCGGTCGCACAAGAACATTTCGGTTCAGGTAATCGACGATGCCAAGGGTGTAACCCTTGCAGCCGCCTCGACGCTCGAAGCCGATGTTCGCAAGGATCTCAAGACCGGGGCCGACACCGCAGCTGCCGCTGTAGTCGGCAAGCTGGTTGCCGAACGCGCCAAGCAGGCCGGTGTCGAGCAGGTCGTGTTCGATCGCGGTGGCTATCTCTATCATGGCCGCGTCAAGGCGCTGGCCGATGCGGCGCGCGAAGCGGGCCTCAAGTTCTAACTCTTACGAATTGAAGCAGGTACAAATTCATGGCTAGAGAACCACGCCGCGACCGTGACCGCGAACAGGACAACGAGTTCGTCGACAAGCTGGTCCACATCAACCGCGTTGCGAAGGTTGTGAAGGGCGGTCGCCGCTTCGGTTTTGCGGCGCTCGTCGTCGTCGGTGACCAGAAGGGCCGCGTCGGCTTTGGTCATGGCAAGGCACGTGAAGTGCCGGAAGCCATCCGCAAGGCAACCGAAAGCGCCAAGCGCGACATGATCCGTGTGCCGCTGCGCGAAGGCCGCACGCTGCACCACGACGTTCGTGGCCGCCATGGGGCAGGCCGCGTCGTGCTGCGCTCGGCACCGGCCGGCACCGGCATCATCGCCGGTGGTCCGATGCGCGCCGTGTTCGAAAGCGTCGGAGTGCAGGATGTGGTGGCAAAGTCCATCGGCACCTCGAACCCGTACAACATGGTTCGCGCCACTTTTGACGCGCTGAAGGCTGAAACCAGCCCGCGTTCGGTAGCTGCACGTCGCGGCAAGAAGGTGTCCGACATAATTTCGCGCCGCAAGGATGGCGAGATTTCTGCAGATTAATCGCGCGAACAGGGACCAACCTGAGCGCACATCGGTTTGATTGAGGACTGACATGGCCGACACAAAGAAGACCATCACCGTTGAGCAGATCGGCTCGCCGATCCGCCGTCCGGGCGACCAGCGTGCAACGCTCATCGGCCTGGGCCTCAACAAGATGCACCGCACCCGCGAGCTGGAGGATACGCCTTCGGTTCGTGGCATGATCGCCAAGGTTGCGCACCTGGTGCGCATCGTCGAGACAAAGTAATCCCTGCGGTTCGATGCCACCTCGCTTGTGGCCTTGTTTCCCGCACACACGATAGAGAGCCAGACCAATGAAGCTCAACGACATTTCAGACAACAAGGGCGCCCGCAAGGAGCGCACCCGTGTCGGCCGTGGTATCGGTTCCGGCAAGGGCAAGACCGCAGGCCGTGGCCACAAGGGTCATGGCGCGCGTTCTGGCGGTCCGAAACTGGGCTTCGAAGGCGGCCAGATGCCTATCTATCGCCGTCTGCCCAAGCGCGGCTTCACCAAGCCGAACCAGCTTGACTTCAACGAAGTCAGCCTGGCCCGGCTTCAGGCTGGCGTTGATGCTGGCAAGCTCGATCCGAAGCAGCCGGTTGACATGGCCGCGCTGATTGCTGCCGGCATCGTGTCCAAGCCGCGTGACGGCGTCCGGGTGCTGGGTCAGGGCGAACTGAAGGCCAAGCTGGACCTGCACGTGAACCACGCGACCAAGTCGGCCGCAGCGGCAATCGAGAAGGTCGGTGGCAAGCTGACCGTTATCGCTTCCGCAGCAAAGCCTGCTGCTGAAGAAAACAAGGACGCCTGACAACTGGTTCGGCACGTCATTGCCTTGTGCCGCTTTGCCATGACTTGCAAGGCGGGGGCAAGGAGCCGATATAGGGCACTCGCAGTTGTGGGTCCGCCCTGGCAGCCGAACCGATAAGGATCTGGGAATGGCATCAGCCGTTGAACAACTCGCCGCCAATCTGAGCTGGTCGTCCTTCGCCAAGGCCCACGACCTCAAGAAGCGCATCTGGTTCACCCTGGCGGCGCTCGTTGTTTATCGCCTCGGCACCTATATTCCCGTTCCCGGCGTTGACCCGGCTGAACTTGCCCGCCTCGTACAACAGAACTCCAGCGGCATTCTCGGCTGGATCAATGGTCTTGCAGGCGGTGCGCTGGGCCGCATGGCGATTTTTGCCCTGAACATCATGCCGTACATCTCGGCATCGATCATCATCCAGCTGATGACGACCGTCAGCCCGCATCTTGAACAGCTCAAGAAAGAAGGCGAGCAGGGCCGCAAGAAGATCAACCAGTATACCCGCTACGGTACTGTGCTGCTGGCCGCCCTGCAGGCCTACGGCATTGCCATCGGGCTGGAATCGCAAGGCAACGTGGTCATTGATCCGGGCTGGTATTTCCGTATTTCCACGGTGATCACCCTGACCGGCGGTACCGTGTTCCTGATGTGGCTGGGTGAACAGATCACCGCGCGCGGCATCGGCAACGGCATCTCGCTGATCATCTTCGCCGGCATC
>CAYMJJ010000126.1:0-6787 GCA_964390445.1 uncultured Anderseniella sp.
GCGTGCCGAACTTCTCCCGCAGCCGGTCCATGGCAAGCTCGGCGCGGGCCTGGCTGGAGGCCCTCGCGTCAAGGCCCGTGGCGAGACCGGGGCCGTCCGCGTCCAGCGCGGACAGGTGGCTGATGCCCACGCCGATCAGGCGGAACCGCGTCCTGCCATCGGCTTCGCGCTCCAGCAGGGGCCGTGCGGCATCGAACATTCGCGAGGCCAGTGCAGTTGGTTCCGACAAGGTGGTATTGCGGGTGCGCGACCGGAAATCCGGGGTCTTCAGCTTGAGCGTGACGGTGAGGCCAGCCATGGCTTCCTTCTTGGCGCGTCGTGAAACCTTTTCGCACAACTGCCACAACAGCACTTCAAGGTCGCGATAATCGGATATGTCGGTATTGAACGTGGTCTCGGCGGAGATGCTCTTCGACTCCTGGCGTGCTGAAACGGTGCGTGCATCCTCGCCGCGGGACAGGTGATAGAGCCGCGATCCCATGCTGCCATAGCGGCGCATCAGGTCGTTCTTTTCCATCGACTGCAGTTGCCCGATCAGCCGCACGCCGTCTGCGTTGAGCTTGTCCTGCATGGCCTTGCCCACGCCCCAGATGAAGCTGACCGGCTTGTCGCGCAGGAACTCCAGGCACTCGTCCGGCCCCAGCACGAAATAGCCGCGCGGCTTGTCCATGTCGGATGCCAGCTTGGCCAGATACTTCGTGTGCGACAGGCCCACCGACGCGGTGATGCCGATTTCCGTTTCGATGCGCCGGATCAGCCGGGCCAAAGCGCATGCCGGGCTCATGCCATGCAGGCGCGCCGTGCCGGTCAGGTCGAGGAAGGCTTCATCGATGGACAGAGGTTCGACCTGTGGCGTCAGCTCCTGCATCAGCGCGCGCACCTGCCGCCCCACCGCGACGTACTTGGCCATGTCGGGCTTTATCACGACGGCATCCGGGCAGGCATCGAGCGCCTTGAACATCGGCATGGCCGACTTGACGCCGCGGATGCGCGCCACGTAGCAGGCGGTCGAGACCACGCCACGAGTTCCGCCGCCGATGATGACCGGCTTGTCCGCCAGTTCCGGGCGGTCGCGCTTTTCAACGGCTGCATAGAAGGCATCGCAGTCGATGTGGGCAATGGACAGCTCATGCAGGCGCGGGTGCGACACCAGCCGGGGCGAGCCGCAGGCAAGGCAGCGCCGTTCGCCGGGCCGGGCGTCGGCCAGGCAATCGCGGCACATCGGGTTGCTGCTGTGAGGCACTGGCACGGGATGCGTTCCTCGAAGGACGCTGTGATTATCCCAGTTCGGCCACGATGCGGTCAACCACGGCGACGGCCTCGCCAGTATAATTCGCCGGGTCGAGCAACGCATCGATCTGCTGGCGGGTACGCAATGCGGCGATGCCAGGGTGATTCAGCAGGGCCTCGGCAAACGGCTGGCCGGTGCCGGCAAGGCCTGCGATGATGTCCTTCACCACATGGTGCGCCTCGTTGCGGCCCATGTCGCGGGCGAGGTCCATCATTACCGCTTCAGCGCAGATCAGCCCGCCGGTGGCATGGAGGTTGTCGGCAATGCGGTCTTCATACACCACGATGTTCTCGACCAGTTGTGCGGTCTGGTGTAGGGCGGCGTGGGTCAGCAAGAAGCTTTCCGGGATGATGGCCCACTCCATCGTCCATGCGGCCATGTCGCGCTCGTGCTCGTGCATGGTGGCCTCGATGGCGGCGGCGGGTTTGGCTGCCATCAGCCGGGCCAGCGCCACCACGTTCTGCGCCATCATCGGATTGCGCTTCTGCGGCATGGTGGACGATCCGCCGGCCCCGGGCGCTGCGCCTTCGGCGAGTTCACCGATCTCGGTGCGCTGCAGGTTGACGATCTCGTTGGCGATCTGGCCGCACAGGGCTGATGTGATGGCGAGCTGGCTGACGAGGCTTGCAAACAGCCCGCGCGAGGTATGCCAGCTGGCTTGCGGGTCTTCCAGTTCGAGCGCATCGGCCAGCCCCGCACGAACCTGCGCACCGGTATCCGGCAAGGTGGCGAGCGTGCCGGCTGCACCGGCAAACTGGACCGGGAGGCTGGATTCCAGCGCGGCGAGAGCTGCGAGGCGGGCATCGGCTTCGTGTGCCCACAGCGCAAACTTCAGCCCCAGCGTGATGGGAACGGCGTGCTGGCCGTGGGTACGGCCCGCCATTGGCAGGTCACGCCAGCGCCGGGCCTGGCTGACGCAAGCCGCGCGCAAGCCAGACATGGTGTCGAGCACCAGTGCCAGTGCGTCACGCACCTGGAGCACAGTGCCGGTGTCCATGATGTCCTGCGTCGTCGCGCCGAAGTGGACGTAGGCAGCATGGCTGCCGGCGTTGCGCTCAATGGCGGCGATAACCGGGGTCAGAGGATGGCTGGCACCGGCAATTGCCTGGCCAAGCTCGTCGAGGTCGTAGTTGGCGGGGGCGCAGGCGCGCTCAACGGCCGTGCCGGCGTCAGACGGAATGACGCCGAGTGACGCCTGCACACGGGCAAGTGCTGCCTCGACCTTGAGCCAGCCTGCAAGCGTGGCCTCGTCCGACCAGATGGCCTTCATCGCCGCTGTCGAGAACAGGTGGCCCAGCAGGCGGGAGTCTGAAACATGCGCAGGCGCTGTCATTTTCTGCTCCGGGCTCAGGTAGCGTCGTCCCACAGGCGGGCAGCACCGCGCACGCCCGACTCCGGTCCGTGTTGGGCGGCTTTGACGGTGATGTCAACTGCATCGGCGAACACGAACGGCACCATCGCAGCGGGCAACTGCTCCACCAATCCGGGCAATTGCACCAGTCCTCCACCAATGACGATGACGTGCGGATCAAGCAGGTTGACCACGTGGGCCAGCCCGCGCGCCATGCGCGAGAGGTGCCGGTCCATCGTGGCAACGGCCTGCGCGTGACCCGCCAGCGCATTGGCGGCGATCTGCTCGCTGGACAGGTTTTTGCCGGTTGTGCGTTGATGGTCCGCTGCCAGCGCCGGGCCGGATATCCAGGTTTCGAGGCAGCCATGCCGGCCGCACCAGCAGGCAGGACCGGGCAACTCGGCAGGCTGCGGCCACGGCAGCGGGTTGTGTCCCCATTCGCCGGCGATGGCGTGGCGGCCTTCAACCAGCTTGCCGTCAATGACCAGGGCGCCGCCGCATCCGGTGCCTGCAATCACGCCGAACACGCTGGGCGCGCCGCTGGCTGCGCCGTCATGCGCCTCGGAAAGGGCGAGGCAGTTGGCGTCATTGGCCAGGCGAACCGGCCGGGCGAGCGCGGTTTCCAGGTCATGCTGGAACGTACGGCCATTGATCCAGGTCGAATTGGCGTTCTGCACCCGCCCGGTGATCCGCGAAACCGAGCCTGGCATGCCGATTCCGATGTGGCAGTCTTCACCGGACGCCAACCTTGCAACCATGGCGCAGATGGACGCGATGGTTGCGTCATAGTCATTGCGGGGCGTGGCTACGCGCACGGTGCGAACCGTTTCACCACCGCGCGACATGGCGATGCCGGCGATCTTGGTGCCACCCAGGTCTATGCCGATGCGCAGCGCGCTCACCCGCGATCCTGGCCGGCAAACACGCTGGTGATATAGCGGCTGGCATCAGGCCAGTTGTCGGTGCGGTGGTGGATGTGGCCTTCGCGCTCGACGTGGCGGCCGAAGCGTTCGTCCTGCAGGAAGTGGACGAGGCGTGTCGCAGGCAGATACTCGGCGGCTGACTTCAGGTAACCGTCATTGTCGTCGATGAACACTACCGGTGCATCATGGCGGGCGGCGAGTGCGGAAATGGCCGGGCCCTTGGGGCCGGAATTGGTGACCACGGGGTGATGGATGCCATGCGCGCGCAGGTTGTCGATGCGCGCCTCGCGAAACTGCACCGGCAGGTTGGTGAGCATGATCACGTCACCGCATTCGCTGAGCTGGTCCAGCGCCTCGGCAGCACCTTCGATCACTTCGAGGCTGGCGGTCTCAGCCTCGAAGAATGCCATCAACGCCGGGCCGATTTCGGGGCCGGGGACCGGTTCATTGTCGGACTTGCGCCGGATGTTGCCATTCAGTGCAAAACTTGCAGGGTCCAGCCACAGCCCGTTACGGTCGAGCCAGCCTTCCAGCCCGCGCAGGAAATGCACCACAACCTCATCGACATCGCACAGCAGCAAGGGCCGGGCGGGGTCGAGTTTCAGCTCTTGCAGTTGTTCGCGGGTGGAGGGTTCCAGCATGTGCAGCACCATGTCAGGCGGCCCCTGTGGTTGCAGGTCTTTGCAGCACCATCAATGCCTGCATGGGCCGTTGCGGCGCGATGCCGGTGGTCTCGCTGAAGGCCAGCAACAGCGATTCGTCCTGGGCCAGGTAATCGAGCAGCCCGGCCAGCCCGTCGCGGCTTTGCAGTGCGGATGCAAGCGTTGAACCGTCCAGACCCGATACAGCCATCATGCGATCCAGCTGGTCGGGAGAACTGGCCACAAATTCAAAGGCTTGCAGGGCGATCGTTTCTGCCTCATCTAGACTTATCATAAAATCTGACCTTTCCGTGCGGATTGACCTTTAACCAGCATGAGTAGAATGGATTTCCCGAGGTAACCCTTAAGGTTGGCGTAACTTTCTTGCGACACATTGGGCGTGCTATCTGGGGAGAGAGCACGTACATATCATGCCACTCCCGACTGAGGAACAAGCCCAGGCACGAAATTGGTGGCGTGTACGGAATTCAGGGATTAACGGCCGAATGGCGCAGACATCAGGACACCCCGAAGCAGCGGCGGTCAAGACCGTGCTGATTGTTGAGGACAATGAACTCAACATGAAGCTGTTCAACGACCTGCTCGAGGCACACGGCTATCGCGTGCTGCAGACACGCGAGGGCCTGTCGGCGCTCGATATTGCTCGCCAGCACAAGCCCGATCTCATCCTTATGGACATCCAGTTGCCGGAAGTTTCCGGCATCGAGGTGACCAAGTGGCTGAAGGAAGACGATGAGCTGCGCTCGATCCCGGTCGTCGCCGTGACGGCCTTCGCCATGAAAGGTGACGAGCAGAAGATCCGCGAGGGTGGCTGCGAAGCCTACATCTCCAAGCCGATCTCGGTCGCATCGTTCATGTCCACGATCAACGGCTTCTTCGAGGTACAGTCATGACTGCCCGGGTGCTGGTTGTCGATGACATACTGGCAAACGTCCGTTTGCTGGAAGCCAAGTTGACCAGCGAGTATTTTGAAGTCTGCACGGCCATGAACGGTGCTGATGCGCTGGAAGCCGTGGGCAACTTCAAGCCCGATATCATCCTGCTCGACGTCATGATGCCCGGCATCGACGGGATCGAAGTGTGCCGTCGGATCAAGTCGAATCCCCAGACCCAGCATATTCCTGTCATCATGGTAACCGCACTTGACCAGGTCGAAGACCGGGTGAGGGGGCTTGAAGCCGGGGCGGATGATTTCATCACCAAGCCGGTGAATGACGCAGCGCTGTTTTGCCGGCTGAAGAGCCTGGTCCGGCTGAAGATGCTGATCGACGAACTGCGCGGCCGCAATGAAGCCAGCTTCGTCGAGAACGGGCAAAGCCTGGCCATCGATCTCAGCCATATGGAAAGTGGCGCCAATGTGCTGATCGTCGACAATCGCGGTATCGTTGCCGAACGCATCAAGGACTCGATCAATACGACCCACCGCCTGAGCGTGCTGGCGGATCCCGCAGCCGTTATCGGTCACGTCCAGGAAACCGACGTCGACCTGTTCATCATCAGCTTCGACCTGCTGGATCATGACGGCTTGCGGCTGTGCTCCCAGCTTCGTTCGTTTGAGAAGACCCGGCAGATTCCGATTCTCGCGGTGGTCGACCCGGAAGATCAGGGCCGTTTGATGCGCGCTCTCGACATGGGCGTGAACGACTACCTGCATCGCCCACTCGACAAGCTGGAACTGAAGGCGCGGGTCAACACGCAGATCAAGCGCAAGCGCTACACTGACCGGTTGCGGCTCAACGTGACGCGCTCCATGGAGCTTGCCGTCACCGACCCGCTGACGGGCCTGTTCAACCGCCGCCACATGGACAACCAGCTTGAAATCCACGTCAGCAATGCAGCCTCCCGCGGCAAGCCGGTGAGCATTCTCGCGGTCGACGTGGACTTTTTCAAGCCGGTCAACGACACCCACGGCCACGATGTGGGCGACCGTGTGCTGCAGGAACTGGCGGTCCGTCTCAAGGCGCAGGTGCGCGCAATCGACCTCTGCTGCCGGATGGGTGGCGAGGAGTTCATCGTCATCCTGCCGGAAACCGACTTGCAGGTGGGCTTTACCGTTGCAGAACGGTTGCGGCGGGTGATTGCAGCAAAACCCTTCAACGCCGGTGCCAAGCAAGGACCGCTGTCGATCACGGTGTCGATCGGTGTTGCGGGCTATGAATCGGTGGCCGACACGCCAGCCTCCATCCTCAAGCGGGCCGACGACGCCCTCTATGAAGCCAAGCGCTCCGGTCGCAACCGCGTGGTTTCAGACGCCGCATAGGCTCAGCAGTCCAAACTTGGCAGCAGCTGCTGCGATCTCAGCCGTTTACCTTAACAGCTTACGATATATGCCGAATTCACCCGTAACGGTGAGTGCGTTGCTGGCATTTTCCTAAAATTCGATTAAAGTCCCTGTCATCCGATGGCGATGCAACAGAGCACGGGTTCTCTCTCCCCCAAGCCTGAACGCAACCCTCCAGAGGACAAGAAGCGGCCAGCCATCTCTCTCCAGACCGGTTGGTCCCACACAGTTTGCCCCGAGGCTTTTCAGGTCCGCCGCATCTCCTGAACCCCGGGGTCT
>CAYMJJ010000127.1:0-6691 GCA_964390445.1 uncultured Anderseniella sp.
GGTGCGCCATTACGACGAGGCCGGGAAAGAGCCGGACCTGGCTATCAGGCCGTTCAGCCACTATGCGCCGATGGTGCAGCGGGTGGTGGATGCGCACTGCGGGCGGGGGTAACCCCCTCACACATCCAGTTCATCCACGTCGACAAACTGCGCGCGTTCGGTGATGAAGTTGAAGCGGTCTTCGGGCTTGTTGCCCATCAGTTCCTGCACCACCCGCGCGGTGATCTTGCCGTCTTCGGCATCAAGCTGGACCTGCAGCAGCGTGCGGTTGGCGGGGTTCATGGTGGTTTCCTTCAACTGGCTGGGCAGCATTTCGCCGAGGCCCTTGAAGCGGGAAATCTCGATCTTGCCGCGGCCGTTGAACTGGCTCGCCAGCAGTTCGTCCTTGTGGGCGTCGTCGCGGGCATAGGCCGACTTCGTGCCCTGCACCAGCCGATAGAGCGGCGGCACTGCGAGGTACAGGTGGCCCTCCTCGATCATTTTCGGCATCAGCTGGTAGAAGAAGGTGATCAGCAGCGAGCAGATGTGCGCGCCGTCCACGTCGGCGTCGGTCATGATGATGACCTTCTCGTAGCGCAGGTCATCCTCGCGGTACTTGTCGCCGGTGCCGCAGCCGAGCGCCTGCAACAGGTCACTGAGCTGCTGGTTGGCGGCAAGCTTGTCCTTCGTCGCCGAGGCCACATTCAGGATCTTGCCGCGCAACGGCAGGATGGCCTGGTTGTGGCGGTTGCGGGCCTGCTTGGCGGAGCCGCCAGCCGAGTCGCCCTCGACGATGAACAGTTCCGAGCCTTCGCGGCCAGACGAGGCGCAGTCGGCCAGCTTGCCCGGCAGGCGCAGCTTGCGCACCGCCGTCTTGCGGCCCACCTCGCGCTCGGCGCGGCGGCGCAAGCGCTCTTCGGCACGATCAATGACCCACTCCAGCAGCTTGTCGGCCTGGGCCGGGTGGCCGGTCAGCCAGTGGTCGAAATGATCCGACACGGCCTTGTCGACGATGCGGGCAGCTTCTGCGGTTGCCAGCTTTTCCTTGGTCTGTCCCTGGAACTCCGGCTCGCGGATGAAGACCGACAGCATGATGCCCGCCGACGTCATGACGTCCTCGGTGGTGATCATCGAGCCGCGCTTCTTGCCGGACAGGTCGGCGTAGTTCTTCAGCGAGCGCGCCAGCGCCACGCGCAAGCCCTGCTCGTGGGTGCCACCTTCCGGCGTCGGCACCGTGTTGCAGTAGGAATTGACGAACCCTTCAGCCCCGCCAAACCACGCGACCGCCCATTCGACCGAGCCGTGCCCGCCTTCCTTCCTGACCTTGCCGGCGAAGATTTCATCGGCCACGCGCGGGCGGCCCTGAATGGCTTCGGCGAGATAATCCTTCAGGCCGCCGGGGAAATGCAGCACGCACCTTTGCGGCGTGTCGTCCTTGTCGGCCAGGTGTACCGGGTCCACCGACCAGCGGATCTCGACGCCGCCGAACAGGTACGCCTTGGAGCGCGCCATCTTGAACAGCCGCGCGGGCTTGAACCTGGCGCCCTTGCCGAAAATCTGCTCGTCGGGCCGGAAGCGGATTTTCGTGCCGCGCCGGTTGTGCACCTTGCCCTGCTCGGTAAGCTGGTTCTGCGGCGCCCCTCGCGAATAATCCTGCCGGTAGAGCGTCTGGTTGCGGGCAACCTCGACCTCGAGGTGCTCCGACAGCGCGTTGACCACCGACACGCCAACGCCATGCAGGCCGCCCGACGTTTCATAGACCTTGCTGTCAAACTTGCCGCCGGCGTGCAGCGTGGTCAGGATAACCTCAAGCGCCGACTTGTCCCTGAACTTCGGGTGCGGGTCGACCGGGATGCCACGGCCATTGTCGGTCACGCTCAGGTAGCCGTCGGCGTCATACTCCACCTCGATGAAGGTGGCGTGGCCCGCCACCGCCTCGTCCATGGAGTTGTCGATCACCTCGGCGAACAGGTGGTGCAGCGCCTTCTCGTCGGTGCCGCCAATGTACATGCCGGGCCGGCGGCGCACCGGCTCAAGACCTTCCAGGACCTCGATGTCTGCGGCGGTATAACCTGCCTCGGCGGCCGGATGCTTGCGCGGCGGCTGGGGCCGCGATGCAGCTGCAGCCACCGCCACAGGCTTAGGTGCGGCGGGTGACGGGTCTGCACTGGCATCGGAGAACAGGTCCAGGGACTTCGACATGACGGCTTTCTGGTTGGGCAACGGAATTTCGAATCAGGCCGGGCAAGTATGCCACGCACACACGGCGCATTGCGAGTTTGACGGCCACCTTGGCCACATTTATGGACGCTTTGACGGCTAGTTGATGGTATCTGTTGGTTGAACGTCCACCCATCAAGGCCCACGTCCCATGTTCAAGATCACATTTGCAACCCTCCTGCTGGCCACCGCCGCCTGCACCGGGATGGCTCATGCCGAAAATGCCAAGGGGTATACCGACGACCGGCAGAACTTCCAGGCCAACACGCGCTATCCCGGCGACAAGGGTTACCAGTTCGGCACCACCCAGCGCGGGCCTGATGGCCAGGAACAGCCTTATGTGGAGAAATGCTTCTGGACCGCCGAGAACGGATTCCTGGGCGGATTCATGCAGACCTGCCAGCGCTATACGCTGGAGAACACCGAGCCATCCGCCACGGCAGAGCCGCAACCGCAGTGAGCTGAACGTGGTAGCGAAACAGCACAGCGCAATAAAACAGCCCCGCACATAGGGGTTGTGTGCGGGGCTGCAACTCCAGAGATACCTGAATTACGCGAGCGAGGGGGGCAGCTCTGCGCAATTACAATTCTGGCGGTGCTGGAAGATGGATCATTTGGCAGGGGATTTTGGGGTCCACCAGCCCAGCGTTGCCAGTATCTCATTCGCTCGCTGGACAAATACGCATCCAGTTTGCGCCTCCGGCGATACGACTTTTTGACAAGACGCTTTCGCCATGATGTGCCCAATTTAGGACATAGTTGGCGAGAAGGCAAATCACGAAATACGTGAAGTCACCTGACCTATCGCATGACTGGCATTCGGGTTACGCAGGGGTACCGTCAACAAATGTGGGCCCTGGCGGACTTACGGTTGCCGCCCAGGACCCGATTGGCGCTTTGGCCTGTTCCGGTAGTCAAAACCGGATGTTTCATGACCGGCAGCAAACGGCCGGAATGTGTAGTTGATCTGATTTTCTGAAGTGCTGCAGCGAAGAAACGTCGCCCGTGGCAGCCGGGTGGCTGCTCCAGACCACATCCAGCTACAGCCGGAAACGCTTAGGTGGAGTCATTTTCGTAAACCTCCGTGTTCAGAGTAGACGGATCGTGCGACAGCACCGTATCATCGTCAAATCACGAATAGGGTCAGGTTTGCTTACGCATCCCGGGCGAGCCAGCCACGCAACTGGCCGTTGACATCGAAGGGCATTTCCAGTGTCGACAGGTGCCCGCTGCCTGGAAGGATCACCAGTTTCGAGTTCCCGATCTTCCCGGCCATTTCCATTGCAAACTCGGGCGGCGTAATAACGTCGAGCGCACCCGTCAGGACGAGCGTTGGCACCTCTATGCCGGCCAGCATGGGTCGATAGTCGTCACGGGTCATGATGGCGGCCATCTGCCGCCGGTAGGCCGCCTCGCCGGTATCCTCCGCCATCTGCACGATGGTCTGGAAAAGTTCCACATCCCCTGCCCGGTGTTCTGCCACCAGCCGCGGTGCGAGCACTTCGGTTGTGATGTCGAGGAAGCGGCCTGCATCAGCCATCTGCAATTGCCGGCGGCGCAAGGCGGTGACCTCCGGCGTATCAGGCGCAGCCTTTCCGTCGAGCAGCGCCAGCCGCGTCACCCGTTGCGGTGCCTGGTGCATGATCTCCAGCGACAGGTAGACGCCCATGCTCAAACCTGCCAGCGCAAACCTGTCCGGCGCATCGTCAAGGATCTGGCGGGCGATGCCGGGCATGGTACTGGCGCGCGTATGGTCTGCCACCAGCACCTCGCGCCCGCCCGACAATGCCTCGATCTGGGGGCCAAACAGCGCAGCCGTGCACATCAGGCCGGGGATGAGCAGCAGGGGTTCGGGCATGGGCGGCTCCTTTCAGTGCGGGCGGCAATAACCGTTGTGTTGTACCCGCCGGTTGGGCAAAGTCCATCGCCATGAGAGCGCTGATCCAGAGGGTGACAGAAGCCCGCGTCACCATTGATGGCCGAACGGTGGGGCAGACCGGGCCGGGCCTGCTGGTGCTGGTATGCGCCATGCAGGATGACGGCGAAGGCCAGTCGCTGTGGCTGGCGCGCAAGATCGTCAACCTGCGCATCTTCCGCGACCTGGCGGGCAAGATGAACAAGTCGCTGCTGGACACGGGTGGATCGGTGCTGGTGGTCAGCCAGTTCACCCTGGCAGCCGAAACCAGGGGCAACCGGCCCGGCTTTTCCTCCGCTGCCCCGCCCGACCTCGGCCGCAAGCTGTACGAGCACTTCTCGGCGCAATTGCGCGGCTATGGGCTGAACGTTGCCAATGGCGAGTTCGGGGCCGACATGCAGGTGTCGCTGGTCAACGATGGTCCCGTCACCATCTGGCTGGACACCGAAGACCGCTAGGACGAGATGTTCAACCGCAGCGACATCCTGCCCGAAGCTGACCTGCCAGACGTTGCGGCCCTGTTGCAACAGGGTCATGCCCTGGCGCGCGACTGGCAGGTGGGACCATCGGCCTTCCTGAGTGCGCACGGCGTGGCGAGCGAGGCAGATCACAAGCGCGCTGCCATGCGCGAAGGCCGCATCATGCAGCACGCGCAGATCGGCTGGCGCGACCCGGCCAAGACCCGTGAGGCGTGGGCGCGCATTCACGACGAGTGCGCCAGCCGGGGTGTCACCGTTGACCGCTATGGCATCTGCCTGGACTGGTCGATGGGCGTGCCTGCAGCCACACGCGCCGGGGCCATGCGTGGCACGGGGCTGATCCTCAACGGGCCGGAAGACTTTGCCCGGCTTGCCGCAGGCGGACCGGTTGCGGCCCACTTCGGCGACTTCGTGCTGGGCTTTCCGGCGGCGGTGGAAAACACATGTGCTGCGCTGGCGGCCGGGTCTACCTCCATCGGCAACCTTGGGCAGTACTTCACCTTCCGGCTGCAGGGCGCGTCTGACGACATTGCCTGCACGTCTGCCACGCTCACTGCGCTGGCGCTGATCGCAAACCAGCCCGTCGAGGTGCTGGTGCACTCCAACCTCGATGACGGCTTTGCCGCCCTGTTCCAGGACCTCGGTTCGGTGATGGGGGCTGTACTGCTGGAGCGCCACATAGGCGCGCTGGCAGGCATAACGGTCAGCCATTGCTGGGGGCATCACTTCTCCGATCCCGTACGGCGGCTGGCCTTTCACCTGGCGCTGGCAGAAGTTGCGGGTGATACGCCGGGCACCATGATCTATGGCAACACCACCAGCTACCGGGGCAGCACGGCTGAGAATTTTGCGTCACTCGCCAGCTACCTGTCGGTGGATATCGCGGGCCAGCGGCTGGCCCCTACAGGCCACGCCGTCAACCCGGTGCCGGTGACCGAGAACGAACGCATTCCCGACGTTGACGAGGTGATCGAGGCGCAGCTTTTCGCCGCGCGGCTGGCGGCGCATGGCGCCCGCCACCTGCCACTGCTGGACCCTGCCCCTGCCCGCGCGCTGGCCGCAAACATCATCGCGCGCGGACAGGATTTCTTCGACCGCGCCATGACGGGCCTCACGCAAGCCGGCATCGACACGGCCAACCCGTTGGAAATGCTGCTGGCATTGCGGCGGCTGGGCGGCAGGCGGCTCGAAGCGCTGTATGGTGCGCAATCTGGCGCCACACGCTCCGACATCGCCGAAGAGGTGGCAGAGATGGCGCACACCCACCTGGCGCGGGTGCCGGCTGACCTGCGCACCTCGCTGGCCCAGGCGCGGCCCCGCATCGTCACCGCCACGACGGACGTGCATGAGCACGGCAAGCTGGTGCTCGACGCGGTGCTGCAACACGCCGGTGCCGAAATCATCGACGGTGGCACCTCGGCTGAACCGCACCTCGTTGCAGCGTTGGCCGTGCGCGAGCGCGCCGATGCCGTGGCGCTCAGCACCTACAATGGCATTGCGATGAGTTATTACAATGCCTTGCGATCGCATCTTGGCAAATCGATTCCGGTTCTGATCGGTGGCCGGCTGAACCAGGTGCCGGAAACCTCCAACACCTCGCTGCCGGTGGATGTCGGCGATGAACTTGCAGCCGCCGGTGCCATCGTCTGCCGCGAGATTGAGGACGCCGTGCCCGCCCTGCTCAATATCCTGGAGGAGACGACATGACCCTGACCATCGGCATCATCGGCGCAGGCCACCTGATCCGGCACATGATGCCGGCGATGGTGAAGACCGGGTACCGGTTCATCGTGTCGGAGCGCGGCCGCGCCACGTCCGAATGGCTCGCCGGTCACTACGGCGCGGAGATCTTTAGCGACACCCAGGCCATCGTGAACGAGGCTGACATCGTGATCCTGGCAGTGCGGCCGTTCGATGCAGCAGCGGTGTGCAACGATCTGGCCTTCAAGCAGCGCCAGACGGTGCTGAGCCTGTGTGCAGGCATCGGGACATCAGACCTCGCCCCCGCAATTGCCCCTGCCCGGCTGGTGATGGCCATGCCGGTGGTGGCGGCGCAGTTTGGCGAAAGCCCCACGCTGCTGTTTCCCGATGACGAGCC
>CAYMJJ010000128.1:0-6676 GCA_964390445.1 uncultured Anderseniella sp.
ACGCGCTGCGAGGTGCCGTCCGGCATCAGCATCCAGCTTTGCTGGTTGTCCTTCAGGTTGGCGACCATGATCTGGAACAGCACCTGCTGGTGGACCGTGGGCGTATCCACGGGCACAAGCTGCTCGACGCGGCGGTGCAGGTTACGCGGCATCCAGTCGGCTGACGATATGTAAACCCGCGCCTTCTTGCTGGGCAGGCCTTCGCCGTTGCCGAAACAGACGATTCGCGAATGTTCCAGGAATCGGCCGATGATCGAGCGCACCCGGATGTTGTCCGACAGTCCGGGCACGCCGGGACGCAGGCAGCAGATGCCGCGAATCACCAGGTCGATCTGCACCCCCGCCCGGCTGGCGTCGTACAGCGCGTCGATGATCTCCGGGTCGACCAGCGAGTTCAGCTTGGCCCAGATGGCGGCGGGCCGGCCGGCGCGGGCATGTTCGATTTCCTCGTTGACGTGCTGGATGATGCGCCTGGACAGGTTGAGCGGCGACAGCGCAATGCGCTCCAGTTCTGCGGGTTCGGCATAACTGGAGACGTAGTTGAACAGCCGCGCAGCGTCGCGGCACAGGGCCGGGTCACAGGTGAAGAACGACAGGTCGGTATAGATGCGGGCGGTGATCGGGTGGTAGTTGCCGGTGCCGTAATGCACGTAGGTGCGCAGGTGTCCGCCTTCCCGGCGCACTACCATCGAGGCCTTGGCATGGGTCTTCAGCTCGACGAATCCGAACACCACCTGCACGCCGGCGCGTTCGAGGTTTCGCGCCCACTGGATGTTCTTTTCCTCGTCGAAGCGCGCCTTCAGTTCCACCACGGCCATCACCGACTTGCCGGCCTCTGCCGCCATGATGAGGGCTTCCACGATGGGGCTCTGGTTCGAGGTCCGGTACAGCGTCTGCTTGATGGCGACGACATCGGGGTCCTGGGCAGCCTGGCGCACGAACTGCACCACCACGTCGAACGATTCGTAGGGGTGGTGGACGATGATGTCCTTCTGGCGGATGGCGGCAAAGCAGTCGCCACCATGATCGCGGATACGCTCGGGGAAGCGCGGATTATACGGCGGAAACTTGAGGTCGGGGCGTTCGTCGAGGATCAGCTGAGAGGTATCGGCATAGCCGACCACGCCATTGCAGCGCACCACGCTGTCGTCATCGGCGCCGGTTTCACGGGCTATGAAGTTGCGCAGCTCTTCCGGGCATTCACCATCGACCTCGAGCCTGACGACGGTGCCGCGGCGGCGGCGCTTCAGGGCGCGCTCGAAATAGCGCATCAGGTCTTCGGCCTCTTCCTCGACTTCGATATCGCTGTCGCGCAGAACCCGGAACACGCCACGGCCTTCCTTCACGTAGCCCGGGAACATGCGCGGCACGAAGTGGGCAATCATGTCCTCGATCTTGATGAAGCGTGCAACCGTCTGGCCGCCCTCGTTGCCGTCCGGCAGGCGGGTGAAGCGCTCGATCTGCTGCGGCACCTGGACGATGGCGTTCATGCGCTCGCCGTCACCCTTGCGGGTCAGTTGCAGGGCCACCATCAGCCCCCGGTTGGGCACGAACGGAAACGGATGGGCGGGGTCGATTGCCATCGGCGTCAGTACCAGCAGCACCTGGTCGTGGAAGCGTTCGTCGAGCCAGGCGCAATCGGTTTCGCTGAGTGCCGAGTTTGGCACCATCTCGACACCGTTTTCCTTGAGCTCCTGCAGCAGGGCCAGCCAGCGAAGGTCCTGCTCGCCCATCAGGTCATGGGCAGCCTTGCGCACGCTCGCGAGCTGTTCCGGCGCGGTCATGCCGTCCTGCGAGATGCCCGAGACGTGTTCGCGGATCTGCGCGGCAAGTCCGGCTACCCGGACCATGAAGAATTCATCGAGATTGTTGCCGGAGATCGACAGGAACCGAAGCCTTTCAAACAGCGGATGATTGGTGTTGCGCGCCTCCATCAGCACCCGGTAGTTGAAGCCCAGCCAGCTCAGTTCACGATTGAAGAACCGCTTCGGCGAGGAGGCAAGCTCGACACCGCCGTGCTGTTCCTCTGCCTCGGTCATGGCACGCGCAAGTTCGGCATCCGATGCGGTCTCGATGTTCATGCAGACTGATCCCTGTTCAGATGAATTTGGCGGCATGCGCCAAGCATAAAATCCTTGTGGCAATGCAACATAACATAACTATGACGCAGCCCCAAAAGTGCTGTTCCGCCGCGCCGCGCACACGCGAGCATCATTCGATCAGATTGACTCATCTGATCGAATAAAGATGCTCGTTCTCAAAGTAGAGCAACTTTAGCCGTTCAACTCGAACGGCTGTTGCTCTAATCAGCGTCAAACAGGCCGGGCTCTGAATGCTGCTGCATCACGCGCGCCACGAACGCGCGGTTGATGTCGGCGCGCTGCGCCAGCGCTGCGTCATCAATGGTGGCGACCAGCGATCCGGCCGCATCAAGCGAGCGCTCCATGCGCATGATCATGTACGAGATCACCGCCTCGCCCACCTGCAGTTGCCGGTCGGCAAACAGCTTCACCAGCACACCGCGCAACAGCGCATCATCGGGATCACCCAATTCAGCCACGTGTGCGGCCTTGAGGCGTGAAACCAGGTCCGGCAGTTCCACGCCCCACTGGACCGGAAACCGTTGCGAGGTGATGAGAATGCTGCCACCGCTTTCGCGCGCCATGTTGATCAGGTGAAACAGCGCCACCTCGTCCAGTGCGCTGTCCGGTGCATCCTCTACCACCACGGCACCGGCCTGCATCAACTGTGGAACGGCATCGCGGGTCAGCGCGGCGGCCGTGGTGGAGGACGCACCGGAGCGGCTGCGCCAGACATCGGCGAGGTGGCTCTTTCCGGTACCGGGAGCGCCCACCAGCACCAGCACCGGTGACTGCCATTGCGGCCAGCGGTCCACGGCAGCCACGGCGGCTTCATTGGCGGCAGAGACAAGAAAATCGTCACGCCCCATTGCAACGCGGTGCGGCAGGTCAAGCGCAAGCTGGCGTTCAGAGTGGTTCACGGGGTCAGCCAACCGGGCCGTCGCCGGGATCTGCGGGCCTTGCCGCACGGGGCCGGTACAGCGACGAGTGCAGGTATTGATCGAGCAGGAACCGGGACAGCACGCCGATTGCAGCAGCCATTGGCACCGCCAGCAGGATGCCGGCAAACCCAAACAGGTAGCCGAATGCCAGCAACGCAAACATCAGCCATACCGGGTGCACGCCAATAGAGCTTCCAACCAGCTTGGGCTGCAGGAAGTTGCCTTCGATGAACTGGCCGGCGGCAAAGATGGCCGCAATGACCAGGATCTGCACCCAGTCCGGCCAGAACTGCACGGTGGCCGTCGAAATGGCCAGGATGCCGCCCACCGCTGCGCCGAAATAGGGCACGAACGACAACAGGCCCGCCGTCAGCCCGATGATCAGGCCGAAGTTCAACCCGGCCGCGATCAGTGCAACGGCATAGAATGTGCCGAGGATCAGGCACAAGGTTCCCTGCCCGCGAATGAAGCCCGCCATCGCCATGTCGATGTCGCGCGCGATGGCGCGAACGGTTTCAACGTGGTCGCGCGGGATCCAGCCGTCGATGCGGTCGACCATCTTGTCCCAGTCATTGAGCATGTAGAACGTGACCAGCGGGGTGATGACCAGCAGCGACAAGGTGTTGAACAGCACGTTTGCGCCGCTCATCAGCGACTGGAGAATCTTGCCGCCCCATTCGAGTGCCTTGCTGGCGATCTCGCCGGTGGATTGGGGCAAGGCGGACTCGGTTTGCATCACGGCGGTCTTCAGCCATCCCGGCGCGTTTTCATTGAACAGCTTGGCCAGCGTGTTCAGGTCCTGCGGCAGCCGCGCCACGAAGTTGCCGAGTTGATCGGACAGCACCGGCACCAGCAACACCAGCACCGTTATCACCACCAGCAGGCTGCTCAACACGATGATCAGCGTTGCCGCCAGCCGCGGCAGGCCCAGCCGTTCCAGCGCGTCGGCCACAGGATCGAGGAAATAGGCCAGCACAATGCCCGCGATGAAGGGCAGCATGATGCCGGAAAACAGCCACATGAATGCGATGATGAAGGCCAACACGGCCAGCCAGCTCAGAATCTGCCGTTGAATGCTCATGGATGCATGTTCCAGTTCAGTTGCCCTGGTCCGGCTTGCGGTCGCCAGGGGCGGCCCCGCTGCCATTTGCGTGGTTCATGTGTTGTAGCCACTCGCGAAGATAGACCGCAATAGACAGCGCCGTCAGAAGGCCCGTCAGCGCCATGGCAACGACCAGCAGATAATCCGGAACGACAAGGTAAGCCAGGTCCGCAAGCACGAGCCCGACCAGGATGATCTGCATCACCGTATTGGCCTTGGACACGATGTGCGGCACCATCTCCACCGGGCGCTCCAGCAACCACGACAGCATGACCGCGCCAACGATGGCCACGTCGCGGCTCACCACGGCAATCACCAGCCAGATCGGCAGATGCTCGAAAATGCCCAGGACCACGTAGATGGCCACCAGCATGACCTTGTCGGCCAGCGGATCGAGGTAGGCACCCAGTTCAGAACGCAGTCCGAACTGCTTCGCAACAAAGCCGTCCAGCGCGTCCGACAGGCCCGCCAGCACAAAAAGCACGAAGGCCGCGCCATACGCCTTGTTGAACAGCAGCCAGACGATGGCTGGCACCATGAATATTCGTGCAATGGTGATAAAGTTCGGCAGCGTCATCGCACACCGCCCGCAGCGCCACTCGCCTGCCGTGGCCCGCCGCGGGGCTTTACTGGTTGATCTGCAAAACCCATGTCCCGCCAACATTCTGCAACGCCAGGCCGCCTTGCCACAGCGCCTGGCGCAACTGCTCGAACGCACTCACGTAGGCAAGTTGCACGATAGCGCCTCCTTGCGAAATGGTCGAGATGTCCACGCCGGTGACGCCTGGGGTAGACAGGATGCGCGAGCGCAATGCCGCCCACTCGTCGTTGCTGTAGAAGGTGACGGCCACCGGCAATGTCGAGACCGGCAAGGCCTGGGTGATCGGAGGGGCCTCGTTCATCTTCTTCCAGCGCTGCTCCATGACCTCGTGAAAGCGGCTTGCGGCAATGCCTGCCGCCTCGGCAACGCCGCCGCCATTTTCAGCGGTGTAGGCCTTGTCGAAGCCCAGCTTGCCAACCGGGCTGTCACCGGTCATGACGGCCTGCACCGAATCTTCGCCCAGCGGCTGCGCCATCGCAATCAGTATTGCATCGGCCTCGTAGCGCAGCCTCAGTGCTTCAAGCGATCCCTGGTCGGCTGCAACCGCCTGTTCGGCGCTCAGCAGCCCGGTGTCGGTCAAGTCCCCCAGCGGCACGATGACGGGCACCATCGAGTTTTCCGCGCGAAGGTCGAGCCATGCCTTGCGCCACGGGTTGTCCTCCCACAGTTGCCAGGTACCGTCAGGCGCCTGCCACAACGGTATCAGCACCGATTTGGGAGCGAGTTCTTCGGAGTAGCTCAGGCCAAGCCGGTTGAGCGTGGCCCTGGCGCGCGATGGCAGGAACCGAACGGTCAGCCTGGCGATGTAGCGGCCCGGTCCGGTGCGCTCTTCCTCGATGGACAGCGAATCGAGCATGGCGTTGATCTGCTTGGCGTCAATCCGCGCGATCTCGGCCAGCGTTCCCTCGTCGGCCCCCACCCGGCGGGCGAGCAGCGAGAACGCCTTCACGTTTGCCTCGGTTATGGCCTGCTTCTTGGCCTCGGCAGCGGTTTCTGCGGATACATCAACGGCCACGCCGGGGATTGTGTAAATCGGGTTCTCCGAGGCGTTCAGCGGCCCGCCATGCGCCGCCAGCAGCAGCGCAAAGCCCGCCGCAAGGCAGCGTGCGAGCACGATGGCAGAACGCCAGGCCGATTTGTGTTGTGTCACCAAAGACGCCATTCCCCCGGGGTTGCCCGCAATCGGCAGGCTTCACCTTCCAACAAAGCCTTATCGTGGACAAACCCCGGCATCAACCGAGGATTTTCCTTGCGTCCATGCCCGTCGTTAAACCAATAAGTACGGCAACCAGATGGCAGGGCATGAACATGGCGAAAACGGGCAACGGACTGACCTACTCCCAGGCGGGCGTCGACATTGATGCAGGCAACGCTCTGGTCGATGCCATAAAGCCGCTGGCAGCCTCTACGCGGCGCAAGGGCTCAAGCCCGTCGCTCGGAGGGTTTGGCGGGCTGTTCGACCTGAAGAAGTGCGGCTTCAAGGACCCGGTGCTGGTGGCAGCCAATGATGGCGTGGGCACCAAGCTGCGCGTCGCGATAGAAACCGGCATCCACACCGGCGTCGGCATCGACCTGGTTGCCATGTCGGTCAACGACCTAGTCGTGCAAGGTGCCGAACCGCTGTTCTTCCTCGACTACTATGCCACCGGCAAACTGGATGTGGGCGTGGCGCGCGACGTGATTGCCGGCATCGCCGAGGGCTGCCGCCAGGCAGGCTGTGCGCTGATCGGCGGCGAGACGGCAGAAATGCCGGGCATGTACCACGGCGACGACTATGACCTTGCGGGCTTTGCCGTGGGTGCCGTGGAACGCCGCGCCATTCTGCCGAAAAAGACCATCAAGCCGGGCGACGTGATCCTCGGGCTGGCTTCGTCCGGGCCGCACTCGAACGGCTATTCGCTGATCCGCAAGATCGTCGAGGTATCGGGCGTCAAGTACAGCGACAAGGCAC
>CAYMJJ010000129.1:0-6558 GCA_964390445.1 uncultured Anderseniella sp.
CGCTGGAAGACATCAACAAGGGCTTCGACCTGATGCACTCAGGCGAGTCGATCCGCGCGGTGGTGGTGTACTAAGCCACCTAGAAACCACCAGCCAACACGACGGATACGACGGGGCGCAGCACTGCGCTCCGTCTTTTTTGTGGCCCACAGACCAGCTTGGCGCGGCTTGCAAAACCGACAGTAACCGGCTGGCACGGCTCTTGCTCGGTGCTTGAAGCAGAGAAAAAGGCGGCATTTGGCTTGCACTGGTCGCAGAACAAGTGGAACCATCTGCAGGAAATCGTACACAAGCACGTTTGACGCGCACTAGCTGTTTGGGCTACCTGCCTTTACGAGGGCGACAAGATGGACGGGACTATACAGATGCATGAACGACTGATTCAGCTGCTTGAAGCGATATCGTCAGCCAGTACGCCTGTCAGCGTGCAGGACCTGATCAGCATGACAGGATTTCCGCGCACCAGCATTTACCGCAATATCTCGGCGTTGCTGGAAACTGGACTTGTCGAAGAAGCAGATCCCGGCAACAGGTACGTGCTCGGCATGCGGTTCGTCAAGATTGCGCTGACCGGCAAATCCGATTCGCACGTCATCAATGCCGTCACGCCGATGATGCAGAAGACCGTGCGCAGCCTCGTCGAGACTGCCTTCCTTGCGCGCTACCGCGGCGGCCGTGTGCAGCTCATCCATATCGTCACGCCAAGTGATCCGGCCGTGTCATACATCTACCCCGGCCTGGGCCAGCGCCCCGTGCATGCCTGCGCATCTGGCAAGATCATTGCCGCTTTCGTTGACCCAACGTTGAGCGAGCCGATGCACGAGCCCAACCCGATCCGCTACACCGACCGCACCATCGTGGCACGTGACGCCATCGAGAAGGAACTCAACCGGGTCCGGCGCGACGGCTATGCGATCTGCGACAGCGAAATGGAAACCGGCGTCACCAGCATTGCCGTGCCGATCATGATCGACAAACTCGGTTCGATCTTTGCGCTCGGGGTGATTGGTCCGGAAAGCCGCACCCATAACGTGATTCAGGACCGCATCCTGCCGGTTCTGCGCCGCGAGGCCGTTCGCGCGGCAGCCGCCATTCAGCATTGCTCGATGATCGAGGCTGAAACCACGAATGCCGAAGTGCTGACCGCTGCCCGCAAGAGTTCCCAACCAGTCGGAAGTTGAAACCAAACAGCACCAGACCTGACAGCGGGCGCGGGAGTAAACGCCCGCCATTACAGGCCTGGTGCCGTTCTCGCCGTTCAGCTCCATCCCCCGGAATGGGCTAGTAACGCGACGCGTGCTGCCTCAGCTCGCCTTCGGCCATTCGAATTCAGGGCGCAGGCCTTCATAAACGGGCTTGCCGTCGGACGGCTTGGGCACGCCAGTCGCCGGGTCATAGAAGGCGTGGTAGGTCGAGTCCACGTCAGGTTCCATGCCCATCAGGTTAGGCACGATTACGCGAATGCGGTTTTCCTTGTCATCAAGCATGATCGGCGTGCCGCAGTCAGCACAGACGCACAGCTCAAGCGGCCCATTGGGATTGTTGGCATTGAACGGCATGCGCTTGAGGTTGGACGCATTGTCGACCTCCAGGTCGCCATGCTTGAAGAACACGACGTGCGTGGTGGGTTGGCCCGTCACGCTCTTGCAGACCGAGCAATGACAGGTGTGATTGTCGATCGGTTCCGCATCCGAATGGGTGTGAACGTGATCGCAGCCGCCTTCGTATTTATGTCCCATTATTTCCTCCGTGCCCTTGCTTGACTCACTGGCTGGCGGCATCCGGGCTTTTGCCGAGCATCGGCACTCTAGCGGCAATGATAGGACATGGCGAGAAAGTTGTTACAGTTTGACCGGATTTCGGGACTGCCGTGCAGCAAAACCTGACAACGACCCACCCATTGCGGACGACATGACCAGATTTCTCTCTGTGGGGAGGGGCGTCTGACCGGCATGGATGTTGCTTGGTGCTGCGCGAACCAACGCAGGAAGGCTTTACCCAACTCCATGAACCAGATGACGAACCGGTCTCCGGCCACCGGCACCACGGCTACGGCGGTTGCCGTGGTGGGCGGGCGTGTGCTCACTCAGCGCGCCGCCAGGCGCAATGAGCTGTCCGAGGTGCACGAACAGCTGATGCGGACAATCGACAACATGGACGGGTTCAATGATCAGTTCCGCGCCTTCGAGAAGGCCAGAATGTCGAAACTTCTGCTGGCTAACCTGCATTCGCTTGACCCTGACTACGTGCGGGTTTGCCTCGACGGTGACCGCATTGCAGGGTTTCTGATTGTAGGACCGGAACACGGCAACCTGTGGCTCTACTGGGCGACGGTATTTCCCGAGATGCGCGACCCGCGAATGGCCATGGTGTACATGCGCCAGTTCGTCGAGTTCTGGGACAATGGCCGGTTCCACAAGATATCGAACTTCACCACGCCCACCAACCGGCCAACTATCGCGCTCATGAAGCGGTTCGGATTCCGCCATCACGGCACGCTGGACAACCATGTCCTGGGGCAGGGCTTCATGATGTTCGAAAAGCCGTTGACCAAGGCTTTGCCCGGTTATGATTCCGGCTCCTCGCCAGGTCTGGCAACGCGCCTCATGAACCGGCTGCGTTGCCTGTGCGGGATGTTGTAGCCGCTTGCGCTGGCCGGAACCGCGCCATCAGCGACACGTCCAGCCCGGTCGTCACCAGCACCTTGTGCCACTTGGCCAGTGACCAGACCAGCGTCGCGGCCAGGGCTGCAACGCCTGCCCCGGTGATGCCCCATGCCGGCACCAGCAGCACGTTGCCGGCAACCAGCGTGAGCAGACCAGCAGCAATTGCCGGTACCGTGGCCCACGGCCTGTCATGCAGTGACAGCACCAGTTCCGCCGGACCGAAGAATGCCCGCAAGGCAAGGATTGCCGACAGGATGACCAGCAGCCAGCGGCCGTGCGCAAAGTCAGGACCGGCGACCGACAGTGCAAATGGCCCCGCAATCAGTGCTGCCAGCATAAGCGCCAACGACATGCAGAACGCTGCAAGGTTGGCATCGTTCATGCGCTTCACGAATGCGGAGCGGTCGCGGGATGCATCGGCTTCCATCATTTCTGGCAGCAACAGCCCGTATACGATCGTGATGGCGAAGGCCAGCAGGGCAAAGATGCGCGTGGTAATTCCAAATACAGCCAGGTCGTGCTTGTCGAGCAGCATTGACAGCAACAGCAGATCGATGTCGAAAAAGAACTCGGTGGAGATGGCAATGATCACCCACGGCGCGGCGAACCGGTGCCACCGGGCGGATTCACCGGGGCGTTGCGGCAGGGTGGCATCAAGCCGGCTGATCGCGCCAAAGGTCATGGCCAGACACACGAGGGCGGCAAGCGCATAGCCTGCAGCAATAACCCAGAGCATGGCCACCAGAGGAACCGTCCCTGTGGTCATGGTGGCAGCAACGAAGCCGGCGAGCACCACCAGCGGCCGCGCAATGCCGTCCGCCATGAGCCCGGCAACCTGGTGGCGCAAGCCGACTAGAAGCGCGGAATTGACGACAACGCTCGCCAGCGACACTGCGAAGATGAAACCGGGGATAACCAGGCCCGCCATGTTGCCTGACAGCCAGGAGGTCCATTGCTGAACCGCCCATGCGGCAACGGCCATCAACACCGCGGAAATGCCGATCTGCGCATAAGCGCGCCGGACAAACTTCAACAGGTCAGCCTTGCGGCCTGCCGCGCGATACTCGACCGCAAAATATGATCCGATGGTCTGGAAACCGAGCGGCATGATCATGCCGGCAATGTTGACCACCGCAATGAGCACCATGTAATCGGCCAGTACCTCGCTGCCCCAGGCTCGAGCTATGGCGGCCTGTACAAGGAAAATGATCCCTGCCCCGCCCAGCCGCACGCAAAACATCAGCCCGGACCTGTACAGTATGCTCAAGTGCGCCCGCATCAGCGACGCCGCTCCGGCACTGGCTGATCGGGAATTGCCAGGCCGTTGCGCCAGCAGCGCACCCGCTGGCGCACCAGATACAGACGGTCGTGCGCAGCATATGCAAGTGCACCAACAAGCCGGGCGCGGAAGTTGCCGGCATAGGTCATGACCGGCGGCGTCGGGGCAATGAGGCCGGCCTGGCCCACCAGCCCCTTCTTGAACTGGTGCAAGCCCTGAAAGCCGTCGGTGCCACCAAGATCATACCAACGCGCCGAGGTGTTGGCGCGCAACCAGCGGATGATCTCCCAATGCATCAGATAGCCAGCACGCAACGGCAAAGCCGCGGAACTGGTTGCACCATAAAGATATACCGCCGTATGCCCGAGCGTGAAGATGATGGCACCAGCCACCAGCCTTGCATCCTGGTGCACCAGAAAAAGCCGCGGCTCGCATCCCGCCGGGCAATCATGGATGAACGAACGGACACTGTCATAGGGGGAATCATCGGGAAACCGCTTGCGGTCGCTCATTGCCTTGTAGAGCACATGGAAGTCATCCAGCCGGTCCGATGTTGCGGCCTCGAAGGTCAACCCTTTCGAGAACGACTTGCGCAAGTTGTAGCGCCATTTCTGGTCAAGGCTTTTCAGTTGCGACTCATCAGCCAGCGCAAGGTTGACGAAGTACCGGTCCGGATAGGTAAAGGACGGCCGCGGCCTGAAACCGAGCGCACGCTGGGCGGCAGCACAACGAGCTGCACCGCCGGGCAGCGTCGGCGAGGATACCGACACCATCATGCCACGCCGGTCTGCATACTCCTCCACGATGGCCTGCAACATGGCGCGATAACGCACAGTTGCGCGGCTGTCTGTTTCAGATTGCAACACAGGTCCCATCCGGCAAAACGCCAGTTTGCCCGCCCCAAGTGGAAGCCGGGCAATGGACATCAGCGCACCGCCGATGATGCCAGTCGAGTCCGAGAAGACAATCGGCTCAAGTTCCGCAACCGGCCAGCGATTGCGGGCGAACGCATGCAGCTGTTCCTGTGAAATACCTGCACAACCAGCAGCAAACAGGTCCCAATCAGCGGTTGAAACCCGCCTGGCGTCCACGCCAACTGATGACGCGGTCGCGTCAAGGCTTTCGGCATGGTCGATTACAGCAGGCCTGGTGAGGCGCCGCTCAAGGGCCTGCATCGTCATATGGTAAAACTCCCCGGCAACATCAGCAATTGCAACTCAGGCGGGTAGAATGCAAGTGCCGGGCCAGAGAACGCGATAGGCTGACGGTCAGGGTTGCCGGGCTGCCGCGGCCTCGCTGAAGCGGGTTTGCAACAGGTCGAAATGGGTCGTGGCCGCCGCCACCGCCGAGGCCTGACCGGCATGGCTGCAGACCAGTGCGTCAATGAAGCTGCGTGCTTCCTTCCAGCGTTTGCCGGCATTGCTGCGGCACCACTGCCAGTAGCTGCGGCCCTCAACCGTGCCATCCCTCAGCACCGTGCGCGCTGCACGGTCCAGCCCGGCACCGCCCAGAATCGAGCCTTCGATGACGTAGATGACGCCCGCCAGTTCGGCGGCGTTGCTGATCGCGGGGGCGTGGTAGTCGACCGGCGCCAGCGACGGCAAAATCGGCAAAGCTGCAATGTCGCGGGCGAACAGTTCGGCGCGCGGTATGTAGCTGAACTGTGCGCCACCGGCATGTTCTGCCATTGCGCTGATCACCACCGGGTCAACCACCCGGTAATAGTCCAGGAAAACCTGCATGATGTCTGCGTAACCGCCTGCATCGGTAGTGCCTGCCTCAAACGCGCCCAGCATCGACGAATGATGCAACCGCTCATGCGCTTCGGTCGTTGCAGCGCGCAGCACCTGCGTTACACTTGCCTGATCCAACAATTTCTGCACCCTTCGCATGCTTCATCCGGGCCGCCAGTGTTGCATTTGCACAGCGGTCATTTCAATCAGCAGAATGAATTTGACCGAAAAGCAAGCGCGCCTCGAAGTGGCCATTGCGGGCTGGCCGCCTTCATTCGTCCATCAAAAGCCCTGCAAGTTTGGTTGCAGCCTCCTGCAGCAACTGCTTGTTGGCCAGAAGCCGTTCGCGCGTCAAGCGGACGGAGGGACCATGGAAGGCAAGCGCGGCAAGGAACCTGCCTTGCTGGTCCGCCACCGGTACGGCGATTGCGATCATGCCTTCCATGAACTCCTCGTTGTCGATGGCATGGCCCTGGTCGGCGATCTGGCGAAGCTCGTCCAGCAGCCTGTCCGGCGCGGTGATGGTATTGGCGGTGTGCGCCTTGAGCGAAATGGCATACACGATCTTTTCGCGCGCGTGCGGTGACAAGCTTGCAAGGTAGGTCTTGCCGCTGGCGGTACAGTGGAACGGGACGTGCGTGCCGATGGGCAATTGCACCCTGAACGCCCAGCCGGTTTCAACCCGGTCGAGATAACTCATGCCGCCTTCTTCCGGCACCACGAAGTTCACCGTTTCGCCCACGTCGCGAGCAACCTGCTCAAGCACCTGCCGGCGGGCGACATGAACCTGCGATGACGCCAGCAACCCGGCTGCTATCCGGCGCACCCGCCGGGCCGGCCGCAACCGCCTGCCGCCGGGCACATAAGCGATGTAACCATC
>CAYMJJ010000130.1:0-6437 GCA_964390445.1 uncultured Anderseniella sp.
GGCGAGGTACTCGACGATGCGTTCCTTGACCTTCTCGAGGCCGAAGTGATCGGACTCAAGTACCTGTTCAGCATGAGGCAGGTCGTTCTTGATCTTCGACTTCTTGCCCCACGGGATCGACAGCAGCCAGTCGAGGTAATTGCGCACGACGGTGGCCTCGGCAGACATCGGAGACATCTGCTTCAGCTTCTTCATTTCCGCGTTGGCCTTCTCGCGGGCTTCCTTGGTCAGCTTGGTCTTGCGGATGCGCTCTTCCAGCTGGGCCATCTCGTCGTTTTCTTCGCCATCGCCGAGTTCCTTCTGGATCGCCTTCATCTGTTCGTTGAGATAGTACTCGCGCTGGGTCTTCTCCATCTGGCGCTTGACGCGCGAGCGAATGCGCTTTTCGACCTGCAGCACCGAGATCTCGCCTTCCATCAGGCCGAAGACCTTCTCCAGCCGGCGCGCGACCGAACCGGTTTCGAGCAGTTCCTGCTTTTCGGAAATCTTGATGGCGAGATGGGCCGCAATCGAATCGGCCAGCTTTGCGAAGTCCTCGATCTGGGTGATCGAGGCGACCGCTTCCTGCGGCACCTTCTTGTTGAGCTTCACATAGCTTTCGAACTGGGTCACCGCGGTGCGGGCCAGGGCTTCGGTTTCCTCGCCTGCCTCGTCGGTGACAGGCATGATGCTGGCGCGGGCTTCGAAGAATTCGTCGCGTTCGGTGTAGCTGTCGACGGTCGCCCGCTCAAGGCCTTCGACGAGCACCTTCACGGTACCGTCGGGCAGCTTGAGCAACTGCAGGATCGAGCCGACGGTGCCAACCTCATACATCTGGGCAGGTGTGGGATCATCGTCAGCGGCGTTCTTCTGGGCGACCAGGAGGATGCGCTTGTCTTCGCGCATGACTTCTTCGAGAGCAGCGATGGACTTTTCGCGGCCCACGAACAGCGGCACGATCATGTGGGGGAAAACCACGATATCGCGCAGCGGCAGTACCGCAAACACATCCTGGGGGGTAGCTTGCTTCTTCTTGGTCATTGAGTGTCCTTTCGGCTCGAACTGCCCCTGTCAGGCAACAGTTCTTGCAGTGTGCGGGCAATGCACAACGGCGTGATGCCCGCATGAAGAGGGTAACAAATGGCAGGTAATTCGCAAATGCCGTTACTCGAAAGCATGCCCGCAAGGGGCCGGATGCGCCAGTCAGCGGAAGGAACCACCATCCATACGTTTCAGGCACTCACTAAGCCACGATTCGGCCCGGCGCTGCAGTCCCGTCTACGCATGATGGTAAATGGCTGTGGAGAGACGGAATTTCAAGATACTGAACGGCGCAACTATCGCCTGTTTCAGATCGCCTGAGCCGGCAGCCTCTGGCCATTGCGGTCTTCCACGAACAATTGGCCACCATTGTCAACGAAGCTGTCGCAACGCGACAGGCCGGTGGTGAACTGCACACAAACCGACTCATCGCGGATGCGGTATTGGCCGACCGCAATGGCCTGGCCGTTGCGGCTTTCCTGGTACGATCCGGAGCGGCCGTACTCAAGCGTGCGCCCGTCTGCAACCGTTATGGTCTTGCCGGTCAGCAACTGGCGCAATTCAGGCTCGCCGAGCGTGCGGCCCGATGCAACCGGTGAGGTGGAGAATGTCGGATCGCCCGGCGCCGGTGCGGGCGCGAAAGCGGCCTGACCCGCCGGCGGCACGTCGACGCCAGGGTATTGCTGCTGCGATGGTACGGGCGGCGGCGCATACTGGGTCGAGGCGACCTGCTGCTGAGGCTGCGGTGCGGGTGCTGACGCCGTAGGCCCTGAGTCGTCGGAGCCCCAGCCGCCGAGGTCCATCGCGCAACCGCTGGTCAGCAACGCAACACCGGCGCAAACTGCAATATACTGAAGACGCAACCGCATTATCCCTGCTCCCCCCGGAACACCTGCATTTCCGCGCCGCAGCGCGAACCAGATTTCCAATTTGCACATCAATGCGGCCAAGGGAAGGCCAAAACCACGGCATCTGCCCAGCCCTGCCGCCCTATTCGTTCAGCGCCCAATCATAGTGGGTATCCGACAGGTCATTGGCCTTGCGGATCTTTTCCGCAAGGTCAGGCTCGGCGTACTCCAGCAGATGCTTGATGATGCCGGCTTCGGAGTTGCCGAAGTCATAGGCAAACCAGGAATAGATGGACGACACCGAGATTGTACCATTCCGGGCAACCAGAACACCGCGCGGCGAGTTGACGTAGGCGCGGGCATTGGCGTCCAGCATGGCGTCTGCATTGGCGCTGGTAAACGCTTCGGTCATCAGGTTGGGGCATCCGATGGACGCGCAGTTCACCCCGTAATGGATGCGCGGATCGCGCCAGATCGGGCGCAGGATGTCATGCTCGATATTGTCGAGGGTCAGCGGCGTTGCTTCCACCATCACCAGTTCCTTCTGCCACGGGCCGTTCTTCAGAAAGCCGGAAATGTCGATGTCCCTGATCGACTTGACGGGGTAGTGATCGAGAATCACCTGAACCGTCACCGCATTGTAGAGGTTCAGCCAGTAGGCAAGCTGTTCCTTCCGGTTGAAGCCGGTGATCTCGACCGCGCCCAACTTGCCGATATAGTCCTTCAACGCCTGCTTGTCGGCAGCCGACACCGCGCCATAGGCAAACCGGTTGAGCCCGTCATTGTCCGGCTTGATGTAGCGGGCCAACAGCCCGGTCCAGGCAGAATGGTCAATGACGCGGGCATCGGCATCGTCGTGGACCGCCCAGTCTTCCCAGGCCTGCGGCGCACTGGAGGAAAATCCGAACCCCGATACAACCAGCAGCAAGGTGGCAAGCGCGATCAGCCGTGAAACAACTCTCATGCGACAGCCCTTCGAAATCAGTCAAACCTTCATCCGGTATAGGCGGCTTCAGCGGCAGGCTCCATTCACATGCGTTCAGCCACGCTGAACACCGCGTGATCGCGCGGCAAGGCGTGCTGACACAACTGTGAATGCAAGTTATTTCCTGTTCTGCACGATTCAGGCGACCTTCGGAATGCAGCGTTGGTCTGCACGATTGATATCACGACAACGATGGAAGTTCTCATGTCCCACATTCTCAAGTTCAGTTCGCTTGCGCCTGCGTTCGCCATGGCGCTGGCTCTGGGCCTGGCCGTGTTCGCCAATAGCGCCCACGCCACATCGACCAACTTCAACTCCGGTGCGAAGAAGCAGGCAACCACGTCGGAAGCTGCGGCTACCGCCACAAAGGATGCCGAGAAGAAAGAGAAGAAGAAAAAGACACAAAGTTCGAGCTACCCCACGAAAAAGGGTAGCTGATGCAATCTGCTGGCGGTGCCGGCCCCATGCCGGCATCGCACCGGCCACACCTGTGGCTGACGGCAAGCCTCTTGCCGATTTGCGGCGCCATCCTGCTGAGGCAGGCGGGGCCGCTTTTTTCATATGAACTCGAAAACCTGGACCGCCCCCTGCTCGCCTTTGCCGCCGTGTACTGTTGTGCGGGCTTGCTCTACCTGCTGGCCTTGTGGCTGCTGCTGCCCCGGCAAACGGCTGGCGGTGCTCCTGCACCACTCATCTGCCTGGTGATCGTCATTGCCGCGGGCCTTGCGGCGCGGGTGACGCTGTTTGGCAGCGTGCCCGTGCAGGAGGACGATTTCTACCGCTACCTGTGGGACGGGGCGGTTGCCGCGCACGGGCTCAATCCGTGGACGCATCCGCCGCAAGCGGTACTCGAAGGAACTGCCGGTTCAGCCTTCACCGCACTTGGCGCCGAAGCCGGCGAAGTGTTGACCCGTGTCAACTATGCCGACGTGCGAACCGTCTACCCACCGGTAACGCAGCTCGCCTTTGCCGCGGCCCACTGGCTGAAGCCTTTCTCGCTGGACGCCTGGCGGGCGGTACTGCTGGCGCTTGAACTGGGCATGCTGGGCCTCATCATCACGCTGTTGCGCCAAACCGGAAAGCCGGTGTTGTGGTGCGCGATCTACTGGTGGAACCCGATCGCAATAAAGGAAGTCATGAATTCCGCCCACATGGAACCGGTGGTGATGCTGCCGGTGTTGGCCGCCCTGCTGTTTGGCATCAGGGCACGGCCGGTCACGGCATCCCTGCTGGGCGCGGTGGCGGCCGGGGCCAAGGTGTGGCCGGTGCTGTTGTTGCCGGCGCTGTGGCGCAAGAGCGCAGACCGGCCTGCCCTCCTGCTTGCGGCAGGCGGCGCCTTCGCAACTGCCACCGCGCTGATCTACTGGCCAGTGCTGGCTGCCCAGCTCGACGGGAGTTCCGGGTTTGTGGCGTTCGGCACGCAATGGCAGCGGATTTCAGCCAGCTTCAGCGCCCTGCTGTGGCTGGCGTCGCAACTGCCGCAAACACCGCTGGACGCCGGGCTTGTGGCACGCGCGGTGGCGGCGGCTCTGGTGGCGGGCATCGTGCTGTTCAGCAACCGGACCGCACCACCCGACGGGGATGCACTTGCCCACCGGTTCCTGGTTGCAGCAGCCGCCTTGTTGCTGCTGTCACCGGTTCAACTGCCCTGGTACTACCTGTGGCTGCTGCCCCTGCTGTGCCTTCACCCCAACCCTGCCCTGTTGCTGATCTCGGCCACCTTCCCGTTGTATTACGCGTTCTTTGCGCTGACCGCCCGCGATGTCGACGAGACCTGGCTGGAGGCGCTGGTATGGGCGATGTGGGTGCCGATATGGATAGCACTGGCGACATTTGGGTGGGTCAAGCGCCGGCGCGGGTGCGTTCCCGACAGCCTGGAGGCCCGGTGATGGTCGAGGGTCAGCGCGTTGCAGTCATCATCCCTGCGTTCAACGAGGCCCGGGCCATCGGCAAGGTCATCGGCAACATTCCCGGGTTTGTCGATACCATCGTCGTTGCAGACAACAATTCCACCGACGACACCGCCGCCATTGCAACGGGACTTGGAGCCACCGTCGTGCACGAGCCGCAAGCAGGCTACGGCGCGGCCTGCCTGAAAGGCATCGCGGCAGCGCAAGGCCACCAGGTCATCGTGTTCATGGATGGCGACTATGCCGACCGTGGCGACGAGATGTACCGGTTGGTCAGCCCGATCGCGGCTGGCAAGGCTGACCTGGTGATCGGCTCGCGCACCCTGGGGACGGCCGAACGCGGTGCGCTCACCCCGCAGCAACGCTGGGGCAACTGGCTGGCGTGCGCACTCATCAGGCTGTTCTGGGGCGTGCGCTACACCGATCTGGGCCCCTATCGCGCCATCTCGGCCAGTGCGCTGGAGACCATCGGCATGCAGGACAGGGCGTTCGGCTGGACGGTCGAAATGCAGTTGAAGGCGATCCTGTACAATCTCAAGGCCATCGAAGTGCCAGTCAGCTATCACAAGCGCATCGGCGTTTCGAAGATTTCCGGTACCGTGCGCGGCACGGTGCTGGCCGGCCGCGCCATCCTTGGCACCATTTTCCAGACGGCCTTGCGGCACTACCTGGCACGGCTGAAACGGCAAGGGCCGGCTACACGCCTGTAACCGGCCCTCGTCGATTGTACATGTTGCCGAAGGGCACGACTCTCAGGCGCTGACGTTGCCGCTGGCGGCCTTGGGCTTGCTCTTGGAACTGGAGTCCTTGTCCGAGTAGATCATCAGCGGCTTGGCTTCACCCTTCACCACCTCGGCAGAGATTACCACTTCCTGCACGCCATCCATGCCTGGCAGATCGTACATGGTGTCAAGCAGGATCGCTTCCATGATGGAGCGCAGCCCGCGCGCGCCGGTCTTGCGCTCGATGGCCCGGTGGGCGATTGCAGACAGGGCTTCCTCGGTGATGTTGAGGCGCACGTCTTCCATCTCGAAAAGGCGGGCATACTGCTTGATCAGCGCGTTCTTCGGCTCCGACAGAATCTGCACCAGCGCAGGCTCATCGAGGTCTTCCAGGGTGGCGATGACCGGCAAACGGCCGACAAACTCGGGGATCAGGCCGAACTTGAGCAGGTCTTCAGGCTCGAGGTCCTTGAGCAGTTCGCCGGTCTTCTTCTCGTCGGCGTCCTTCACGTCCGCACCAAATCCGATACCTGCGCCCCTGCCCCGCGAGGCGATGATCTTGTCCAGCCCGGCAAATGCGCCACCGCAGATGAACAGGATGTTCGACGTGTCGACCTGCAGGAATTCCTGCTGCGGATGCTTGCGGCCACCCTGCGGCGGCACCGAGGCAACAGTGCCTTCCATGATCTTGAGCAAGGCCTGCTGCACGCCCTCGCCCGACACGTCGCGGGTGATCGACGGGTTGTCGGACTTGCGGCTGATCTTGTCGATTTCGTCGATATAGACGATGCCGCGCTGGGCACGCTCGACGTTGTAGTCGGCGCTCTGCAACAGCTTCAGGATGATGTTCTCGACGTCTTCGCCCACATAGCCGGCTTCGGTCAGGGTGGTGGCATCGGCGATGGCGAACGGCACGTTCAGGATCCGCGATAGCGAACGGGCCAGCAACGTC
>CAYMJJ010000131.1:0-6302 GCA_964390445.1 uncultured Anderseniella sp.
CCGCCTACACGCATACCTCTGTTGCGATTCATGATGCGCTGCGGCTGCTGGATGTACCGGTAATCGAGTTGCACCTGTCCAACGTGCATGCGCGCGAGGCCTTCCGCCACCACAGCTATGTGTCGCCTGTCGCCACAGCCATCCTGTGCGGCTTCGGCGCGGACGGCTACACAATGGCGCTGGATGGTGCCAGGCGCCTGATCGACAAGACCAAGACATCCGCGTAAACGACAAGACCAACCAACCGGAAGCAGACATGGCCAAGGATTCAAAGACGTTCGACCACGAGCAAATCCGCATTCTGGCGGAAATCCTGGCCGACACCGGGCTGACCGAGATCGAGGTCGAGCAGGATGGCCTGAAGATCCGCGTGGCGCGCGAAGCTGCGATCACCTATGCCGCGCCGCCGCAGCACTATGCGCCTGCAGCCCCTGCTGCTGCCCCGGTACCCGCAGCACCTGTTGCTGCCGCCGAAGCTGCTGCGCCCAGGCCGTCTGCCGGTCTGGTCAAGTCGCCGATGGTCGGCACCGCCTACCACTCGCCGTCGCCGGAGGCCCCTGCCTTCGTACAGGTGGGCCAGCAGGTCAAGGCAGGCCAGACCATCATGATCATCGAAGCGATGAAAACCATGAACCAGATCCCCGCGCCCCATGCCGGTACGGTCAAGGAAATCCTGGTCGGCGACAGCGACCCGGTCGAGTACGACGAACCCCTGATGATCATCGAATAGGCTTGGCCCGGCACCCGCGCAGATGTTTGAAAAAGTCCTCATAGCCAACCGTGGCGAGATTGCCCTGCGCGTATTGCGCGCCTGCCGCGAACTGGGCATCCAGACCGTTGCCGTCCACTCCACGGCAGACGCGACCGCCATGCATGTGCGCCTGGCTGACGAGAGCGTGTGCATCGGCCCGCCAGCGGCATCGGAAAGCTACCTCAACATCCCCGCCATTGTTGCAGCCTGCGAGATCACCGGTGCCGATGCCGTGCACCCCGGCTACGGCTTCCTGTCCGAAAATGCCCGTTTCGCGCAGATCCTCGAAGAACACAACATCGCCTTCGTTGGCCCGTCGGCTGAACACATCCGCACCATGGGCGACAAGATCGAGGCCAAGCTGACCGCCAGGAAGCTTGGCATCCCGGTGGTGCCCGGCTCCGAAGGCGGCGTGTCCGGCCACGCGCAGGCACGCAAGGTGGCCAGGGAAGTCGGCTATCCGGTGCTGATCAAGGCGGCTGCCGGCGGCGGCGGCCGCGGCATGAAGGTGGCCCTCAACGAAGACGAGATCGACAACGCGCTGTCGACGGCCCAGACCGAAGCAAAGGCGGCCTTCGGCGACGATGCCGTGTATATCGAGCGCTATCTGGGCAAGCCGCGCCACATCGAGGTGCAGGTGTTTGGCGATGGCCAGGGCAATGCGGTTTACCTGGGAGAGCGCGACTGCTCGCTGCAGCGCCGCCACCAGAAGGTCTGGGAAGAAGCCCTGTCGCCTGCCCTCAACGCCGCCCAGCGCCAGCAGATCGGCGAGACCTGCGCCAACGCAATGGCAGAGATGAAGTACTCCGGTGCCGGTACCATCGAGTTCCTCTACGAAGACGGTGAGTTCTTCTTCATCGAGATGAACACCCGGCTGCAGGTGGAGCACCCCGTTACCGAGGCCATCACCGGGCTGGACCTGGTGCAGGAGCAGTTGCGGGTTGCCGCCGGCGCAAAGCTGGGGTTCAGGCAGTCCGACATCACGTTCAACGGCCACGCCATCGAGTGCCGCATCAACGCGGAAAACTCGCGCACCTTCGCCCCGTCGCCAGGAAGGGTGGTGGGGCTGCACCAGCCGGGCGGGCTGGGCGTTCGCATCGATTCCGCCATCTACACCGGTTACTCCATCCCGCCCTACTACGACAGCCTGATCGGCAAGCTGATCGTGCATGGCCGAGACCGGACCGAATGCCTGATGCGTTTGCGCCGGGCATTGGGCGAATACGTCATCGAAGGCATCGACACCACCATCCCGCTGTTCCAGCGGTTGCTCGAACAGCCCGACATCATGGACGGCGAATACGACATCCACTGGCTGGAAAAATTCCTGCGCGACAACCAGGACTGATGCCGTCCCGACGTGGTTGGAACGCGCCGCACGCCACCCCATATGATGAGGCTACGGTCGTGCCAATCCGGTTCCGCCACCAGGCACTGCCGTACTGCATGCAGGGATACGCCAGATGAAACCGTTTTATATTGACCCCGCTCCGCGGCAATACCCGGCGTCGGTCAAGCTGATTGCGCGATCGATGGCCGGCCCGGACTCGGCCAACGGCACCACCAGTTTCGAGGACCTGGAGAACTGGCTGCTGGGTGATGCAATCAACGAGCAGTCGATGCTAAGCCTGTTTGAATCGCTGACCTGGCGCATGGTCGGTGCGGGCCTGCCGCTCAGCCGCGCCACCATCCACGCCGGCACCCTGCATCCGCAACTGGCGGGGTTTGCCTGGGGCTGGCAATTGTCGGACGGCATCTGCGACGAGATCGTGGTCAAGGCCATGATCGAACAGGACGAGGCCTTCAGGTGCAGCCCTCTCAGGCCGGCCATCGAGCGTGGCGAAATCGTCATCCTCGACACCCGCAACACAGAGCACCGGCAGACCTATCCACTGATGGAAGAACTGGCTGAACAGGGCATCATTCACTATGCCGTGCTGCCGATGCCGAAGCGTGTCAGGGCCAGGCGGCACGATGTGGTGACACTGGCCACCAATGCCGAAGAAGGTTTTACCGGTGCGCAGCGCATGCAACTGTCACGCATTCTCAAGTGCCTGTCGCTGCACGTTCACCGCCACATCGCCTACCGTATTGCCGAGAACCTGCTCAACGTCTACCTGGGTCCCAGTGCGGGCCAGCAGGTGCTGGAAGGCAGCATTGCGCGCGGCGCAGGGTCATCGCTCGATGCCGTGGTGTGGTTTGCCGATATGCGCAACTACACGCGCACCTCGGAAAAATTCGCCGCTGCAGACGTCAGCCTGTTGCTCAACGGCTTCCTTGACGTCCTCGTTACGGCGGTCACCAACAACGGCGGCGACGTGCTGAAGTTCATGGGTGACGGCATCCTTGCGGTGTTTCCGTTTACCGACGCAGACAGTGCGCGCAGCGCCGCCCGGGCCGCCATGCAGGCTGCTGACGATGCATTGACCAGCCTCGACAACTTCAACATCAACCCGCCGGCAGACGTCGCGGCCATCGCCATGCGAGAGCATTTGCGCTGCGGTATCGCCATGCACCAGGGCGAGGTGTTCTTCGGCAATGTGGGCGGACGGGCGCGGCTTGACTTCACCGTCATCGGCCGCACCGTCAACGAAGCCGCGCGGCTGGAACAGCTGACCAAGAAGCTGATGCGTCCTGTCCTGATGTCGCAGGAGGTGGCCCGCCACCTTGATGTGGCGCTTGATGATTGCGGCAACCAGGAGTTGCCTGGTTTCGCTGATCCCGTAAAAGTGTTCGCTCCGCGCCATTGGAAGTCATCGGCGATGGTCGTATGATGGGAAAGCTGGTGGGCGGGCTGGCAACCTGTTGAAATTGCCTTGAGGAGACTGCCCAACATGCGCCTTACCGTACTTGCCCTGGCTGCTGCATTTGCCTGTGCAGCAACTCCCTCGATTGCCCTGGCCGATTGCAGGCACAACGCCGGACCCGGTGTAGACTGGTCGGGCTGCTCCAAGAAGCTGCTGATGCTGGGCGGCGCAAACCTGGCAGGCGCAAACCTCACCGGCGCCAACCTGAGCAGCACGGACCTGGGCAACGCCAACCTGGCGGGCGCGAGGCTCGATTCCGCCGACCTCGGCCATACATCATTCAAGGGTGGCAATCTGGAAGGTGCATCCCTCGTCAAGGCTGAAGGCCACCGGACCAACCTTTCTTCGGTCAATCTGAAAGGGGCAGACCTGCAAGGCGCAGAGTTGTTCCGGGCCAACTTGCGTGAGGCTACGGTGACGGATGCAAGCCTTGCACGGGCCAGCCTGCAGCGAGCCGACCTGACCGGTGCCGTGCTGGACGATACGGACCTGAGCAAGGCCGACGCCATCCGTGCCGATTTCAGCAATGCCAGTCTGACCGGAACCGATTTCACGTTCGCAATCCTCGCCCGCGCCCGCTTTGCCGGGGCACGGCTGACCGGTTCCGACTGGACCAATGCCTACCTGTTCCGCAGCCAGCTTGCCGGGGCAGATCTGTCCGGCGTGATCGGCCTGATGACCAGCCAGGTGGCGTTGGCGTGCGGTGACCAGACCACTGTGCTGCCGCCTGGTGTCGAAGCCCCCTCGCCCTGGCCCTGCTCCGGTGCGCCGGACGACCAGGATTGAGCCCGCTTGCAGCCAGATGGCGAGAGCGGTTAGTTTGACGGGCACAGACAATGTCAACGATAACGCCACAGCTCCTGTTGAAGGCCTATACGGCCGGCATCTTTCCCATGGCGGAAAGTGCGCATGACAATGCGCTCTATTGGGTCGAGCCTGAAATTCGCGGTGTCATACCGCTCGGCGGTTTTCACGTACCGCGCAAGCTGGCCCGCACCATCCGCAAGCGCACCTTTGCGGTTACCGTAGATTACGACTTCGAGGGCGTCATTGCAGGCTGTGCAGCCGCACCGGGCAGTGCCGGCGAAGCGCAGGTGATCGCGCGCCCGTCAACCTGGATCAATGCCCGCATCGCAGCGCTTTACTCACAGCTTCACACCATGGGCTGCTGCCACTCGATCGAGGTGCGCGACCCCGGAACGTCAGAGCTGGTAGGCGGGCTGTACGGCGTTCGCATCGGGGCGGCGTTCTTTGGCGAGAGCATGTTTTCGGCCCGCCGCGATGCATCCAAGGTAGCGCTCGTGCATCTGGCCGCACGGCTCAGCGCGGGCCGGTTCAAGCTGCTCGACACCCAGTTCGTCACCGATCATTTGCGCACGTTCGGCTGCCAGGAAGTATCGCGAGACCAGTACCGTGAGCAGCTTGAAGAGGCCCTGACCACCAAGGCTGATTTCGCCGCCTTCACTGGTGACGACAACCCGGATGCCGTTCTCGCGCCATTCCGCCGCTGAACCTGCGGCATCACGCAGGAGTGTTGGCGCGGGTCACGAGATAGCGTAACCTGTGGCTGTACTGCCGCGGCTTGCTGGACGAGGACTGCACCCATGAAGAGTTCGTTTTTGCGTATGCTGGCAGGCAGCCTGATGCTTTGGGCTGGCTCCGCCCAGGCTGCCGACATCAACGTCACTGTCGATGGCATCCGAAATCCCAACGGCACCATCGTGGCCTGCCTGTGGACGAGCGGCTGGGGCTTTCCCAATTGCGAAGGCCAACGCGACAATGTTTCGGTCGTCAAGGTGCCGGCACAGCAAGGGTCCGTCACCATCACCTTTCCCGGCGTGGCAGCGGGCAAGTACGCCTTGTCGATTGCGCACGACCAAAACAATGATGGCAAGCTGGAGCGGCACCGGTTCCTGAAGTATCCGATCGAAGGTGCCGGGGTATCGAACTACCTGACCGCACCGCGGATTACCCCGTTTCACCATGAAGCCCTGTTCACCGTGACGGAGCCTGTCACCAACATCACCGTGCCGCTGCACTATCCACCGGAGTAAGCGTGCAACGGATCAGCTGTCGAGTTGACCGGGGCAACCGGCATCCTTCCAGCGTTTGTTGACGTCGTAAATGGCCTTTGAGGCAGCATTCATGTCGGTTGCGAATGTCTTGCACTTCTTGTCAGTGCCGCAATACTCGATCATCTGGGCATGAGTTGCCTTCAATGCGGCCGGTGAAGGATGCCTGGCGCCGCCCTGGTGCCTCTTCAAGGTCGCCTGGTACCAGTTCGACCAGTGGAAATTCTTCTTTGCCAGCCGGAGAATCTTCGGCCGGACCGATTTCTTGAACTGCGCTTCCAGCGTGTCGCACGCACCGGCCGCGTGTGCGACACTGCCTGGTACGACACCCACCGGTCCTGATGCGGCCAGGACCACAACGGCAATGGCAGCAATGAGTTTGTTGTTCTTCGTCATGATGTCCCGAATAACGCCAGCCCCCGCTCGCTTCCAGCAACTTGTCCGGCAGTTGTGGCAAAACTAGGGGCTTATCCACCGATACGTCGAACTAGTCTGCCGGTGGCGGCTGTTGTGCATCACTTTCAGGCGGTTCAGACGGCGCCGGCTGGGCCTGCGGGGCCGGCACTGCCTCGATGGCCTGCTTGCCGGGGTCGCGGCACCCGATCAGCCAGACATCATACACCGGATGTTCAACAGCGTTCAGGCCGGGGCTTTCCGCCAGCATCCAGCCGG
>CAYMJJ010000132.1:0-6293 GCA_964390445.1 uncultured Anderseniella sp.
GACGAGGAAATGCTGCCCGGCCGCGCCTACCTGATCAAGCTGGGCACCCGCACCGTGCCCGGCAAGCTGGCCCAGCCGAAGTACGAGGTGAACGTCAACACGCTGGAACACACCGCCGCAAGGACGCTGATGCTCAACGAGATCGGCGTTTGCAACCTGTCGCTCGACGAACAGGTGCCGTTTGCGCCCTACGCCGACAACCGCGACCTTGGCGGGTTCATCATCATCGACCGGTTTACCAACAACACGGTTGGGCTGGGTCTGATCAACTTCGCGCTTCGCCGCGCCAGCAACATCCACTGGCAGGCGCTGGACGTGAACAAGCAGACCCGCAGCCAGTCCAAGAACCAGAAGCCGACGGTGCTTTGGTTCACCGGACTGTCCGGTTCGGGCAAATCGACAGTCGCCAACATCGTCGAGAAGCGGCTGACCGCGATGGGTCATCACACCTACCTGCTGGACGGCGACAATGTGCGCCACGGCCTCAACCGTGATCTCGGCTTCACCGACGCGGACCGGGTGGAAAACATCCGGCGTGTGTCGGAGGTCGCCCGCTTGATGGCCGATTCAGGCCTGATCGTGCTGGTGTCGTTCATCTCGCCGTTCCGCTCGGAGCGGCGCATGGCACGCGAGATGATGGAGGCCGGCGAGTTCATCGAGGTCTATGTCGATACTCCGCTTGAGGTGTGCGAAGCGCGCGACGTGAAGGGCCTGTACGCCAAGGCCCGCGCCGGGCAGATCAAGAACTTCACCGGCATCGACTCGGACTACGAGGCACCGGAGAACGCCGAGATCCGCATCAACACCAGCGAGAAGACGCCGGATGTAACCGCCGGTGAAATCATCGAGCATCTGGAAAACGCAGGAAGGCTGAAGCCATGACAAGCACCCCCACCGATCCGGTCATGCTGACCTGGATCAACGGGCCGGATGTCGACGCACTCGACATGACGAACGACGAGATCCTGGACGCGGTCGAGCAGGGTCTGGTGGCACAGGGCACACCCGGCGGCGCGGTGATCGAGCCGCGCATGCACCTGACGCCGGACCCGGCCTTCAACGGTCACTTCAACGTGCTGCGCGGCTACGTGGCTCCGATGGGCCATGCCGGCGTGAAGATCGTCGGCGACTATGTGGACAACTACAAGCGCGGTCTGCCGTCGGAGATGGCGCTGCTGAACCTGTTCGATCCGCGCACCGGCATGCCCACCGCAATCCTCGATGCAACCTTCATCACCGATGCCCGTACCGGTGCGCTGACCGCCCTTGGTGCGCGCCACCTTGCCCGCAAGAACTCAAAGGTACTGGGGCACGTGGGGGCACGCGGCACAGCCTACTGGAACGTGCGGTTGCTCGACCACCTGTATGACTTCGACGAGATCAGGGTGCACTCGCGCCGGCCGGAAAGCCGTGACGCCTTTGCGGCAAAGCTCGAAGCCGACCTCGGCAAGAAGATTATCGTGACCGACAACTGGCGCGACTGCCTGGAAGGCGCCGACATCATGGTCGAGGCCTCGCGCCTCAATGAACGCACCGAACTGTTCAGCGCCGACTGGGTGACGCCGGGCACCTGCGTCATTCCCTATGGCACCGTGTCTGCCCTCGACATCAGGATGACCGGCATCATGGACAAGATCGTGATCGACGATTTCGGCCAGTTCCGCGCCGGCAAGCTGGGCGCGCTGCGGCCACACATCGATGCCGGGCTGGTCAGCGAAGACACCGTCCACGCGGAGCTCTGCGATATCGTTACGGGTGCGAAACAGGGTCGCGAACGCGACGACGAGACCATCCTGTTCTGGCACCGGGGCCTGTCAATTTCGGATATCGCGCTGGGTGCTGCCATGCTGGAAAAGGCCGCACGCCTCGGCATCGGCCAGCAGTTGCGCTACCGGTAGACCGGCTCAAGCCCGCCGCCCAGCACCAGTTCGCGCGCGATCTTTTCGACCTCGCGCCCGACCGGCCTGTCATCGTCCATGAACGCCGACAGTTGGCGCACTTGCTGGTGGGCCAGAGCCAGCCGGGGGGCGGGACCGGGCGGGTTGGCCAGGTCATACGCCTGCGCCGCCGCCAGCAGTTCATAGGCCACCAGCAGGGCCAGCGTATCACACACGCCATCAAGATTTCGCGCCGCCAGCGGCGTCAGCGTGGCGGCGTCCTCCACGCCATTGGCGTTGAAGCTGGAAACGATCGGCACCGGGTTCGCCGTGTGCAACAGGTCTGCCCGCAACGCCTCCAGCGGTTTCAGCAACGGTCCGAAGCCCGCCCGTCCCACCTCAGCCGATGACAGCAACGCCGGCAAGCCTGACATCTCGGGCGAACACAACCGCTGGATGCGGGCCACAAGATCATTACCGGCTTGCGCCAGAGCGCGCGAAGACATGTCGAGCGACTGGGTCAGCCACGAGGTGTGATAGTTGCCGGTTGAAATGACACAGGCCTCATCCGGCAGCACGAGCGGGTTGTCCGGGCAGGAATTCAGCTCCACCGCCACGGCCTGGTCGAGCACGCCCAGCGCAGCGTGGGCAGCACCGTTGATCTGGGCAATCGAGCGCAGTGAAACCGGATCCTGCAATCGCCGCGCCGCCCCCGGACCATGCAGCGCACTGCCTTCGAGCAATCGCATCAGCAGGCTTGCGATTTCAACCTGACCCGGTTGCGGACGGGCACTTCCTGCCGACGGCAGCAAGGGCGACAGGTTTGCGCGAAATCCTTCCATGCTCAGCGCGGCGGCCACGTTCGCGGCCGTCAGCACCCGGCGCGCCTTGACCAGCGCCAGCGCTGCCGAGGCAACCGAATGCGACGGGTTGTTGCACAGCACCAGTCCATCCTTGGGGCCGAGCACCAGCGGCTCAAGCCCGGCCTTGCGCAAGGCCTCGGCCGCCGGCATCCGTTCACCGTTCCAGAACGCCTCGCCTTCCCCTATCAATGCATGGGCAAGGCCCGCCATTACCACCAGGTCACCCGCTCCGATGGAACCTGTACACGGCATCACCGGCGTGAAACCTGATTCAAGGCTTGACGCGAGCATGGCTGCCACCGGCGGGCTGACGCCCGCACCACCGCCCAGCATCGTGTTGAGCCGCACCAGCATGGCCGCGCGCACTTGCGGCACGCTCAACGGCTCGCCCACCGCCTGCGCCCGGCCGCGCACCGTGCGGTACGAGAAACCGGCCGCATCGTCTTTCGACAACAGTTTAGTCGCGCGCATGCCCAGACCCGTGGTCAGCCCGTAGGCAGCAATACCCTCATCGAAATAGCGTTCAACCACATCGCGTCCGCGCTGCATCGCCTCTTGCGTCGAAGGCTCCAGCGCCACTGGCCTGCCGTGAGCCACGGCATCGACGTCTGCGGCGGTCAGCGCCTGGCCGGTCAGCACAAGCGGGCCACCGGCTGCAGCGGCCGGCTTGATGCGGGCCAGCAACCGTTCAAGGTCGATGACGGCACGCACGTGGTGGCCGGTCATGATGGGCCTGCCGGCCTGACTGGCGAGGCAGTCAAAGGTCAGCATGTTGCCGTCAACCTCAAGCAGCGTCACGACTGTATCGAGCGGCAACTCGAGATTGGCCGCGCCAACATGGCGAAACTCGAAGCCTGCGCCAACACTTGCCTCGCCCGGCTCGAACAGATACTCGACAGCACGCACGCAGGCCATCTCGAGATACCCGATGGTCGCAGGCGATGACACGACATCCACCCCGGCATTGCCAATGGCTGACGCAAGGTCTGATGGTTTTGCACGCACGCTGCCTGCATGTCGCAGGCCTGGTTCCACGGGTTTCATCGATGATCCTGACGGGTGATAAAGCCAGTTCAGCAGTTTGCTGGCTGGCCTGGTGGCGAAGGTTTGCGGACGCCGCCGGAGTCTAGGATGAAGCGGTTGGAGCGTACAAGCTTGTCGCGCATGTTGCGCGCAAAACTGCTCTCCAGTGCCGTACCGATTTCAGGATGGCGGGCAACAAAGTTGCGCAGTTGTTGTGCCTCGATTGCCCAGTAACGAGCTGGACCCAGCAACCGCACGGTGCCGTTGGCAGGTTCACCGTGCATTGCCGTCATCTCGCCGACAAATGAACCAGGTTCGCAAACCGCAACGGCCTGGCCGCCCGAGATCACCAGCGCCTGGCCGGACGCGAGATAGAACAGGTGGGTCACGGGCTCGCCCTCCCGGGTCATTTCGGCACCCCGGTCACCGGTAATCCAGAGGCCCTGGTTGAGCAGCTTGCGGCGCTCGCCCATGGACAGGTTCGGCAAGTGCCCATCCATGAACAGCTTTTCTTCGTCGGAGAACTGCGCGCTCCGGTTCTGTCGCCAGGTGATGGCGAGTTGCACCAGGTTGACCAGCACCAGCAGCGTCTCCCAGAACACACCCACGGGATCCCTGAGCCAGACCCAGTCATAGGTGATGGCAACGAACGCAGAGGCAATCACCAGGATGCGCAACATCACCATCCGGCGCATGAGCATCGATGTGACGAGCAGCACGTAGGACAGGTGCCCGACCATGCCACCGGTCGAAAAGGCAGATTCAAGAGTAAGATCCATTTGAGGCAACTTGCAAACAGGCGTGTCAGGAAGCGCTAGGTTTGCAAGGGGGTCACAGGATCGACGCTACGTCAACCCGGTTCATGCTGCCCGGCCTTCCTGGCCATGATCGTAGTCCTCGATATAGTGACACACGATGTCGTCGATCGAGGCGTCCTTGGGAAGACCGAGCGAGACGGCGCGCTTGTCGTCGGTGGCAGAAGGCCAGGTCGAGACGATGGCCTCGATGAACGGGTCCGGCTTGATGGTGATCTGGCCCAGCTTGCGGTTGTGGGCCACGCGCTTCAATGCCGCGATCATGTCGTGCACAGTGACGTCCAGGGCCGGCAGCGAGACGGCCCGGTCATCCCCGAGCCGTTCCGCCGGCAGTTCGTGCAACGCCAGGATGCCCTCGACGATGTTGCGGTAGCCGAGCACCGGCATCACGGTTTCAGCCGCAACCGGCAGCACGTAATCCTCACCCTTCAATGGTTCGCGAAACACCGCAGAGGCAAACGACGAGGCCGCCGCGTTGGGCTTGCCGGGGCGGATGATGACGGTGGGCAGGCGCGCAGACCGGCCATCGAGGAAGCCCTTTCGGCTGTAGTCGTTGATGAGCAGCTCGCAAGCTGCCTTGGTCATGCCGTAGGTGGTCTGCGGCGTTTGTTTGCCGAGGTCGCCCACCACCTCCGGCATGTGAGCGCCGCCGAACACCGCGATGGAGGAGGCAAACACCAGCCGTGGGCATGACTGTCTTGCCCGCATCGCCTCGAACACGTTGAGCCCGCCGGTCAGGTTGACCCGGATCGCCATGTCGAAGTCCTTCTCGCCGCCGCCGGATACCACCGAGGCCAGGTGAAACACGGCGATGTCGTCCCGGTCGATCAGCGCATCGACGGTGGCCTTGTCCGAGATGTCTCCCGTGATCACGCTCACCCGCCCGTCAAGGTCCATCGGCAAGCGATCCGGTGCCATCACGTCGAACAGCACGATCTCGCTGACCGGCATCTGGTGCCCGCCGGGGCCTGCCAGCTTGCCCTTGTCGAGAATGCGACGCGCCAGCCGCGCGCCGATAAAGCCGGTCCCGCCGGTAATCACAACCTTCATGGTGATAACGTCCCCTGCCCTGCCTGCAGCTTGTCAGTTCACAATTGCGCAGTTGCCGAAATCTGGCACATTGGGCGCCAACCTACAAAACAGTTTCACAAGGGAGTTTCACGAATGGCGGGGCGGCTGAAGGGCAAGACGGTGCTGGTAACGGCGGCAGGCATGGGCATGGGCAGGGCTGCGGCCATCGCCATGGCACGCGAGGGCGCGAAGGTCATCGCCACCGACATCAACAAGGACGCACTCGCCGAAGTAAAATCGCAGGCACGCGGCATCAAGACCTTCATGCTGGACGTGACCAAGCCGAAGCAGGTGACCCGCATCGTCGAGAAAGCCGGGCCGGTAGATTCGCTGTTCAACTGCTCGGGCTATGTGCACCACGGCACAATCCTCGACTGTGATGATGCGGCCTGGGACTTTTCGTTCGAGCTCAATGTGCGCGCCCAATACCGAATGGCCAAGGCGGTCATTCCCGGCATGATCGAGCGCGGCGGCGGGTCGATCATCAATATGGCCTCGGTGGTGTCATCGATAAAGGGTGCGCCGTCTCGCTTTGTCTACGGCGCGACCAAGGCAGCGGTGATCGGCATGACGCGGGCGATCGCCGTCGACTTCGTCAAGCAGAACATCCGCTGCAACGCCATCTGCCCCGGCACCATCGACAC
>CAYMJJ010000133.1:0-6278 GCA_964390445.1 uncultured Anderseniella sp.
TGCGGGCAAGAAAACCGAGGAACCGGCAGATGGCCGGTCTGGCAAACCATCAGGAAGAACTGCTGGAAAGCCATCCGGCAAACCATCAGCCAGGCCGGGGGCGCGCGGTGCGGATCGTCGGCGGTAAGTTCAGGGGCCGACCCCTGCAGGCACCGGAAGGCAAGGCGACCCGCCCCACCTCGGACCGGGTGCGCGAGGCCATCTTCAACCGGCTCGAACATGGCGTGCCAGACTTCAGAATCGATGGCGCGCGGGTACTCGACCTTTTTGCCGGCACCGGCGCACTGGGGCTGGAAGCGCTGTCACGTGGGGCGCGCAACCTGTTGTCGATTGACGACAGCGAAGCCGCGCGCGGGCTGATCCGGCGCAACGCCGATTCACTCGGCATGATCGGGCAGGTCAAGCTGTGGCGGCGCGATGCGGCGAAGCTTGGTGCGTGCAAGCCGATGAGCCCGTTTGACCTCGTTTTCATTGACCCGCCCTATGGCAAGGGCCTCGCCGGTCAGGCATTGGCGGCCCTGGTTGCCGGTGGATGGCTGACGCCCGAGGCAGTGATCGTGGTCGAGGAGTCGACCAAGGCAGAGCTTCCCTTGCCGGATAGTCTCGCCATACTCAACGACAGCCACTACGGCGAGACCCGCGTGCTCACGCTGCGGTTTGCGGAAGATCCCGCCTGATGCGCGCCTCGATGATATCGGCAGCGCTGGTGGCGGCGCTCGTCGGGTACGGATCAACCATTGCGCTGGTATTGGCGGCGGCGCAGGCGGTGGGCGCGACGCCCGCACAAACCGCATCTTGGGTGGCGGCGGTGTGCTTTGCCAAGGCAATCGGCTCGCTCACTCTGAGCGCCTGGAAACGCGTGCCAATGGTGCTGGCATGGTCCACGCCCGGCGCTGCGCTGATTGCCGCTTCTACCGGCGTCAACATCAACGAGGCGGTGGGGGCGTTCATTTTTGCCGGCGTGCTGATTGCGCTGACCGGCGCTGTGCCCCCGGTCAACCGCGCCGTCTCGGCCATCCCCGCCGGCATTGCGTCAGGCATGCTCGCGGGCGTGCTGCTGCCGTTCTGTATCGCCGTCGCCACCCACGCGGTGAGCGACTGGCAACTGGTGCTGCCATTGATCGCCGTGTTCCTGCTGGTGCGACAATTCAACCCGCTGTTCGCCGTCCTCGCTGCATTGGCGACCGGGCTGTTTCTTGCCTTCACCATGGCCGCTGTTCCCGCACCAAAGCTGGCGTTCGATGCTACGCCGCTGGTGTTTATTGCGCCCACGTTCTCCTGGCCGGTGCTGATCGGTCTCGGCCTGCCGCTTTACCTCGTCACCATGGCCTCGCAGAACCTGCCGGGGTTCGCCGTATTGCGTGCCAGCGGCTACACGCCGCCGGTACAGGCAGCACTCGGCGTCACCGGCATCGGTTCGGCGGTCGCTGCACTGTTCGGCGCGCATACCTTCAACATGGCCGCCATTACCGCCGCGATCTGCCTTGGCGATGACGTTCACCCGGACAAATCACAGCGCTGGAAAGTCGGAATCGCCTATGCGTTCTTCTGGGCCATGCTGGGGCTGTTCGGCCCGGTCATCATCGCGACCATCCTGGCCATGCCGAAAGCCATCATCGCGGTGGTTGCCGGCCTTGCCCTGATCACGCCCCTGATAGGTGCAGCGGCTTCCGCGTTCGAGCAGCCGGCTACCCGGTTCGCAGCTGCCACGACGTTCATCTTTACCGCGTCCGGCATTGCCGCCTTCGGTATCGGGGCCGCGTTCTGGGGCCTGCTGGCAGGGCTCTTGGTGCACGGGCTGGATGCGTTGAAGCGGCGTTAATCTGACCGTTCATCCAGCGTTACTACATGCATTAACTGCGGCCGAACAACCTTTCAATATCGCTTAACTTCAGTTCAACCCATGTGGGTCTGCCGTGATTACACTGGCCTGAATGAGGCGTCGCTTCCATCTCGCGCAACAAGGCGTTCATTTCTTCAGGCTTCAGACGACGACCCGATCGCACCGAGCCGTGACACGCCATCGTTGCCAGCACATGATCGACGCGTTCCTGCACGCCGGAGGTTGAGTCGAGCGCGGCGATGTCATCGCCCAGGTCCTTGACAAGGCGCGCAATATTGCCGCCAGCGAGCAATGCCGGCACCTCGCGCACCGCAATGGAGGCCGGCCCGAAGCTGTCGATCACCAGGCCAGCGGCCGCCAGTTCATCGGCGTGATCGAGCAGTCGCGCAGCCGTTGCCGCATCGAGGTCAATGACTTCCGGCACCAGCAGCGGTTGGCGCGCCACGCCCTCTGCCGCACGCTGCGCCTTCATCTTTTCGTACACCAGGCGTTCATGGGCTGCGTGCTGATCGACGATGACGACGCCTTCGCGGGTCTGGGAAATGATATAGTTTTCATGAACTTGCGTTCGGGCAGCACCCAGCGGCGCGTCCACCATTTCAGGTGCAGACGGTTCGTTGACCCCGGCACCGGAGGGCGGCGCAAACGCCTCGAACGCGGCCTGGTGTTCGGCGAATCCGGGCCGGTGTGCTGGCGCAAACGGAGATGCCTGAGCGCGCGGTTCCGGCCGGAATGCGGCCATCGTTGACGCCGACACGTTGGTCGGGCCGCGTTGCCCTGCGCCCGCCAAAGCCTGGCGAATGGAGCCGATGATCAGCCCGCGCACGAGGCCTGCATCACGGAACCGCACCTCGGTCTTGGCCGGGTGGACATTCACATCGACCTCGCCGGGTTCGATGGTGATGAACAGCGCCACCGCCGGGTGCCGGCCCCGCATCATGAAGTCGGCATAGGCACCGCGCAGCGCACCTGCAATCACCTTGTCGCGAACGGGCCTGCCGTTCACATAGACGAACTGCTGATTGGCCTGCGCGCGTGTATAGGTTGGCAGGCCGATCTGCCCGGTCACGTGAACGCCTTCGCGACCAGACTCCAACTCTATGGAATTGCTGGAGAATTCCTCACCCAACAGGGCGCGGATGCGGGCCGGGCGATCACTGGCACGCAAGGCCACAAGCTCGGCACCGTCGGATGACAGCGAGAACCGCACCTGCGGATGCGCAAGCGACAGGCGGCGGATCACGTCGGCGGCCTGAGCGGTTTCAGCGCGTTCGGACTTGAGAAACTTCAACCGCGCCGGCACGGCGTAGAACAGGTCCGTGGCCTCGATCAGGGTGCCTTGCGAATGGGATGCCGGCCGAACGGGGTGCTTGCGGCCGCCTTCCACGCGGATCTCGTGCGCATCTCCGCCGGCGCGGGGGCGCGAGACGATTTTCAGGCGGCACACGGAACCGATCGACGGCAACGCCTCGCCGCGAAACCCGAGCGTGCGGATGTTGACGAGATCATCTTCGGCCAGCTTGGAGGTGGCATGGCGTTCGACCGCAAGATCGAGTTCTTCAGCGGTCATGCCGCAACCGTCATCAGCCACCCGGATCAGGTTGCGGCCACCGCCCGCCAGCGAAATGTCGATGGCGGTCGCGCCGGCGTCCAGTGCGTTCTCCACGAGCTCCTTGACCACAGAAGCTGGCCGCTCGATCACCTCGCCAGCAGCGATGCGATTGATGGTGTTCTCTGACAGCTTGCGGATCATGGTGCCAAACACTGCAAAGGTGGGCCGTTCAGGCTGCCAGGCTACCCGCCCATTGCCTGAAGGTACTCGCGGGTAAGGACCTTGCCCTGCTCCACCGCCGGCTGGTCAAACGGATCAATCTCCATCATGAAGCCGGCCAGTATGGTTTCAAGCATGAAGTGCATCATCAGCGCGCCGGTGGTGAAGGCATCCACCTTATCCACCGAAAATACCCGCACAGGCCGTCCATTGCGCGACAGCACCTCGGCAGCGGCAGTTTGCTGGCAGGCGGTGACATCGCCCACGGTGCGCCCGGCGAGGTAGGCGAGCTTCGGATCCCCCGACAGGCCTTGTGGCAGCATCGGTCCCTGCCCGGCAGTCGCAGGCGCTATGAGGGTGACCAGCCGTCCAGCAGGTCCGTCGATGAAAAGTTGCATCTGCGAGTGCTGATCGACCGGGCCTGCTGCCGCAACCGGTTGCGAGCCCAGCCCCTTCTTGCCCAGGCTTTCTGCCCACAGTTGCGCGTACCAGGCAGAAAACAACCGCAGCCGGTCAGCGTAGGGCATCATCACCGACACGTTCATGCCGCGCGCTTCCTGCAGCGCCACGCAAGCCACAGCACCGGCGACCGGGTCGGCGTCGGGCGAAGCCAGCACGGCCTGCATGACCGCATGAGCGCCGGCGCGAATGGCTTGCGGGTCAAGCCCTGCCACCAGTGCCGGGACCATGCCGACATTGGACAACACGGAGAACCGCCCCCCGACATTCGGGTCGTGATCGAGCAGGTGAAGGCCTCGTTCCCGCGCAAGCTTGAGCAACGGGTTGGCTTGCGGGTCACCAGGTTCGGTGAGGGCAGCACAGCAGCTCGCAGCATCAAGCCCACGCCGGTCGAGCGCATCGAGCAGGCACAATGCCTGCACCAAGGTTTCCGGTGTGCCGCCGGACTTCGAGACGATGAAGGTCTTGGTTGTCGCGAGCGGCAGGGCGTCGAGCGCCTGCTGCATGGTGTGTGCATCAAGGTTGTCGAAGAAGTGCAAGCGCGCCGGCAGGCCGGCTTCACAGCCCGGCACCCGGAAGCCCGCAACCTGCACCAGCGCCTGTGCGCCGAGCGACGAGCCGCCCGTGCCGAGGAAAACAATATCGGTTGCGCCATCAACAAGAAACGCTGCCACGTCCCGGCACGCCGGAAGGTCGGCGTCTTGCTCCGGCAACCGCAACAGGGGCAAGACGCGGTCTTCGTAAAGCCCAATCAGCCGGTCGCGCGCAGCAGCGGCACGCGGATGCATTGCCGCAATGTCAGGCTGCGTCAAGCCGGCCTTGCCGGCACGCTCCAACATCACGCCGGACAGGTCTTGTGAATAAGGCTTCGAGGAGGCTTGAGCCATGCGTGTTCCCGATGCGCGTGTGCGCCCTGCGCCCAATTGCGCAGGATTAAGACGGTTACACTAGCAGATTCGCACCTGCGCCAGTGCGGTGCGATCAGCCCGGCGCGCCGGTTTTCAGCGGGATGCCTTCCGGCCGTCCGACGATGGAGATGCTGAGGTCCAGCGGCTTGATCAGGCGCTGCGCCACGCGCTTTGCATCCTCGATGGTGATGGCGTTGATCATGTCATTGCGCTTGCTGACATAGTCGATGCCGAGTTCTTCTTCCTGGATGCCGAGCAGCTGGTTGGCGATCTTGCGGCTGGAGTCAAAACGCAGCGCATAGGAGCCGGTCAGATAGGTCTTGGCATCTTCCAGTTCCTGCGGCGTCGGGCCGGACTCGGCCATGCGCTTCAACTCGGCGCGCAGGACGTCGATGGTTTCACCGGCACGGCTGTTCTGGGTGGACACGGACCCCGACAGCAACCCGGCATTGTCCCATGCGGCAAGGCCCGTGTAGATGCCATAGGTGAGGCCGCGTTTTTCACGGACCTCTTCCATCAGGCGAGAGCCGAAGCCGCCATCGCCAAGCACGAAATTCATCACGTAGGCCGCAATGAAGTCCGGGTCCGACCGCAGAATGCCCGGCATCGCAAAGGCCATGACTGACTGCGGGATGTCACGCTCGACAATGGTGATGGAGCCCTTCTCGGGCCATTTCACTTCCGGCACGGACATCGGTTCGGACTTGGCGGGCAGTGCGCCGAACACCTTGTCGAGTGCCTTGCCAAGGTCTTCTTCGGAGATATCGCCAACTACCGCAATCTTGAGCCGGTCCAGGGCGAACATGGACTTCCATGCCGCGCGCAGGTCGTCCGGCGTCATTGCAGCAACTGAGTCGATGCTGCCCTTCTCATCGCGGGCATAGGGGTGAGTACCTAGAATTGTCTTCAGCAATTCGCGGTTGGCAATGCGGGCCGGGTTTTCCGCATCACCCTGGATAGACAACTGGATCTGGCCGCGCACCTTTTCCATCGACTCGAGTTCGAAGCGCGGCTCGTTGACGGCCTTGCGCAGAAGTTCGAAAGCCTCGTCCCGATTCTCGGTCAGCGTCTGGAAACCACCGGAAAAGCTCTCGCGATCATTGTCCCACGACATTCGAACGGCAAGTTCGGACATGCGCTGCTGGAACGCCTCGCTGTCGAGATCGCCGGCACCTTCATCCAGCATGCCGGACAGGAAGTACGACCGGCCGAGCTTGTCTGCAGGGTCGCTGACGGAACCACCCTTGAACGAGAAGTTCATGGCGATCATCGGAATGGTGCTGTCGGAGACCAGCCA
>CAYMJJ010000134.1:0-6172 GCA_964390445.1 uncultured Anderseniella sp.
ATGACGTCGGGCGGGCTGGGCACCATGGGCTATGGCCTGCCGGCTGCAGTCGGTGTGCAGGTGGCGCACCCGAAGTCGCTGGTCATCGACATTGCCGGCGATGCCTCGGTGCAGATGGTGATGCAGGAGATGTCGACGGCGCTGCAGTACAACCTGCCGATCAAGATCTTCATCCTCAACAATCATTACATGGGCATGGTGCGCCAGTGGCAGCAACTGTTGCACGGCAACCGGCTGTCGCATTCCTACACCGATGCGCTGCCGGACTTCGTCAAGCTGGCCGAAGCCTATGGTGGCACCGGCATCCGCTGCTCGAAACCGGCGGAACTGGACGATGCCATCATGCGGATGATCGACACGCCCGGCCCGGTGATCTTCGACTGCGAGGTGGCAGCTCTTGCCAACTGCTTCCCGATGATCCCGTCCGGCAAGGCACACAACGAGATGATCCTCGGTGAGAACGTGACGGACGAGGAAGTCGGCTCGGCCATCGACAAGGAAGGCGCGGTGCTGGTGTGACCAGGGCTGCGCGCAAGCCATGAGCGTCGCGGGAAGACTGCCGACGGCGGGTGACTATGGCCTGCTGCTGTTGCTGGCGGCCGTCTGGGGCTCGTCGTTCGTGTTCATCAAGGTGGGCGTGGCAGAGGTGCCGCCGGTCACGCTGACGGGGGTGCGGCTGGTGCTGGCGGCGTTGTTCCTGGCCGTGATGGTGCTGATGCGCGGCAAGGGTTTTCCGCAGCTTGCCACCCAGTGGCGCATGCTGGCCGGCGTTGCGCTGATCGGCAACGCCTTGCCGTTTGCGCTGATTGCGTGGGGGCAGCAGGGCATTGCGTCCAACACCTCGGCCATCCTGATGGGCATCATGCCGCTGATCACAATCATCGTGGCACACCTGTTTACGCAGGACGAGAAGATCAACGCGCGAAAGATTGCCGGCATGATTACCGGGTTCATCGGGCTCGTTGTGCTGGTTGGGCCGGCGGCGGCAGACGGGCTGACCGACAGCTTCATCAGCCAGCTTGCATTGCTGGCGGCAGCCACCTGCTATGGCTTCAATGCGGTGCTTGTGCGCCGGGTGATGGCGAAGGACCGGCTTGGCTCCGTTGCCGTGGTCATGGCGCTGGCGGCGATGATGGTGTTGCCGATGGCGCTTGTTACCGAACAGCCGTTCAGCGTGGATGCCGGCTGGCTGTCGTGGGCAACGGTGGCAGCACTTGGCATCGTTCATACCGCGCTGGCAACGCTGATCATGTTTGCGGTCATCGGGCGCGCCGGTGCCAGTTTCTTCGGGCAGATCAACCTGCTGGTACCGGTTGCCGGCGTGATGTGGTCAGCAGTGCTACTCAGCGAACGGCCAGGCGCAAACGCGCTTGCCGCGCTCGGGCTAATCGTATTAGGCATTGTCATCGCACGTGGTGGCCTGGGTCTTGGGGCCGCGTCAGGCAACGTGTCAGCTAACGGGAATCTCGGATCATGAACGCATCACAACCAGCTTCGGCCTATTTCCTTGAAAACAAGGTTGACCCGACCGAGCGCCACACGCTGTCGATCATCGTGGATAACGAGCCCGGCGTGCTGGCTCGCGTAATCGGACTGTTTTCGGGGCGTGGCTACAACATAGAAAGCCTTACCGTTTCGGAAACCGAGCACGAGGCGCACGTCTCGCGCATCACCATCGTGACATCTGGCACGGCTGAAGTGCTGACCCAGATCAAGGCGCAGCTTGAACGCATGGTGCCGGTGCATTCGGTCGCCGACCTGACGGTGATCGGTGAAGCCATCGAGCGGGAACTGGCGCTGATCAAGGTGCGTGGCGAAGGCGAGCAGCGCGTCGAGGCACTGCGGCTTGCCGATGCGTTCCGGGCGCGTGTGGTGGACGTCACCAACAATTCGTTCGTGTTCGAGCTGACCGGCAAGACCCGAAAGGTGGAGCAGTTCATCACCCTGATGGAACCGCTCGGCCTGCAGGAAGTTGTGCGCACAGGTGTTACCGCCATCAGCCGTGGTTCGGAGGCGCTGAAAATTTGACCATAAGGCTGTCTGTCAACGTCAACGCGATTGCCCAGCTTCGCAACCGGCGCGACCTGCCGTGGCCTTCCTTGGTCGGGCTGTCGCGCATGGCGCTGGAGGCAGGCGCGTGGGGCATCACCGTTCACCCGCGCCCTGACGAGCGCCACATCCGCCGTTCCGACGTTTCGCCGCTGGCAGCGCTGGTTGCGGAATTTCCCGGCACCGAGTTCAACATTGAAGGCTACCCGGATGACCGGCTGATGGAGATCGTCCACGAGGCGCGCCCGCACCAGGTCACGCTGGTGCCGGATGATCCGTCGCAGGCCACCTCCGACCATGGCTGGGACTTTGCCGCCAGCCACAACACGCTTGTCCCCGTGGTTGCACGGTTGAAGGATATGGGCGCGCGGGTGTCGCTGTTTGCCGATGCTGATGCCTCGACCATTGCCCTGGCGAAACATACCGGTGCTGACCGGGTGGAGCTTTATACCGGCCCCTATGGTGCCACATTCGATGATCCGAAGGCATGCGAGCGAGAACTCGACAAGTTGCAAGCCGCCGCAGAAGCTGCGCGCGACGCGGGGCTTGGCGTCAACGCCGGTCATGACCTGACCGTGGCAAACCTGCCGGCGCTGGCGGCACGGGTGCCGTTCATCGACGAAGTGTCCATCGGGCACGGGCTGACAGCGGACGCACTGGTGCATGGCATGAGCGAAACCGTACGCCGTTTCCGTGCGGCCTGCGGAGAGACCATCTGACGCTTGGTGCTGGCAAAGCGGCGTTGCGGGCTGCTATCGTTGGCAAGCGGACGGACGGGTTTTGATGCGGTGAGTGCCAGATGACAGTTGAACAGATGATCGTGTTTGCGATCATCGCCATGGCCATGGCGATGTTCCTGTGGGGCCGTATCCGATATGACATCATTGCCATCATGGCCTTGCTGGCGGGGGTGTTCTCCGGCGTGGTGCCTGCCATTGCCGCGTTCGAGGGCTTTGCCCATCCGGCGGTGATCACGGTCGGTGCCGTGCTGATCATATCGCGCACCCTGCAGAATTCCGGTGCGGTCGAGTACCTGGTGCGGCTGCTTGCACCGACGCGCAAGACCACCACCTTGCAGGTTGCTGCTGCCAGTTCACTGGGTGCGCTGCTGTCATGTTTCATGAACAACGTGGGCGCGCTGGCACTGATGCTGCCGGTGACCTTGCGCAATGCCATCAAGGCGCGGCGATCGCCGTCACTGGTGCTGATGCCATTGTCGTTTGCCACCCTGCTGGGGGGCATGGTGACGCTGATCGGCACGCCACCCAATATCGTGATTTCCGGGTATCGCCAGGAACTGACCGGCCAGCCGTTCCAGATGTTCGACTTCGCGCCCGCCGGGCTTGCCGTGTGCATCGGCGGCATTGCCTACCTGGCGCTGATCGGCTGGCGGCTGCTGCCAGAGCGCGTCAAGCCGCGCGACAAGGCGGGGCTGTCCAGCATGGAGAACTATGTATTCGAGACCGGTTTGCCGGAAGGCTCGCCACTGCTGGGCAAGCGGGTGCGCGAGCTTGAGGCGATGTGCGAGAACGAGGTCACCGTGCTGGCCATCATCCGCAACGGCCAGCGCCGGCTGGCACCCACCGGCAGCGAGACGTTTCGCGCCAATGACATGCTGATCATCGAAGGCGACCCGGTTGTCATCAACCCGCTGGCGGACGGCGGCAGGTTGCACAAGCTGGGCACGCCTGAAGCGGGCAACAGCCGGCTCAACACAGATGAAGTGCGCATCGTCGAGGCGGTCGTGATGCCGAATTCGGTGCTGGAGGGCCGCTCGATGCGGGCTGTGCGTCTGCATGCGCGCTATGGCGTCAACCTGCTGGCAGTGTCGCGCGAGGGCAAGTCGCCCACCGCGCGGCTGAAGAACGTGCGCTTCAGGGTTGGCGACGTGCTGCTGCTTCAAGGCGAGGCCGAACAGATGGTTCAGGCGCTGCAATCGGTTGGCTGCATGGCGCTGGAGAACCGCGGCCTGCAACCGCTGACCGGCGGCACGCGCGCCATCCTGCCGGTGGCGATCTTCGCTGCAGCCATCGCGGCCTCGGCGTTTGGGTTGCTCACGGTGCCGATTGCCTTTGTCAGCGCGTGCGTGGCGCTGGTGCTGACCCAGTGCATTTCGGTGAACGAGATTTATGGCGGTATCGAATGGCCGGTGATTGTTCTGCTCGGGGCGATGATCCCGGTCGGGCAGGCGCTGCAGGCATCGGGCGGCACGGACCTCATCGCCAGCGGTATCGTATCATCGGCGGGCGGACAGCCGGTGTGGGCAGTCGTTGCCATGCTGATTGCGGCGTCGATGTGGATGTCGGATATCGTGCCGAACGCCACCACGGCGATCCTGATGGCACCCATCGGTGCGCAGGTTGCCGTGGGCCTGAACGCCAATCCGGACGGCTTCCTGATGGCGGTTGCTGTGGGCGCGGCAGGCCCGTTCCTGACGCCGATTGGCCACCAGTCCAACACGCTGGTGATGGGGCCGGGCGGCTATCACTTCACGGACTTCGCTCGCATGGGCGCGATCATGGAGATATTGCTGGTGCTGCTGGCGACACCGGCAATCTACTTCTGGTGGCTGATGTAGAAAGCGCGCACCGGTGGCCCCTTGCCACGGCGGGCAAGAGCGGCTATGTGTGCCGTACTGTACGGTACGGTACGGCGTTTCGAGGGTCAGTCAGTGGCGGTTGCAGCAGCAAGCATTGCGCAGCACGAGCGCGCGCCCGGGGAGGAGTTTTCGCCCCGCCAGCGCGAGGTCCTCGATGCCGTTCTCGCGCTGATGGTGGAGGAGGGCGACGGCTTCTCCATGGCTGCCGTGTGCCGGCGGGCAAGTTGCTCCAAGGAAACACTCTACAACTGGTTTGCCGACCGCGACGGGTTGCTGGCGGCAACCGTGCGCTGGCAGGCGGCCAAGGTGCGGTTGCCGTCACCTGAACGGGTCGACCTTGACCGGTACACCCTGGAAGCGCGGCTGGCGGACTTTGCCGAGAGCTGGCTGACCGTGCTCACTGGCGAGGTGTCCATCGCGCTCAACGCCCTGGCGGTGTCGCATGCCGCATCGGCGCGCAGTGCGCTGGGCAAGACCGTGCTGGACAATGGCCGCTTTGCCATCGGCCGGCGCGTAAAGCCGGTGCTCGACATGGCGCGCGAAGCGGGCCTGCTCGAGTTTTCCGACACGGAAGAAGCGTTCCGCTGCTTTTTCGGGCTGGTGGTGCGCGACGTGCAGATCCGCGCGCTGTTGGGCGACAGGCCGCTGCCGGGCCCCGAAACAAACCGCCACGAGGCCGAGGTGGCAGCACAACAGTTTCTCACGCTCTACGGGCGGTGAGTTGAATGAGACGACTTTGAAAGAAACGCTACAGGGAAAGGAAAAACCAATGCGCGTTTATTACGATCGTGATGCAGATGTGAACCTGATCAAGGGCAAGAAGGTCCTGATAGTGGGCTATGGCAGCCAGGGCCGTGCACACGCACTGAACCTCAAGGACTCCGGCGTCAAGGACATCGCCACCGGCCTGCGGGCTGGCTCGAAGACCGCCAGGAAGGCCGAGGCTGACGGCGTCCAGGTGATGACCGTGGCCGAAGGCGCCAAGTGGGCAGACCTGATCATGATGGCCGCTCCCGATGAGCTGCAGGCCGACATCTGGCGCGACGACATCGAAGCCAACATCCGTGACGGCGCAGCGATTGCCTTTGCGCACGGCCTCAACGTGCACTTCAACCTGATCGAGCCGAAGGACACCATCGACGTTGTCATGATCGCGCCGAAGGGCCCTGGCCACACGGTGCGCGGCGAATACCTGAAGGGCGGCGGCGTGCCGTGCCTTATCGCCATCAACCATGATGCCTCGGGCAATGCGCATGACCTGGCGCTTTCCTATGCATCGGGCGTGGGCGGCGGACGGTCCGGCGTCATCGAGACGACCTTCAAGGAAGAGTGCGAAACCGACCTGTTCGGCGAACAGGTTGTGCTGTGCGGTGGCCTGGTCGAACTGATCCGCGCCGGCTTCGAAACGCTGGTCGAGGCAGGCTATGCGCCTGAAATGGCCTACTTCGAGTGCCTGCACGAAGTGAAGCTGATCGTTGACCTGATCTATGAAGGCGGCATCGCCAACATGAACTACTCGATCTC
>CAYMJJ010000135.1:0-6151 GCA_964390445.1 uncultured Anderseniella sp.
GTCCGCGATACCCTTACGAGCAGTCTTGGCCGTGTCTTCCTATGGTACGTCCGAGAACTCCCTGAAGGCCCGAGCATGGCCGGTTATGATCTATGGCGCGCTCAAACCCCAGCCCTGTGAGGTCAAGTCCATCAACGAAGGCATCGATCACCCGGACAGGATTGTCCTCGTCGATCCAATCCTCCAGCCGATCAGGAAACAGCGTCACCTGGTTGCGATCGGCGCCCTCTATATAGCGGTTCATCACATCCTCCGAGACCTCGGAGAATCATACCTGACTCGGGCGTTTCCACACAGGCTGGATCATAATTGAATTGATGTCCCGGCCAATCCAGTCCGCATGCAACCCGATCCATTTCAAGACCAGAACGGCCATGGACCTGGAAACTTTCCGACTGGAAGCAAATCGGAAACCAGCGTCGGTGTCGGGGTTTCAAGCCATGTATGAACGGTGACCGCTCCCGGTTCGAGGATCAGGTCGTTCGTTGCCTCAAGCTGGTAATCGAGATGCACCGCATGACACGGTGCCGGTACGATCTGGCAGGTGACGTTACCGATCTGTGTGGTCAGCGCACGGTGCACATGGCCCGAGATCATGCGGACCTGACCGGGATGGGCTTCCAGCCGCTCCATCAGCGCCGCTCCATTGCGCAGATTGCTGAGATCCATCACCCTTATACCTGAATGCATCCATGGATGATGCGTGGCAACCACAGCAGGACGCGGACCGATCCCGGATAATGTAGCATCGAGAAAACCGAAACCCTCTTCCGACAGTTCGCCGTGATGCGCGCCGTCCAGAAGTGTATCAAGGCCAATGAGGGCGAAGGCACCGAAATCCCTGCACCAGTGGATCGGGCCGGCCTGCGGCATCCAGCTTTCGCCCGCAAATGCTTGGCGCATGTTCTCGCGGTTATCGTGATTGCCCGGCACGGCAAGGTATGGCAGTTCGAGCCGCGCCATGATCGCCTTGAAGCGCTCATACTCTTCCCCAGTGCCATGATCGGCCACGTCGCCTGTGATAATGGCACAGTCGACACTGCCCAAAAGTGGCAGCCGCTCATTGATGGTGGTGACCGCGGTCTCAAGTGCCGTCGCGGTATCTGAACGGCCATAGGCGAGTTCGCCGTGGCCCACGATGTGCGTGTCGGTGATTTGGATGAAGGATATCATTCAGGTGTCTTCGTTCTCTGCGGCAAGGGAAATGACAGCTTCCGGCGCAATGGAAATACGCACCATTTCGCCGGGCCTGGGTGCGCTCAAACCGCCATGCAGGGCAAACAGCGCATCTTTCGTCACGCCCGACAAAGCTATGCGGTAATGGGTGCCCAGAAACGTGACTGTCTGGACCTTGCCTTGCAGAGGTCCCTTGGGGTCCAGGCGAACATCTTCGGCGCGGACAAAAGCTTGCAACCCGCTGGCATCAGAGTGAAGCGGCAGCACGCCACCATCAAGATACAGCTTGTTGGCCTCGATGCGCCCATCGAGCGCCATGGCAGCGCCGACGAAGCGGGCGACAAAGGCCGTTGCCGGATTGCGGTAGAGCGCCTCGGGCGTGCCGATCTGGGCAACCTCGCCCTGGCTCATCACCGCGACGCGGTCAGCAATCGCCATCGCTTCATCCTGGTCATGGGTGACGAAAATGGCGGTGATGCCGAACTGGCGAAGCAACTGCGCAAGTTCGTCGCGCAACTGGTTCCTCAGCGATGCGTCCAGCGCAGACAACGGCTCGTCGAGCAGCAGGATGCGCGGACGTGGTGCAAAGGCGCGGGCAAGTGCTACGCGCTGCCTCTGGCCGCCTGAAAGCGCGGTGACGGGCCGTGCCGCATAGGGCTCCAGCCGGCACAGCGCCATCACCTCGTCAACCCGTGCATCGATTTCCGCTTTCGGCAGTTTCTGCATCTTCAGCCCGTACCCAACGTTGCCGCGCACCGACATATTGGGAAACAGTGCATAGGACTGGAACACCATGCCCACCTTGCGCCGCTCGACCGGCAGGGCTGCCACATCCTCGTCGTCAAAGCGGATCGATGCGCCAGGGTCTGCCGTCTCCAGCCCGGCGATGATCCGCAACAAGGTGGACTTGCCACAGCCCGAGGGGCCAAGAAGCGAAACGATCTCGCCTTGTTCAATGTCCAGATCGGTCGGCAGCAAGGCGCGGGTTCCGCCGGGAAAGGTCTTGGCGATGTTTCTCAGGATGAGTGTCATTGCATGATCCTTTGGGCACGGGCACTGGCCCATTGCATGGCCATGAGGAGCGGCACAATCATCACGAAGAACACCAGCGTATAGGCAGACGCGATCTCCAGCCGCATCGAGGCGTAGGAGTCGGCCAGTCCGACCGGCAGCGTCTTGGTCAATGGCGTGTGCAACATCCAGGTCAGGTTGAACTCGCCGATGGACAGCGTGACCACGGTCAGCGCGCCGGCAAGGATGCCCGGAAGTGCATTGGGTATCACAATGTCGAAGAACCGCCGCACAGGACCGGCACCGAGCGTGGCAGCGCCTTCCTCGAGCGTCTTCAGGTCGATGGCCGCCAGCACCGACAACACCGAGCGCACCATGAAGGGAAGCGTGTAAAGCACATGTCCCACCAGAATGAAGGTCCAGCTTATCCTGAACCCCTTCATGGTGCCGTACAGTTGCAGCAGCGCCAGTGCCAGCGCAAGGCCGGGAATGGCAAGCGGCAGCGAGATGAATTCCTCCAAAATACGCGAGGTGCGGCCGGGATTGCGCGCCAGCGCATAGGCGGCCGGAACGCCCAGCACCAGCGTGACGCCCAGGCAAGCAATCGCCAGCCAGATCGACAGGAAGATGCTGTCGGCATAAAGCTCCCACACTTGCCCGATCCATCTCAGCGTCAGGCCGGACGACACGCCCTGGAAGTAGTTGACGGTGAGGCCCGCCACCGCCGATTGCAGCGTTGGCACAAGCAGGAAGGCGCACGCTGCAATGGTGACCAGCAGCTGCAACACTTTCGCAGGCGACTTCAGCATGTCAGCCTCCCGCCGCCACGGTCACACCAGAGAACGAACGCGCGATCAGCAACATGCCCCAGGTGACAATGCCCAGCACCACGGACAGTGCCGATGCCATGGCAAAATTCGCCGACAGGGTGAACTCGGTGTAGATCACCATCGGCAGCACATCGATGTCGGTTGCCAGTGTGAACGCCGTGCCGAAAGCGCCCATGGCCGTGGCAAAGGCAATGGCCCCGGCTGCAATGAGGGCGGGCGAAAGCGCAGGCAACAGCACGTCCAGAACGATCCGGTGTGGCGGTGCGCCAAGTGTCAGTGCAGCCTCTTCCAGCGCCGGGTCGATCTTTTCCGCCGCCGCCATGACCGTCAGCAGCACCCGCGGGATCGAGAAGTAGAGATAGCCGAGGAACAGCCCGAACAGCGAATAGGCAAACACCCAGTGGCCCGGCAACACCGTGTTGACCAGCCCCTGGCGTCCGCCAAGCAGGATGATCATGAAGCCGACGACCACGCCGGGAAACGCCAGCGGAAGCGTCAGGATGGCCAACAGCACGCCGCGGCCGCGAAACCGGTTGCGCACCAGAAACAGCCCCGCAGTGGTCGAGATCGCCAGCGCGGCAATGGTCACGGCAACGGACACGCCCACCGTCTGCAGCAGCGCTGATAGGTAGCGCGGCTTTTGAAGTATCTGAAGGTAGATGCCCCACCCTACCTCGCTATCCACCGACCCCATGATCAGCCGCACCAGCGGCAGCGCCAGGAAGGCCATGGTAAAGATCGCCAGCGGCAACATGCAGAGCATCACGAATTGGCGTGATGTCATGGTTTGGTCCCCAGAAATGGAGAAGGAAGGGGCAGAACGTTGCCGCTCCGCCCCGGTTGGCCTGTTACTTGACTTCGGCGAGATAGCGCTCACCGAATGCAGCCTGTGCTTTTTCCATTTCCGCATAATCGACAGCCTTGGCGCGCTCGTAATCGCTGGCTGGCAGGAACTTGGCGGCAACCTCGGCCAGCAGTTCGACCGGACGTGCCGGCTGCAGGTAGGCGTTGGTCCAGATCGCCTGACCTTCGTCGGATAGGATGAAGTCGAGCACCTTCCTGCCGGTTTCGGCGTTTGGCGCACCGGCAACGAGGCTCATCACGTAGGGAACGCGCACCGAGCCTTCGCACGGCAGCACGAACTCGAAGTTGCCGCTTTCTTCGTACTTGCCGCGATAGGCGTTGAAGTCGTAATCGAACAGGATCGGAATTTCACCGGACACGACGCGGGCAAACGAGGTCTGCTTCGGCACGATCGGGTCGTTCTGCGCCAGTTCCTTGAAGTAGTTGATGGCCGGGTCGAAGTTCGACAGGTCACCGCCATTGGCCATGTTGACCGCCACCGCGCCGGCATAGCCGACAAAGGCCGAGGACGGGTCGAGATAACCGACCATGCCCTTGTACTCGGGCTTCTTCAGGTCTGCCCAGCACTGCGGAACAGGCGCGCCGCCCAGTGCGTCAACATTCACGAACAGCCCAAGCGTGCCATAGTGGATGGCGAACCACTTGCCTTCCGGGTCCTTCAGGCCATCAGGGATATCGTCAAAACCGGCTGGCTTATAGGCCTCGACGAGGCCCTCATTGGCAGCCTTGATGCCGGTGGTCACGCCGTAATAGGCCACGTCAGCGACGGGGCTTGCCCGTTCGGCGACGAGCTGGGCGAAGGTCTGGCCGGAATTCTTGTTGTCATGCGGCATCTTCACGCCGAGCTTTTCCTCGATCGCCTTCAGCATGGATGCCCAGTCTGCCCACTCCGGCGGGCAGTTGTAGCAAATGGCGCTTGCTGCGGAAGCGGACGTGGTCATGGCAGGCATTGCAACCGAGGTTGCGAGAAGCGCTGCGAAAACGATATGTTTCATCGGTTCATCCTTGTTTGGGTTGAGTCTTGAGCGAGGGAACAGACGGCGGCCGGGTGGCAGCCTGGCCGCCGTCATGGCTTCCCGTCCGTGGCGCGGCGAGCGTTGCACCGGGACGAAAAGTGAAGGGCAAGGCTGGCAGCTGTTCGAGCCGCCCTCCCTGCAAGGCATTCAGGAGCGTAAGGGCTGCCTGGCGGCCCATTGCTTCCGGTTTGGTTTCGATTGTCGCCAGCGGCACATCCAGCATCCTGCCGATCTCGATACCGTCGAAGCCGATAACGGACAGGTCTTGCGGCACACGCCAGCCCAGCAGTCGCGCTGCCCTCTGAATGGCAATGGCAAGGAAATCGTTGGAGGCGAAGATGGCGGTCAGGTCCGCATAGTCCTTCAAGACTTCGGCCAGCTTCTCCGGCGAGTTGGCATCACTTTCACTTAGTTCGATCAGCACCGGATCGGCTAGGGCGCGCGCGCGGCATTCGGCATGGAAGCCGGCGTAGCGATTGCGCGACCGGTCGGAGGTCGCGAAACGAAGCGCCAGAAATCCGGTGCGCCGGTGACCCAGATCAGCAAACTGGCGCGCCACTTCCCTTGCGGCTTCAAAATTGTCGACGTGAGCGGTTACAAAGCCGTCGATCCGATCATGGAACATCAAGGAGACAGGGATACCCCGGGCAGCGGCCGCTCTCAGCGCCTTGCTGCGGTCAGGCGCCACCATGGTGACGATGAGTCCGTCCAGATCCTTCGACAGCAGGGTCGAGACTGCGTCATTGTCCGCTTCGCCATTGTAGTTGGAACAGGAAATGAGCAACTGGTAGCCCGAATCCTGCAACGCAAACTGTACGCCCTGCACCGCTTCGGCAAACACCGGATTTGCCAGCGACGGCACCAGACAGCCCACAGTCATGGATTTGCTCGATTGCAACGCCCTGCCGATGGCGCTGAAGGAGAAGCCGAGTTCTCGCGCAGCTGTCTCCACCTTCTGCCGCACTTCGGCACTCGCGGGACCAGAGTTGTTCAACACTCGGCTTGCCGTAGCCACGCCACAACCTGCTTCGCGTGCAACATCCTTGATGGTGATCTTAGCGTTCTGGGTCATGGTGCTAGCGAGCTCATGGAAACGTTTCCACCAGTGCTAGCAGCGAAACGTTTCAGTCATATGACAGGATGTGCGCTTCTCGCCCGGACCGGGCAGCCGCGCGCCCAAAATTCATGAAAGCGTCCATGATCGGGATGCATGTGCACTGATCGGTCTGCTGCTGGGCATTGCGGGGATCGTCT
>CAYMJJ010000136.1:0-6119 GCA_964390445.1 uncultured Anderseniella sp.
CAGCAGGCTGGCGTCGATCACGGCAGGCCCGGTGCGCTCCATCCCGCCGTGAACCACGCGGTGGCCGGTCGCCAGCAACTGCAGGTCAGGCCACTGCCTGCGAAACGCGCAGATGGCTGCATCCATGGCACCTTGATGGTTGGTGATGTCGCCGCTGGCGGCAATCGTCGTGCCGTCACTACGCTTCAGCGTCAACACGCCTTCCGGTCCGATACGGTCGCCCAGTCCGGTTGCCAGCGGGTGCTGCCCGGTTTCGGGGAACAGCGACACCTTCAGCGAGGAAGAGCCGGCGTTGAAGGTCAGTACGGCGCGGGTCATTGTTCGCTCCGGAATGATGGTTTGTTGCAGCAACTGCGCACGAGGCCAGCCGTGACATCAGGTTGTCCGGTCGCGAACCCGCACAGGGAACAAAGGTTCCAGCTCCACCTTGATGATTGCACGAGCATGCCTTTAGTCCGAATCAACATTGCTACAATTCTGAAACAGCAGGATTACACGATCATGAATTTGGCGATTGCACCTTGCGGGTGAGTTCAGGCAAGTGGATGGCGAGGCGCCAGACATGATAGCTGACCCGGTGCAGCCATCTGATCGCATCAAGCCGCAACACGGCCGTCGACGAGTCCATCTCCTGCCTGGATGCCATGGCGATGGTTTCTTCACGCATGACCTGGCGCGCATCGCGCAGTCGTCTCCGGAAGCTGTCCAGCTTGCCGGTGACATCCTCAGCAGGATTGCTTTCAAGCAGTTCACCAACAAGTCCGCGCAGTTCATCGCCAAATCGGGCAAGCTCCCTGTCCTGGCGCAGGGCTTCCAGCCTTTCGTCCTGGGTGCACCGGTGTGCCATGCGCACGGCATGATCAAGCGCATGAAGGATCGCCTTTCGCCGCTCGAAGGCGGAAGTCTGCTGGCCGGCGATCTGGATCCGGTCGGTATAGTTGCGCGCGTCCCTGGCCGCAGTGCTGATCTGTGCAAGCCTGCTGGACAGATGCTGGCCGGACGGCTCGCGGATTGCACTGTCCAGTGCGCTCAGAACTTCACGGGTTATGGCGGATGTCGTGGCGCCGGCTGCATAGGTCGAGGCGTTGGCGTCATGCAGCAAACGCTCGTCCAGGCTTTCTGTCAGTGAGCTCGTACTGTCCGGGATCAGCCAGATGATCAGCCTGGCGAAGAGCGGCGTGAAGCCGATTACCGCCAGAACGCCGAGCAGGTTGAACAAGCTGTGAAACGCGACCAGGCCAATTTGCGGATCGAGTGAGTAGCCGTTGGCCTGTCCCGCCGCGAGCAGGAACTGCAAGGGGTACAGCAGGCAGAACGCCATGGTCCCGGTGAGCACATTGTAGATCACGTGGGCCATGCCGGTCCGCCTCGTCGCGGCGCTGCCCCCAATCGAAGCGACGACTGCCGTGAAGGTGGTGCCGACATCCATGCCGATGACAATTGCAGCCGCCTGGCCAAACGATATGGAACCGCTGCCCAGCGCCACCAGGGCGGTTGCAACACCTGCGCTGGAGGACTGTGTCACCAGCGTGATGGCAATACCTATCAGGACCAGTTGAACGCGTCCGGTGAAGGTGTCTGCGGGAAGACTCTCAGGCGTGACGACGCCCTCCAGCGCTTTCATGCCCTGTTGCAGGAAATCGATGCCAACGAAAAGCAGACCGAACCCTGCAACCGCAAATCCCGCATGGCGTAACCAGCCACGACCGAACAGGTGCAGCAGGACGCCGGCCAGCACCGCCGGCAGCAACACCGTGCCGATCTGCAACTTGAACCCGATCAGGGTAACGAGCCAGCCGGTGATCGTGGTGCCGATGTTGGCACCGAATATGATGCCAAGGGCCTGGTTGAAGGTGAGCAGGCCTGCACCTACGAACCCCACGGTGGCAACCGTGGTGGCGCTGGAAGATTGCAATACTGCTGTCATTATTGCGCCCGCGACAGCACCGCTGGCCGGGCTTTGCGTGCGCCGGGCAAGAAACACTTGCAGGCGACCGCCGACCAGGCTTTTCAGACCCCGGGTCATTACCAGCATACCGAGCAGAAACATGCCAAGCCCGCCGGTCGCGGTCAGCATCGAAACGATCACGCTACTCATGGTGCACTCGACTGATGCCCGGCCGTGTCCGGCACCGGCCGTTACGCCTCAGTGCCAGAACTGGCGTGTATCTCGAAGCTGCGTCCATAGCTGTTTCGCATGTTCCCAACTGAGTTCGGCCCTTGTCGCGCACGCGCCGGCAATCCAGCCAATGGGTAACCCAACCTGTTCGCGCTTGTCAGCAGGGAACGGGTGATGGATCAGGATGTCTTTAACCATGGCCGCATCGTTCAGATCGCCGAACACATCCTGCAGCATCCTGAGGTTTGCCAGGAACGGCTTGACCTTCTTCGCAGGATACAGCGGCCCGAGGAATTCCGTGGCGTAGCGCAGCTTCTTCAATTCCTTCCGCAATGTGTGCCGCGCCTCGACAGAAAGGCCCTGGATGTGTTTGGCGCACTCCGACACCTTTTTCCAGCGCTTGTGCAGCACCTTGGCTGCCAGATCCCTGACCGGCGCGGCCAGCCTTGATGTCTGCCCGGCATCACGGGTGTCAATCCAGCCTCGCGTTTCAACGAACTGCATCAGGTCGAATATGAACGACTGGACCCTCTGGCCCGCAAGCCTCTCCCGCAGGCCCTGCCGGACATTGCCGGCATGAAGGGCCATCGTTTCCGCAAGCGGCTGAAGGCTCGCCACATCCGGGTGCGCCTTTGCCTCGCGTGCGATTATATCGTTCAGGATGACATCAAGATTGCGCAGTTCGCCAACCTGCTGTCCCAGCCACTGTGCCTCTTCAGCAATGTGCCTTGCCGCAGCGCCCCGGAACACGGGCCGCAAGATCAGCAAGACTGTGCGCAGCCGGCGCAAGCCGATGCGAAGCTGGTGCGGGCCTTCGGGTGCAGCCAGGTGCCTGGTCGCGTCGACATTGGCAACAATCTGGGCAGCACACTCGCGCAGCATCTGCCGGGCGGCCTCCCCGATGGTCTGGCCTTTGGAGAGCTTGACCGGCTTTGCCATGCGGGGCCGGGGCTCCAGCTCGACCTTTCCTGCCTCGGCCAGCAACAATCCCCTGTCGGCTTTCGACATGGCCGAGAACCGCACGCCACCCGACGGCAACAGCGCCTTGGCCAGGTGAAACAGGCCGGCGGGCGAACCGGCAAGGTGTTCCAGTTCAAGCTCGTGGAACAGGCCCACGTGATTGCCCACGGTGATCTTCGCTGCATCGACCGCAAGCATGGCTCGCGTTCCGCACGGCAGACTGACCTCGCCTTCGGTGCGCCTTACAACTGTCGTGCAAACCGGCCTGAGAGCAGTGCCCTTGACGATGCCGGTGATCTTGTTGCGCATCGCCTCGTCAGGGATGGCCTCAAGATCAAGCCTGGATCCCGGCAGGGTGTTTTCGATCTCCATGACATCCGAGAGCCCGCCATGGAGTGACGCTGCGGACTTTACCGTCTGGAGGTGACGGCGTCCGTCGCGGCGCACACGCAACGAGATGCCCGCGCTGCGGAGCCGGTGATCCGGTGTGTCGACATAGGTGCTGCTGACCTGCCTGGCCCGGGGAAGCGTGTTGGTGAGCTTTGCGGCCAGGGCACGTTTCCAGATATCGCCCGCAGTTGCCTCGTCAATCAGAAGCTTGAGTTCCAGCTCTTTCACGCACTCAACCCGCCTTGCCCGCTACATGCATGTCGATACGCCTGGTTTCTCAGCCTGCCCGGAAAGTCGCGCCGTCGAATGGCCCGGGTCGCCAGATGCGGTAGTCGTAGCCCGGATCGAGCGTCGCGGCGATGCATTCAGACGTCGGCAGGTAGCCGGAATTCGGCATGTGGAACCAGCGCAGGAAATCACCGGTGTTGATGGCACCGGAAAGATAGTGATCCAGTATCTGCATGCTGAACCAGTGATAGTCGCCTGCAAGGCAACTGCTGACAGGGGTGATGTCCAAACGGTTCACCTTCACCTTTCTCGCCAGCGTCGAGTGTGACACAGCATGCCGGCATTGGCCATACGCCGTCAGGTTGCAGTATTCATGCCCGCTGCCCGATTGCGGCTCACAACCGCTTGACCTGTAAATCATTCCTCTTGTTCTTTTTAAAGAACGACTCTATAAACCTGTTCATCCGATCTGGAAGCGATCAGCCAGGAGTGAACCGGTCATGCGCTATTATCCTGTCTTTCTTGACCTTGAAGGCCGCACCGTGGTCATCGTCGGCGGTGGCGCCGAGGCTGCCCAGAAGCTGCGCCTGATCGCCAGGACACCGGCCCGGGCCGTAGTAGTCGCGCCGTTTGCCGATGAAGAGACCTGCACTGAAATCGATGCTGCCGGTGCCGTCTGGCTGGCGCGTGAGTTCGATGCCGATGACCTTCATGGCGCAGCACTTGTGTTCGCCTGTGGCCTCGGCGACGAGGAGGAAAACGCCGTCTTGGTCGCCGCAAAGCAACGCAATATTCCGGTCAATGTTGTAGATGTCCCGGAAAAATGCGGCTTCATCACCCCTGCCATCGTTGAACGGGGCCAGTTGACCGTGGCCATCGGCACCGAAGGCGCAGCACCCGTGCTCGGCCAGGGCCTGAAGGCTCGTATCGAGGCCATGTTGCCGTCGTCGCTGGGCACGCTCATCGAAAAGGGTCGCGCTCTGCGCCCCCGCGTTGCCGCAGCCCTGCAGCCCGGGCTGCCACGGCGCACCTTCTGGCGCGAGTTCTACTTCGGCCACATCGCCGAGGCCCACGACCGGGCTGACAAGGCAGGCTTCGCCTCTTCCATCAATGCTGTTCTTAATGACGAACGAAACGTCCGGGCAGGCTCCGTTGTCCTGGTGGGGGCAGGCCCCGGCGATCCGGACCTGCTGACCCTCAAGGCCCAGCGCGCCCTGCGCGAGGCCGATGTCATCGTCTTCGACCGTCTCGTCGGTCCCGGCATCCTCGATCATGCCCGCCGCGACGCCGCCCGCATCGACGTGGGCAAGGCTCCCGGCGGCAAGGCCGTCAGGCAGGGCCGGATCAACGAGATACTCATCGAGCAGGCAAAGCTTGGCCACCGCGTGGTCCGTCTGAAAGGCGGCGACCCCTACATCTTCGGTCGCGGTGGCGAGGAGCAGGAAGCCCTGCTGGAAGCAGGCATCGCCGTCGAGGTGGTGCCGGGTGTCACGGCGGCCCACGCCTGCGCAGCGAACGTTCGCCTGCCGCTGACCATGCGCGGCGAGAACCGGTCCTTCACCTTGCTCACAGGCACTTCGGGCGAAGGTGCTGCCGAACACGACTGGGCTGCACTGTCGCGTGAAGGTCAGGCATTTGCGATCTACATGGGCGTGCGTCAGGCGAGCCACATCCAGTCCCGCCTGATGGACGCCGGCATCAGGCCGGACACACCTGTCGTCGTGGTGGAAAAGGGCACCCTGCCGCAACAGCGCCATGCCACTGGCACCATCACGACCCTGACCAGGACGCTGGCGCTGGCCGGCATCAAGGGCCCGGCAATCATCTACGTCGGCCTGAACCCGGCCCGCTCCGACGTTCTCGCACCGCAACTGGCTGATGCTGAAACCGTTGCTGAAAGGGCAGCGTCATGACCGTGAAGCTGAAAGACGGCGCACACTACATCGTCACGGCCAATGAGCTGCTGTCGGGCGATGTCGTGTTCCGCAACGCCAATGGCGGCTGGACCCCCGGCATCGATGCCGCACAGGTGCTCGACACCCAGGACAAGGCCTTTGTTGCGCTGGGCGAAGCCCGCAAGGACGAACACGCCAACATTGTCATCGCGCCTGTGCTGATCGAGGTCACGCTGGTCGAGGGCGCGGTATGCCCGGTGCACATCCGTGAACGTATCCGCGCGCTTGGGCCAACGGTGCGGGCTGACCTTGCCCGCACGGCGAACGGCTTTTCCCTGACCCAGGTGGAGGAAAGATCATGAATATCCACATCACTGAAGCCCCGGCCAGCGAGCCTCACATGTACCGCTATGACGAGTTCGACCATGCATTCGTCAATGCCCGCGTTGAACAGTTCCGCGAGCAGGTGTCGCGGCGCCTGTCCGGCAAGCTGAGCGAGGACGAGTTCAAGCCGCTGCGGCTGATGA
>CAYMJJ010000137.1:0-6114 GCA_964390445.1 uncultured Anderseniella sp.
GCCTTCTTCAGGTCCTTGTTGTCAGCCACTTCGGCGTGGGTGGTGCCGGCCATGATGGTGATCTTGGTCTTCATCACCTTGACGCCGGTATTGTTGAGTCCACTCAGGTCGATGATGTCAGACGGCGCTGCGAGGCGCTGCTTCATGGTCGGGATCAGCGTCATGCCGCCCGACATCAGCTTGCCATCCTTCTTGGCCTTGATCAGCTTGACGGCGTCCGCAAGCTTGGCGGGACGGTGATATTCAAAGTTGTCCATGGTCGTGTCTCCTGTCCCTGATCGTTATTCGGCGGCTTCGCGCAGGTGGGCAGAGGCTGCCCAGATGCGCTGTGGCGAGGCCGGCATGTCGACGTGCTTGACGTCCAGTGCGTTGGCAACCGCGTTCATGAACGCCGCCGGTGATCCAATGGCCCCGGCCTCGCCGCAGCCCTTCACGCCAAGCGGGTTGGACGGGCTCTTGGTTTCACAGAAGCCCAGCTTGAACGACGGCACCATGTCGGCGCGCGGCATGGTGTAGTCCATGTAGGAGCCGGTCAGCAGCTGGCCCGAGTCATCATAGACCGCAAGTTCCGCCCACGCCTGGCCGATCCCTTGCGTCAGCCCGCCATGCACCTGGCCTTCCACGATCATCGGGTTGATGACCTGGCCGAAGTCGTCCACGGCCACCCAGTCGACGATCTCGATGACACCGGTTTCAATGTCGACGTCGAGTTCGCAAATGTGGGTACCGGCCGGGAAGGTGAAGTTGGTCGGATCGTAGAACGCACCCTCCTTGAGACCAGGCTCGACTTCCGAGGTCGGGAACTTGTGCGCGACGTAAGCTGCAAGCGCCACTTCACCGAAGGCCATCTTCTTGTCGGTGCCCTTGACCGAGAAGTTGCCGTCCTTGAACTCGATGTCGCTCTCTGCAGCTTCCATGACATGGGCCGCGACCTTCTTGGCCTTGGCCTCTATCTTGTCCAGTGCACGTGACATGGCGCTCATGCCGACAGCTGCCGAACGTGAGCCGTAGGTGCCCATGCCAAACTGCACCTTGTCGGTATCGCCATGCACGATGGACACATTGTCGATGGACACGCCAAGACGTTCGCAGACCAGCTGGGCAAACACTGTTTCGTGCCCCTGGCCGTGGCTGTGCGAGCCGGTGAGCACTTCAACGGTGCCAACCGGGTTGACGCGGATCTCAGCGGATTCCCACAATCCGACCCCGGCCCCGAGCGAGCCTACGGCCGCAGACGGCGCGATGCCGCACGCCTCGATGTAGCACGACAGGCCGATGCCGCGAGCCTTGCCTTTCTTGGCAGCTGCTGCCTTGCGCTTGTCGAAGTTTGCGAAGTCGATCAGCTCAAGCGCCTTGTCCAGCGTGTCGTCGAAGCCGCCGGCGTCGTAGCACATGATCACCGGCGTCTGGTGCGGGAACGACTGGATGAAGTTCTTGCGGCGAATGTCGACGACGCTCATGCCCATCTCGCGCGCAGTCGCCTCGATCAGGCGCTCGACCACATAGGTGGCTTCCGGCCGGCCCGCCCCGCGATAGGCATCCACCGACGTGGTGTTGGTATAGACCGCATCCACCTCGGCATAGATGTTGGGGATGTTGTACTGGCCCGACAGCAGCGTTGCGTACAGGTAGGTCGGCACCGACGAGGCGAACAGCGAGAGGTAGGCACCCATGTTGGCAATCGTCTTCGCGCGGATGCCGAGAATCTTGCCATCCTTGTCGACAGCCATTTCTGCCGTGGTGATGTGGTCGCGCGCATGGGCGTCGGTAAGGAACGACTCAGAGCGGTCAGCCGTCCACTTGACCGGACGCCCGCCGATCTTCTTCGAGGCCCAGGTGCAGATTACCTCTTCGTTGTAGATGTAGATCTTGGAGCCGAACCCGCCGCCCACGTCCGGCGCGACAACGCGCAACTTGTGTTCCGGAGCCAGACCCAGGAACGCCGAGATGACGAGGCGCGCCACGTGCGGGTTCTGACTGGTGGTATACAGCGTGTAGTGGTCCTCGCCGGTATCGTACGAGCCAACAGCCGCGCGCGGCTCGATGGCATTGGGCACCAGCCGGTTGTTGATAAGGTCCAGCTTGGTGACGTGATGCGCCCTGGCGAAGGCTGCATCGGTGGCAGCCTTGTCACCGAGCTCCCACTCGAACGCGGTATTGTTCTTGGCGACGTCGTGGACCTGCGCTGCACCTTTCTTCTGGGCGTCGCCGGTGTGGACCACGGCAGGCAGCGTCTTGTAGGACACGTTGACGGCTTCTGCCGCAGCGCGTGCCTGTTCGCGCGTGGTGGCAATGACCACAGCCACCGGATCGCCCACATGGCGGGCGCGGCCCTGTGCCAGCAGCGGGTGCGGGCCGGCCTTCATCGGCGAGCCATCCTTGGAATGGATCATCCAGCCGCAGATCAGGCCACCGAGGTTGTCCTTGGCGACGTCATCACCGGTCAGCACCGAGATGACACCCGGCAGCTTCAGCGCGGCCTTGGCATCGATCTTCTTGATCTCGGCATGCGCATGCGGCGAGCGGATGAAGTAGGCGTAGGTCTGGTTGGGGAGGTTGATGTCGTCGGTGTAACGGCCCTTGCCGGTAATGAAGCGGTGGTCTTCCTTCCGCTCGACGCGGGCGCCAATTCCTGTAGTGGTCATGATCAGGGTATCCTTGTGGATTGGGGTTCGACAGGACTTGGGCAGTGCAGCAGCCGAAATTGCCGGCGCGCCTGCCCGGCAGGCATCACATCTTGGATGCTCCGTCCTGAATGGCCTTGACGATGTTGTGGTAACCCGTGCAGCGGCAGATGTTGCCTTCAAGCTCCTCGCGGATCGTCTCTTCCTTGAGCTTCTTGCCCTTGCGCTTGACGATGTCGATACCGCTCATGATCATGCCCGGGGTGCAGAAGCCGCACTGCAGGCCGTGGTTCTCGCGGAAAGCCACCTGCATCGGGTGCAGCTTGCCGTCCTTGGCGATGCCTTCGATGGTGGTCACGTCCGCCCCGTCGCAGGCAATGGCCAGCGCCGTGCAGGACTTGATCGCCTTGCCGTTCACATGGACAACGCACGCACCGCACTGGCTGGTGTCGCAGCCAACGTGCGTGCCGGTCTTGCCCAGCGTGTTGCGAATGAATTCGACGAGCAACGTGCGGCCTTCGACCTGTCCGCACACCTTCTCACCGTTGACCGTCATCGAGATTGCCGGCATCTAGAGCCTCCCTTTTTGATTGAGCCACGCCAGATCGGTCCTGGCGATTTTGCCGCCGCGCAGCTTGCGTCAAGCTTCACGGCAACGTCAAGCGGCTGCACATGGCATCCCGGCACAATTCCACGTAGTGTTGACCATAGCGCAAGCATTTCACGGTTCGCAGCCGCTTCGCGCACGTCTAACCCGGCACAGCCTGCCGGCGATGCTGCGATGGCGCCAGCCCGAAGCGCGCCTTGTAGGCCCGGCTGAACTGCGCCAGCGAGGCAAAACCTGCCGCCAGCCCGGCATCACGCACCCCCATGCGCGAGTATGTCAGCAACCGCTCGGCGCGCTCCAGCCGCAAGCCGAGGTAGAACCGCATCGGCCCCATGCCCAGCGCCCGGCGGAACCGGCGTTCAAGCTGGCGGGGAGACACGCCGGCAACGCCCGCCACGTCCTCAAGCCGCAACACGTCCTCGAGGTGCTCTTCCATCGCCGTGATGGCAGCAAGCACGCAAGGATCGTCGGTGCCGAAGCGGGTACGCGCGGCAATGCGCGCACCACCCGGGTCACCGCCGTAGCGCGCATGCACCAGCGTATCGGCCACACGCGTTGCCAGCGCCTGGCCATGCAGCGAGCCGATCCAGTAGATCATCATGTCCAGTGGTGCCGTGCCGCCCGAGGCAGTCAGCCGTGGCCCGTCCACCACGAAGATCTCGTCGCTGACATGGACCCGGGGAAAGTCCTCCCGCATTGCCCCGAGTGTTTCCCAGTGACAGGTCGCACGCCGTCCATCCAGCAGGCCGGCATCAGCCAGCAGTATGGCACCGGTATCCAGCCCGCCAAGCCACACCCCTGCCCCGTCCAGCCGACGCAAGGCAGAGCGCATCGCGGGCGTCATTGCCAGATGATGATCATAGCTGGAACACACCACGGCAAGGTTGGGCCGGCCCACCTGTGCAAGCGGCCCTTCCACCGACACCGGGATGCCGTTTGACGCGGTCACTGCTTCGCCCGTCAGCGATACGAAGCGCCAGCGAAACAACTCGCCGCCGAACCGGTTGGCCACGCGCAACGGTTCCAGCGCCGAATACAGCGCAATCATCGAAAAGCCCGGTACCAGCGCAAACACGATGTCAAAAACCGATCTCAACGCAAAACCTCATATCAATGACGTATTTCCTCAAATCACAGACTGCACGCCGGATACACTTTCCGTCAACACGGACCATCAGACCGAAAGGACCAGCCCCATGAACCCGAAAGTCATCATCACCTGCGCAGTTACCGGCGCCGGCGACACAGTTGGCAAGCACCCGGCCATTCCGGTGACGCCAGAGCAGATCGCCAACTCGGCGCTGGAGGCAGCGTCCGCTGGTGCTGCCATCGTGCACTGCCACGTGCGCGAACCAAAAACCGGCAAGGGCACCCGCAACGTGGACTACTACCGCGAGGTGATGGAACGCATCCGTGCGAAGAACACCGACGTGATCATCAACCTGACGGCGGGCATGGGCGGAGACCTGATGATCGGCAGCGGCGAAACCCCGCGCAACTTCGACGAAGCCAACACCGATCTCGTCGGACCTGTCGAACGCCTGCTGCACGTGGCCGAACTGCGCCCGGAAATCTGCACGCTCGACTGCGGCTCGCTGAACTTCGGCGACACCAATTCAGTGGTGATCCAGACCCCTGTGCAATTGCGCGAACAGGCCAGGCTGATCCAGTCCTATGGCGTGAAGCCGGAAATGGAGATCTTTGACTCGGGCAACCTGTGGTTCGCCAAGCAACTGGTGACGGAAGGCCTCATAACCGGCATCCCGATGTTCCAGTTGTGCCTGGGCATTCCGTGGGGCGCGCCGGTCAACACCGAGACAATGACCTACATGAAGTCGCAACTGCCCGATGATTGCGTGTGGGCCGGTTTCGGCATCGGCAAGTGGCAGATGCCGATGGTGGCGCAGGCCATCATCCTCGGCGGACACGTGCGTGTCGGGCTGGAAGACAACCTCTACCTCGACAAGGGCGTCTATGCCTCCAACGCCTCGCTGACCGAACGCGCCACCGAGATCATCCGCCTGCTCGGCTCGCAAGTGGCAAGTCCCGCCGAAGCGCGCGGCATCCTGGGGCTTTGACGCACATGAGCACGATAAAGACAGTCGGCATCGCCGGCGCAGGCGTAATCGGTGCAGGCTGGGCAGCCCGAGCCATGTGGGCAGGCTACGACGTGGTCGCCTATGACCCGTTCGAAACATCCGAAGGCCCCATGCGCGACAAGATCGGGCGCGCATGGCCATCCATGGAGAAACTCGCCGGGGCAAGGCCGAAGAACATGGGCAGCCTGCGCTTCACAACCGATCTCACCGACATGGCGCAAGCCGCCGACTGGATTCAGGAAGCAGCGCCCGAGCGCGAAGACCTCAAGATCGGCTTGTACGAAAGCATGGACGCGGTGGCGCGGCGTGACGTGATCATGGCGTCGTCCTCGTCGGGCTTCCTGCCGACGCGTCTGCAATCAAAGTGCGCCCATCCCGAGCGCATCCTTATCGGCCATCCATTCTACCCGGTCTACCTCTTGCCGCTCGTTGAAACCGTGGCCGGCGAGAAGACCTCGGCAGAGGTGATGGACCGCGCCGATGCGTTCTATCGTACGCTGTCGATGTTCCCGCTGCGGCTGAAGAAGGAGATCGACGGCTACATCTGCGACCGCCTGCAGGAAGCGCTGTGGCGCGAGGCGCTCAACGTGCTTGATCTGGGTATCGGCACCACCGAGGACATTGACCGGGCGATCATCTACTCCGCAGGGCTTCGCTGGTCGATCATGGGCTCGTTCCTGCATTACCACACCGCAGGCGGCGACGGCGGCATGGCAGCGTTCATGGCACAGTTCGACCCTGCGCTGGAATTGCCCTGGACTGACCTGAAGTTCCCGAAATGGTC
>CAYMJJ010000138.1:0-6114 GCA_964390445.1 uncultured Anderseniella sp.
CCCAGGTCGATGGTCTGCACGTTCTTGCGCTCGCGCAGGTTCCAGAAATGGATCGAGTGGCCATATTTGTTCGACAGCAGGTCTTCGGCCACGATGCCGTTTTCAAACTGCGGCGGCAGCCCCCACTCGGAGCTCACCATGTAGTCGCGCGGCAGGTTCCACCAGAAGTCATAGTGCTTGTCCTGCTTGCCCCGGTCCATCTCGTAGCGGCCCAGGATTTCGAACGTCTCGCAATCCATGATGAAGATGCCGGGAGGGCCATCGGTGCCATCCGCGCCGCCCCCGCCGAGCGTCGATACGTAAATGCCTTCCGGCCCGCAGTGAATGGTATGGGGCCGCGAATAGCCGGTCTTGGCGAACACCTCTTCCGGCTCGATGATCTTGTGGATTTTCGCCTTGAGCGGTTCCTTGACGTCGATCACGTAGATGCGCGACGAACGGATGCCCGGAATGATCAGGTAGCGGCGTTCGAGGAAGGCGTGACCGCTCAATGGCGACAGCGAAGATGAACACGCATTCCAGCCGAAGTGATGAAACTCATCACCCTTGTTGGGCATGATCACCTGATGGACGATCTTGCCGTAGCTATTCGACTTGGGATCAACATCGATGATCGCCAGCCCGTCCGGCTGCGAGCCGTCCGGCGACAGCATCAAGGTGAATGCAAATGTCTCAACAGGCGCTTGCATGGCAAGCTTCGCAGTAGCATGGAATGTCGGATCTGGCCTTGCAGTCATGGCGTATCTTCCTCCTGTTTGCCGTCTTTGCGGCGATTGTAATATTCTCCCCGGCTGTTCAGTCTCCTGCCAAAAGCCCCTTAACGCGACGCAGTGTCTCACAAGCAGCCAATCCGGGCAATCAAGTGGAACCGATCAACCCCACACCGGTTTCCCCGATCACCGTTCAACCCGCAAGGACCTCGTATTGCCGTCCGATCCCCCGCCAAACTCCGGTCCGGCTGAAATCACGCGTGCAGGTGTGCGCCGCTCGCGGCTCGACCAGCCTCATCGCATCGTGGCAGTCGTCACGATGCTGGCTGCGGCCACCTTCGCGGCACTCTGGATTCTTGTCCGATTGGAATTCACCACCGCTTTTGACAGGCAGCTCGTTTACCTGTTCCGCAATCCTGCCAACCCGGCAGACCCGCTCGGCCCTGGCTGGTTCGAAGAGGCAGCGGCGCAGTTTTCCGCGCTGGGCGGATACACCATCCTGCTGCTGTTGTTGACGCTCGCTTGCACCACCCTCGTCATCATCCGGCAGCAGGCAATGGCATGGTTTCTCGTGGTGTCGTTCGCCGGCGGATCAACCGTTTCAACACTGCTCAAGTTGATCAAGGAGCGCGCCCGCCCGGACATCGTCGATCAGTTCGACCGTGTCTTCACCTCCGGCTTTCCCAGCGCTCACGCGATGATGTCGATGCTCACCTACATGTTGCTGGCATCCGTCATCGTGCGGCTGTGCACCACGCGCGCCTTGCGCCTGTTCGTGCTCATCGCCGCTGCATGCTTATCGGTGATGATCGGCATCAGCCGGATCTACCTTGGCGTTCACTGGCCGACCGACGTGATCGCCGGCTGGAGCGCAGGCCTTGCCTGGGCCGGTACGAGCTGGCTTACCGCTTACTACATCGAAAGGCGCAAGGCACAGCGCCCGCACTAGCTTGGCCAATCAGATCTCTAGACCTGGGCACCCGCCTCGCGGATCGCGGCAAGAATGTCCGACGCGACATCCACATGGCCCGAGGCTTCAGTCATGGCGCGGGCCTCATAACGGCGCATGCTCGGCAGACGCACGCCATCCTGCTTGACCATTTCGGCAAACAGTGCTTCCGCATGGGAAGCCCACCCCGACGCATCGCCAAACCGGGCCGGGTCCATGGCAATGATCAGTTGCCCGCCCCGGTTGGCCAGCCCGTCCGCTTCAACCTTCTGCGCCGTCTCGAAGCTGAACGGCTCGCCCATCAGCGCGCCCGCCAGCAGTTCCACCATCATCGAAATGAGCGCCCCCTTGGCGCCGCCGAAGGCAAGGATCGCACCGCCATGAACATCCGCCGGATCGGTCGACGGGTTGCCGTGCCTGTCGATGATGGTGCCCGGTTCCAGCGTCTTGCCCTCGCGCGCGGCGATGAGGATTTCACCGTGCGCACGCGCCGCCGTGGCCATGTCGAAGATCACCGCCTCGCCATTGCTGCGCGGCCAGCCGAAGGCGAACGGGTTGGTGCCGAACAGCGGGCGCGTGCCGCCGGGTGGCGGCACGATGGGAAACGCGCTGGTCATGGTCATCGCGACCAGGCCCTCATCGGTCATCATCTCCATTTCCGGCCACATCGCCGCGAAGTGATGCATGTTGGTCAGCGCCAGGCACGCCACCCCTTGCGACCGCGCCAGGGCAGCTAGCTCCGGTGCCATCAGCTTCAGCGACAGCGGCGCAAAGCCATTGTCGCCATCACCGCGGATGACGCCGGGTGCAATCCTCTCCCACGATGGCGACGCAACGGGATTGGCCTTGCCGGCGCGGATCGACTTCAGGTAACCGGGCATGCGGAACACGCCGTGGCTGTGGCAATGGTCGCGCTCGGCAGCACACACTGTGCCGGCAATCGCGTCAGCGTTGGCATCGTCGCAACCTGCTGCCTTCAAGGCGCGGATGCACTCGGTTTTCAGGTCGGTCAGGCGGATGGTGTCAGTCTTCATGCAAGGGCCTCGTTCAACACTGCCTCAACACTGGCCGTCGCATTGAACAGCGCAGTATCCTCACCGTGCGGGCGCATGATGCTCAACCCGGCAGGTGCCTCGCCGCGCGCGGTCATCGGGATGGAAATTGCACAACTGTCGAGGAAGTTCCCCAGGAACGTATTGCGCAGGCACAGGAAGTTCAGCGGGCCATACCGGTCATTGTCGTCAACCTCGCTGATCAGTGGCGGCAGGATCGGCACCGTCGGCAGTACCAGGCCGTCCAGACCCGAACACAGCCGGGCGAACTTCGCGATCATCTCTCGGCGGCGGCGATAGATGCCGACCAGTTCCGGCCCGGTCACGGTAAGGCCCGACAGGATGCGGGTGCGCACCCGCTGATCATACTCACTGCCGTGGTCTTCCAGCATCCGGGCGTGAACGTCCATCGCCTCGCACGCCGATATGCCACCCTTCGAATTGATGTTGGGCAGTTCTGCAAGGTCGGGAAAGTCGATCTCGCTGAACACCACGCCCGCCTTGCCGAGATGCTTGATGGCCGCATCAAACGCCGTCGCCACTTCCGGTGCCATCGAGTCCAGCGCGACATGACGCAGGATGCCGAAGCGCAGCGTGTGCGGCTCGCGCGTCATCAGTGCGCCCGTTCGGTCACCGGCCATCATCGCATCGATGGTCGAGCAGCATTGCACCGAGTTGGCCAGTGGCCCGACCGTGTCCAGCGTGGCAGACAGCGCAAACACACCGGTCTTGGGCACCCGGCCCGTCGATGACTTGTAGCCGACGATGCCGTTGAACGCCGCCGGAATGCGGCATGACCCGCCGGTATCGGTGCCCAGCCCCATGTAGGCCATGCCGTCGGCAACCGAGACCCCGGCACCTGACGACGAGCCGCCGGGAATGTGGCCATTCGCCCGGTCCCAGATTGATTTCGGGGTGCCGTAGTGCGGGTTGAGGCCCACGCCCGAATAGGCAAACTCGGTCATGTTGGTGCGGCCAATGAAGACGAAACCGGCCGCGCGCAACCGTGCCACGCAGGCAGCATCCTGGCGCGCCGGTTCGCTGCCGCGCAGAATGGTCGAGCCTGCCGCCGTCACCTGGCCTGCCACGTCGAACAGGTCCTTCAGCGATACGGGGATGCCGGCAAACCGCGACGGCGCACGGCCCTTGCGGCGCAAGCCATCGATGTAATCGGCCTGCTCGATGGCGGTCTCGGCATCGACAGTCAAAAACGCGCGGGCGCCTTCGCCCGATTGGTCCTCGATGCGCACCAGGCAACCTTCGGTCAGAATGCGCGCAGTGGTGGTGCCGGCCTCGAGCTGGTCGGCCAGCCCTGCCAGTGTCTCGACGGTCATGTGTTGCTGCCCTTGTTGAATTGTCCTTTATCAGGCGACAACACTGGCACGGCGATAACGCTCCATGCAATCATGCCACCGATGCAAACCGTTCATTATTTTGCCTATGGATCGAACCTGCTTTCCGCACGGCTGCTGGCCCGGTGCGCATCGGCGCGGGTGGTGTGCGTGGCCCACGCGCCGGGCTGGGCGGTCAGCTTCAGCAAGCCGGGTGCGGACGGGTCCGGAAAGGCCGGGTTGGCGCAATCGGACAACGCCTGCCACCCCGGCGTGGTGTACGAGATCGCGCGCCAGGAACTGCCGCTGCTCGACTGGTTCGAGGGTGTGGGGAAGGGCTATACGCGGCTGGACGATTTTGCCGGGCAACTGCCGGATGGTTCTCCGCTTTCGCTCACCACCTACATGCCCATCCGCCATGACGCCACGCTGAAGCCCTACGACTGGTATCTCGCGCTGTGCATCGCTGGTGCGCGCGAACAGGGCCTTGGCGATACGGTGATCGGCCAGTTCCGCGCACAAGCCTGGCTGCCCGATCCAGACCCATTGCGCGAGGGACGCCGCCTTGCCCTGGAGGCGCTGGCCGCCGCCGGTCATGATGACTGGGAGGCGCTGCTCAGAGATTGAACCGGTCGAGCGTGCGATACCACGCAGACGCCGCCGCCACGTACAGCCGGCGCGCACCATGCACCGGGATCGGCGACACGGGCGAGGTCGGCAGCGGCAGTGCTGCCCGGTTGCCTGTGGCAAGGTAATCGCCGGTCGCAAGCCCCGCCGCCGTGGCCATGGCGACCCCACGCCCGTTGAAGCCAAGCACGATTGCCAGCCCCTGTTCCGGCTCGTGCACATGCGGCATGTAGTCGGTGGTGATCGCCACCCTGCCCGACCAGAAGAACTCCGGCTCGCCCACATCGCCAACTTGCGGAAACAGGTCGTTGAGGGTCTTGCGCACATGGGTAAAGTCGGACACATCCATCGGGTCGCGCCAGGTGCCGCGCGCACCCACCACCAGCCGGCCTTCGGGGTCGAGCCGCGAATAGGTCAGCATCCGGCGCGTGTCAGATATGACGTGGCCATCCTTCAGGATCGACCGGCGCACATTGCCCGACAGCGGCTTGGTCGCGATGATGAAGCTGGCCACCGGAATGATGGTCTGGCGCAGTTTTGGCCACAGCGCACCGGTGTAGCCGTTGGTGGCGATCAGCACCTTCGGCGCAGAAATTACCGCCGTGTTGGTGCGGACGTTCCAGCCCGAGGTATCCCTCGCGATTGCTGTCACCGGCGAGCGCGGCGACACAACCGCGCCTGCAGACGCGGCCGCCCGCGCCAGCCCGCGCGCGTAACTCAACGGGTTCAGCTTGCCGCCGCGCGGTTCGACCATCGCCGCCACATAGGCCGGCGAGCCGATCAGGTCACGCGCCGCATCGCCATGCACCATGTAGGTTGGCGCACCACGGGTCTGCCATTGCTCGCAACGCCGCTCCACCGCTGGTAATGCCGAGGCCGCATGCACCCCTTGCATCCACCCGGTGCGTTCAGCGTCACAGTCGATGGCATGCTTGCCGATGAGGTCAAACACCTTGTCCGGCGCGCTGCCTGCAAAGGCCGCCAGCGCCTCGCCAGCCTTGGTGCCGAATTCGGCGACAAGGTCGTCCGGATCCCACTTGAAGCCGGGGATCACCTGCCCGCCATTGCGGCCGGACGCGCCCCACCCCGGTTCTGAGGCTTCCAGCAGGCACACCTTTGCGCCCGCCTCCGCCGCGCTCAACGCGGCAGCCAGGCCGGTATACCCCCCGCCAATGATGCAGATGTCAAAGGTGTGTGCGCCACTGATTGGCGAACCGGCAAAGCTTTCCCCGGCAGTCGCCGCCCACAGCGACGGGGGCAGCCGGGCAGGATCGGCCATCGGAGAAATCGAAATCATGGATCAGGGCACCGGAGGTTCCAGGCGGACTCGAGCCTCTAGCCTAGGGCCTCTTTCACCGCTTCCGCAAGCTGCTTCAGCGTGAACGGTTTTGGCAGGAACGCGAAATCCGTGTGGCCTTCAAGGTTCTTCTCGAATGCATCCTCGG
>CAYMJJ010000139.1:0-6033 GCA_964390445.1 uncultured Anderseniella sp.
GAACGCCGTGGCGCAAACATCCGCTGGGTGCCGGTTGACGACGCCGGTACGCTGCATGTCGAGGACTTCATCAAGACGCTGACGCCGCGCACGAAGATGGTGGCGATCACCCAGATGTCCAACGCGCTGGGCACCGTGGTGCCGGTGAAGGAGATCATCGCGATTGCCCATGAGCGCGGCATTCCGGTGCTGGTCGACGGCTCGCAGGCGGTGGTTCACATGCCGGTCGACGTGCAGGACCTTGACGCAGATTTCTACGTCTTCACCGGCCACAAGACCTATGGCCCCTCCGGCATTGGCGTGCTGTACGGCAAGAAGGAACTGCTGGCCAGGATGCCTCCGTACCAGGGGGGCGGCGAGATGATCGTCGAGGTGACGCAGGAAGGCGTGACCTACAACGACCCACCGCACCGCTTCGAGGCCGGCACCCCGCCCATCGTGCAGGCCATCGGTCTTGGTGCTGCCCTCGACTACATGGACGAGGTGGGCCGCGAAGCCATTGCCGCGCACGAGGCGTCATTGCTCGACTATGCCAACGAACGGCTGAAGTCGGTCAACTCGCTGCGCATCTACGGCACCTCGCCGACCAAGGGCGCCATCATCTCGTTCGCCATGGAAGGCGCCCACGCGCACGACATTTCAACCGTGATCGACCGCTATGGTGTGGCGGTGCGCGCCGGTACCCATTGCACCATGCCGCTGCTGCAGCGGTTCGGCGTGACGGCGACCTGCCGGGCATCGCTGGCCATGTACAACACCCGCGAAGACATTGACCGGCTGGCAGATGCGCTTACATCTGCACAGAAGATGTTCATGTGATAGGCTAGGAAAATGACCCAAGACAACAACACATCCTGCGCCCCGGCACCTGTGCCAGACAGCGTCCAGGCCGACCATCACAACCCGGAAGTCCAGTCCGCCATTCCGAAGGAAGAGCTGAACCGGATGACCGATGACATGATCGCAGCCCTCAAGACCGTGTACGATCCGGAAATCCCGGTCGACATCTTCGAGCTGGGCCTGATCTACAAGATCGATGTCGAGGATGACCGCACGGTGAAGATCGACATGACGCTGACCGCGCCCGGTTGCCCGGTGGCCGGCGACATGCCCGGCTGGGTGGCCGATGCGGTGCGCACCGTCGAAGGCGTCATGGACGTCGACGTGAACCTGACCTTCGAACCGCCGTGGGACCCGTCACGCATGTCTGACGAGGCCCGCGTTGCATTGAACATGTGGTGACATCATATGACCGGTATGGACATCAGCATCACTACACCGCGCGCCCGGCCACAGGTCATGAAGTTGACCGACGCGGCGGCTGACCGGATCAAGTCACTGATGGCGAAGTCTGGCAAGGAGACCGCCGGCCTGCGCATCGGCGTCAAGAACGGCGGTTGCGCCGGCATGGAATACACCATGGAGTTCGTCGACGAGCCTGAGAAGTTCGACGAGGTCATCGAGGACAAGGGCGCTCGCGTCATCGTCGAGGCGAAGGCCGTGCTGTTCCTGTTCGGTACCACCATGGACTACGAGGTTTCCAAGCTGCGGTCCGGGTTCACTTTCGCCAACCCCAACCAGACCAGCGCTTGCGGCTGCGGTGAGTCCATCGAACTGACTGCCGTCGATGCCTCGGTGCTGGGCCGCGACTGATCACGTTCAAGCCTGCCTGGTTTGCAGCGTCAACGCTTCCTTAAACAGAGCGTGACATTTTCAGGGATCAATGGTGTGTAACCGGGAAACCCTGTCATGGACGTCACGGAGACTGCAACCGCGACCTGGCAGCGGCCGGACGACCACTCGCCGGCGGTAGCGTCCGCCGGTTTTCAGGAGTTCGCTGACCTCATCAAGCGTGACCCACCGGCGGCCAACAGGCCACTTGTGGCGTTCAGCGACGTACCGCTGCTCGGCTGGCTGTTGCTGGCCATGGTTGCGGGCGCGGTGTTGCCGGCCCGTGCCAGCTTCGCCGTTGGCCGCGCTGCGGCTGCGGTGTCGGCACTCATGCCCCATCACCGCTCGACGGTGGCCAGGATGAAGCGCGCGCTGGACCTGGACCAGGCGTCGGCCAAAGCCATGATGCGGCGCCAGATCAACCGCAAGTTCGACAACTCCATCTCCTTCTTCCGCGACGTGTTTCACAGCGATGGGCGCACCGTCACCATGTGCGGCCTGGAACACCTGTGGCGCGCCCACAAGCACGGCAAGGGCGTTGTCATCTGGATGGCCGACATGGCGGCAGCTTCCGATGCGGCTCAACTGGGGTTCTGCCAGGCCGGGTTTCCGCTGGTTCACATGACGCGGCCCGAGCATGGCTTCTCGATGTCGCGCTTGGGCATGACCTTCCTCAACCCGTTGAAGCGCGCCCATGAGCGCCGCTTCCTGGCCCGCCACATCATGTATGACCGCGCCAGCCCAGGCGAAGCGCTTGATGCCATGGCGCAAACCCTGCACAGTGGCGGCCTGCTGTCGGTTCTGGCGACCACCTACGAAGGCCGCACATTGGCCGAGGCCGACTTTCTCGGCGGCCGCTGCCAGGTTGCTGCCGGTCCGCCGCGCCTGGCGCTGGACGCCGGTTGCCCCATCCTGCCGCTGTTCGTGATCGCCGATGAAGCCCATCCAGGTCACTACCGGTGTGAACTGCAGGCACCGCTTTCAACGCGTCACCGCGACAGGAATCTGGCCGCGCGCGCCGCTGCTGCCGACTACCTGCGCCGTCTCGAGCAGGTTGTACGCGACCACCCGGCTGCCTGGCGCGGCTGGGGTGATCTGCACTTTGCGGACTGAACCGTTCAGCCTTTGCTAAGCACTGGAGCGTAGGTTGCCAGCATGCATGCGCCCATACTGGCGCGGGCGTGGGGGTTGTTTGCCGTGGGGTTTGGCCGAATTGCAAGTCTGTTGTTGTCAGCCGTCGGGGTCCGTCTCGCAGGTGCAGTAATCGGCTTTGTGCTGCAAATCGTGCTCGCCCGCTGGCTGACGCCGGAAGAGATGGGCGGCTGGTTCCTGATGGTGTCGCTGGCGTCCTTTGCCGGCCTGTTGATCGCAGCCGGCTACCCGACACTCGGGCTGACCGTGCTGGCCCGCTACCACGCCCAGGGACGGGAGGAGATGGCCCGCCGTTTCCTTGAAAAATCCGCCTATGACATCGCCAAGTACGGCTTGCTGCTGGCCATTCCCGCCATCGCGTTCCTGCTGTTTGCCCCGGTTGACACGGTGACCCGGCTTGCCGTCGTGTGCGGGCTGGTCATTGCACCTGCCACCGCCATGATCCGGCTGAACGGTGCTGCCGCCAATGCCGTGCGCCGCTACCTGATGACCATTGTGCCCGACTTCATGGGCAAGACGCTGCTGCTGCTGCTGGTCGTGACGGGCTGGATCCTGTTAACCCAGTCTCTGTCGCTCGCCGTTGTGGCGACCACATTCGTCATCCTCAGCTACATGACGGCGTGGGTGTCGGGCAGGGTGCTCGGCGCCGATGGCATTACCAACTGGGGCAGCGACACCTCGTCGGCGCGCCTCGGCCAGGCATGGAGTGCACGCGCATGGCCGCTGGTTATCGTGGCTGCTTCCATGATTGCCATGGCCGACTACCTGACGCTGGTTGCCACCATGCTGCTGCCCAAGGCCGAAGTGGCCCAGGTTGGCATGGCCATCCGCCTGACCGCGCTGGTCGGCTTCTTCACGCAAGCCTCGCAACAGTTCGTGCTGCGTGATCTCAGCGGTGCCTTGCACCAACGCGACCCGCAACAGGCGCGCACCCTGCTGTTGCGCACCAACATCGCCTGCATCACCGTCATCATTGCGGCGCTGCTCGGGTTTGCCGTGCTTGGCAAGTGGGTGCTGTCGATCTTCGGGCCGGACTATGTGCCGGCCTACAACGTGCTGCTGCTGCTGATGGTGGCGCAGGGCCTTCGCGCACTGGGCGGGCTGAACGTGCACCTGTTGGCACTGGGGGGAGGCCAGCGCAAGCTGGGCCGCGCGTGCCTGGCGTCATTCGTGATCATCCTGGCGCTGGCCAGCCTGCTCGCGCCGCATTTCGGCATCGAGGCAATCGGCATCGCGGCCATTGCCGGTGAACTGGTCTGGGTATGGTCTGTCGCCAGCCTGACGCGTGAACACACCGGCTGGCGAGGCGACCTGCTGGCGATGTTCTCGCGCAGCAATACGATCGGCCGAAAACCGCTGCGCCCTTCGGCAGACCTTCAGGCCGCCGAATAGGGCGCTAGCGGATCAGCTTGCCGCGCGCACCGGGCGCGACAGGAACGCCGGCATGGTGTCCTCGGTAAACCGGTTCACGCCATTGTCGTCATTGTCGTTGTCGCGCTCACGCCCGCGGCCACGCCCGCCGCGCTCGCCGCGTTCACGTTTCGGGCGGTCCTGCCGGACCGGACGGTCTTCGCGTGCGGTGCGCTCAACCGGTGCGGCTTGCACGTCTTCGACGGCCTCGGCGGTTTCTTCAACCGGGGCAGCGTCAGCCTTGCGGGACGGCCGCGCCGCGCGTTCCCTGCGCGGCTCGTCCTTGCTGCGGGCAGACGGGGCTGACCGGCCCTTTGGCCCGGCCGGCTTGGCACCACGCCTGCGCTTGCCGCGCGAGGCGATGGATTCGGCGATGTCTTCTTCCGAAGGCTGCTCGCCGTCCCACTCGATGTCCTTCTTGATCAGCGCCTCGATGTCCTTGAGCGCCTTGAACTCGGACCATGTGACCATCGTGTAGGCATTGCCCAGCCGGCCGGCGCGGCCGGTGCGCCCGATGCGGTGCACATAGTCTTCCGAGTGGATCGGCACATCATAGTTGTAGACGTGGCTGACCTCGGGAATGTCCAGCCCGCGTGCCGCTACGTCCGAGGCGATCAGGTAGGTGATCTTGTTGTTGCGAAAGGCGTCCAGCGTGCGCAGGCGCGACTGCTGGTCCATGTCGCCGTGCAGTGCCCCGCACGAGAAGCCATGCTTCTGCAGCGACTTTTCAAGCAGCGCCACGGTGGTCTTGCGGTTGGCGAAAATGATACCGTTCTTCACCACGTCCGAATGGGCGCGCAGCAGGTCGCGCAGGAACCCGCGCTTTTCCGAGTCGTCGGACGGCGCGTAGGCTGCCTTCTGGGTGATTGTCTCGGCGGTGGATGACAGCGCCTGCGCCTTGATCTCGACCGGGTTGTGCAGGAACTGGTTGGTGAGACGCTGGATTTCCGGCGGCATGGTGGCCGAGAAGAACAGCGTCTGCTTGGTCAGCGGCAACATCTTGGCGATGCGCTCGATGTCGGGGATGAAGCCCATGTCCAGCATGCGGTCTGCTTCGTCGACCACGAAAATCTCGATGTGGGTCAGCATCAGCTTGCCGCGCTCGATATGGTCGAGCAGGCGGCCAGGCGTGGCAATCAGCACGTCCGCGCCGCGGTCGATGATCTTGTTCTGCTCGTCGAACGACACACCACCCATCAGCAGGGCGATGTTGATCTTGTGGTTCTTGCCGAGCAGCTGGAAGGCTTCGTGCACCTGTGCCGCAAGCTCGCGGGTGGGCTCGAGAATGAGCGTGCGCGGCATGCGGGCACGGGCGCGGCCCTTTTCCAGGATGTGCAGCATGGGAAGGGTGAAGGCGGCCGTCTTGCCGGAACCTGTCTGGGCCAGGCCCAGCACGTCGCGGCGAGCGAGCGCGGGCGGGATGGCTTCTGCCTGGATCTTGGTGGCTTCGGTGTAACCGGCTGCCTTGACGGCGGTAAGGACCTTTTCGCTAAGGCCAAGCGTGTCGAATGACATGTAGGAGTATGTACCGTTCTTGTAATTGTGCGCGGGTGCGGGCGGTTCGACTTGTGGAACGGCCGGACGGGCGCGGGTTGATGGATGCCAGGCGAAAAGACCGGATGTCTTCACGCCATTTCGCGGCACCTCATTCAACGGCGCCGGAGCGTACGCCGCTAGATATGCGGATTCGCACCGCAAATGTCAATTTGTGACGCTTGCGGCAAATTGAACGGGGTTAACCGGCTTCATCCTCTGGCAATCACTATCGCGCATGATCGCGCCATGTATCGCTGGTTCAGA
>CAYMJJ010000140.1:0-4233 GCA_964390445.1 uncultured Anderseniella sp.
CCAGGATGGACGGCGAATTCGAAATTCTCGTCTACAATGAGAAGCACCCTGCCCGGATCATCGCCCAGCCGGCCTGGGACCCGGACAACGAACGGCTCAGGGCATGATCTAAACCTGATGCTGTGCCACGGACCTGTTCCGGGGCCCACGCTGGGTCCCGGCACGATGACCGACACAACAATATGTCCCATGTCATCCCCGCGCAGGCACGCCCTGCCGCAACGGCATGTGCATTCGCTCACAGAAGCGTGATGACCGAGTACCGTATAGTCAACTCATCGCAAGCAGCCTCGTCGAAAGGAGGTGAGTTGAATGACCTACGACATGAAACTGATGTGCCTGCTGACCACGCTGGGCTGCATGTCGTACCTGTGCAGCCTCGTGCTCACCTGACAGGCATGCCCACCGGGCACGCTGCCTGGCCGGCCACCGGCAGCAGCGCCAGTGCCAATTCGGCGTCTGCCCTGACAGGACTCGTCGCCCACGCAAACACGATCATCGCTATGGCCAGCAAGGCCCAGGCTTTGGGGGTCATCGGTAAAACCTCCTTCAGCCGCCCCAGGGTCGAAAGAGGCTTCAGGATCGGCCGGTATGGTTAATGCCAGGTTAACCGCCTGGCTCAGGCAGCCGCCGACATGCGCCGCTCAAGCGCCCCGCGCAGCACCCCGTAGGGGGCCAGCAGCACCAGCGCCATCGTCACCTTGACCACCAGGTCGCCCAGCGCCCACGACACCCAGCGCGGTGCTTCCATCGCCAGCACGCCCAGCAACGGTGCAGGCTGCACGGCGAAATCCAGCCCCTCGCCAAGGAACGCAAGGCTTGCGGCAAAGGCCAGCGAGAAGAATATGAAGGTGTCGATCACCGCGCCCAGCATCGAGGAAACCAGCGGCGCGCGCCACCACAGCCCGGCGCGCAAACGGTCGAAGATCGACACGTCCAGCAACTGCGAGATCAGGAACGCAGAACCGGACGCGATGGCAATACGCGGGCTCGCCACCAGGATCGACACCAGCACGGCGATGGCAAAACCGGCGTACACCACCTTGCGGGCAGCAGCGGCACCAAACAGCTTGTTGGTCAGGTCCGTGACCAGGAACGCCACGGGGAAGGTGAACGCCGCCCAGGTCAGCAGGTCAGCCAGGTTGACCGCGCCCAGCGTCACGTGCACGGGGAACTGCACCAGGTAATTGGACCCTGCAATGATGATGGCCATTGCTGCAACGGCGATGAGGAAGTAACGAGTTTTCATGATGGCGTGCGGTTTGGCAGGAAACTGCCCGCAATGCAAGCCAGACCCACTCAGTTCATGCCCCTGCGCAGCGCCGCACCGAGTATCGAGTGCAGATCGGTGACTGCAGACTGGTCCCCGTGGCCGGGCTCATCCAGCGCGAGCAATGGCTCCAGATTGCAGGTGATGCCAAGTCCTGACTCGTCGAGAGCCAGGCACAGGCTGGTCATCGCGTCGACGAGTTCATCCATGTTCGTCTCCATGTTCGGGCTCAATTGCATCATGACGGCCAGTGCCTGGTTGCGCAGACCGCGCTGGGTAAGGCCGACCGCTGCCAGGGTCAGCGTCTCGAACCGGTTGGCCAGCCTGCAGGCAATCGGCCACGTGACCGCGCCGGTCATGCCGGCATCGCGTACCGCAAAAGCCAGCCGCTCCAGCTCAGTGAACAGGCTGCGCGCGTGCTGTGGCGGCAGCTCGTTCGACAGCACGGCCCAGCCCGCCTCCCAGCAACTGGTGTCCTCGTAATGAATGCCCGCGATCCAGCTTCGCAAGCCGGCCAACACCAACCGGTCGCCCAGCGTGCGCATCGGGTACATGACAGTCGAGGTGTAGGCGTGGTTGGTCATGTGCCGCACTCCAGATAAATTGCCGAGTAATTTACTCGGTAATTTATCTGGACGGCTCATGTCAAGCCCTTGTGCGCAATTCCTTCAACAAACTCAATAGTTTGGAAACTTTCCAAACTTCTGGTCCAGCGCCGCAAGCGAAAAAGGGCGGCCCACAGGACCGCCCTTCAGCGTACAAAGCCAATGATTTCAGACGGAAATCAGCCGACGATTTCAGCGTCGGAAAAGTTCTGGGCAATCTCGATCTTCGCGTTTTCCTCGCTGTCGGAACCGTGCACCGAGTTGGCCTCGATGGACTCGGCGTGTTCCTTGCGGATGGTGCCGGCATCAGCCTGCGCCGGATTGGTCGCGCCCATCACCTTGCGGTAGGTGGCAATGGCGTCTTCACCTTCCAGCACCTGCACGACGATCGGGCCGGAGATCATGAAGTTGACCAGTTCCATGTAGAACGGGCGTTCCTTGTGGACCGCGTAGAATTCCTTCGCCTGGTCTTGTGACCAGTGCACGCGCTTCTGGGCGATGATGCGCAGGCCGGCATCTTCGATCATGGCGTTGATCTTGCCGGTGATGTTGCGCCGAGTGGCGTCGGGCTTGATGATGGAGAAAGTGCGCTGGACGGCCATCGGTCGTTCCTTCTTGTGCGGTTGGCTGGGAAGTTGATCAGGTTGGCGCGCTTATAGCCGCGTGAGGCAGCGACTTCAAGCTGTCGGAACAGACACGGGGTGCCCCGCGACAACAGGGCACCCCGTAGCAATGTTGCTCGACTCCCGCCCGCTTACTGGCGGGCAAGCAGCGGGGTTATGCGCCGCACCGACACGCGACGGTTCTCGGCCTCGGCGGCTTCGGTCGGGATCTTCGGATACAGTTCGCCACGGCCCACCGTGGCCAGGTTTTCATCGGCAATGTTGAAGTACTCCAGCAGGGCCTGCTTGACTGCGTCGGCACGCTGCTGCGACAGTCTCATGTTCGCCGCCTCGGTGCCCACCGCGTCGGTGTGGCCTTCGATCAGGAACACCTCGTCCGGGCTGCCTGCCACGATACGCTCGATGGCGCTGCCCAGCCGTTCAAGCTGCGGAATTTCCTCCTCGCGCACGAACGCCTCGCCGAAGCCGAAGTTGACCGTGTCGAGTTCGATGCCCGGCACCGCGTAGCGCAGGCGCGGGCGCTCGCGGAACTGTTCGACCGTGTAGCGCCGGTCGGATTCCACCAGTGGCGGTGCGGTCAGCCAGTCTTCAAGCTCCTCGTCATAGGCTTCGGCAGCGGCGATATTGGGACGGCTGCGGATGGCGGCACTGGCAATGACACCAGCGGTGATGGCCAGCGCAAAGGCCGGATCACTCAGCCTGTCACGGCGCCGGTCACGCCGGTTGCCATAGCGGTCGCGCAGGGCCTGGCGGTCATCGCGGATGCGGTCGCGGATGCGCGCACGCTGGCGATCATTCAGGTTGTCGATGCGCATTGCGCGCCGGTTGGCCTCGATGCGCCGCTCAAGCGCGCGTGCCGTCAGGTCATCGGCCGGCCTGTCGTCGTCCATCAGGTCGCGCAGGGTCAACTGGTCACCCCGCATCGGCAGGTCATCGGAGCGGCGGCGATCATCACCATCGCCGTCGCGGTCAGCATTGCGGCCGTCCCGGCGCTGTTCATTACCACGGGTTGCAACCCGCGAGCGGATTACCTGGCGGTCGGCCCGAAGGATGCCGGTAAGCTGGTCGCGCTGCTGATCATTCAGCCCCTCCGTCGCAAGCAGGCCACGGGTTTCCTGGATGCGGTTGCGAAGTTCGTCGTCCGTCAGTTGGCCCGCCTCGCGGTTGTCGCTGGTCACCTCGTTGACCTTGGCCGACACATCCATGCTGCCCACGCTGACGCCGGTGCTCGCAGCGATGCGGGCGTTCAACTCTTGCTGGTCGGTTTCCATTTTCTGCTGCAAGGCACGCCGCTGCCGGCGCGGTGTCTGCTCGTTGGCGGCCAGTTCCCCGGCGGCGCGAATACGTTCGCGCAAGGCCGAGTCGGTCAGTTCTGGTGCCGGGCGTTCATCGGCAAGAACAGTCTCTGTGGTGAACTGCGGTTCGGGATCCTGCTCGACCTGCTGGGCCTGGGCTGGTGCGCCTTCTTCCTGTTGGGGCTGGGCAGGTGCGGCCTCTTCCGTTGCAGCAGGTGCCTGTTCAGGTGCCGGTGCGGCTTCTTCCGTTGCAGCCGGAGCCTGTTCGGGTGCCGGTGCGGCTTCTTCCGTTGCCGCCGGAGCCTGTTCAGGCGCGGGTGCGGCTTCTTCCGTTGCAGCAGGTGCCTGTTCAGGCGCTGGAGCGGCTTCTTCCGTTGCAGCAGGTGCCTGTTCGGGCGCGGGTGCGGCTTCTTCCGTTGCAGCAGGTGCCTGTTCGGGCG
>CAYMJJ010000140.1:4333-5860 GCA_964390445.1 uncultured Anderseniella sp.
TCTTCCGTTGCAGCCGGAGCCTGTTCGGGTGCCGGTGCGGCTTCTTCCGTTGCAGCAGGAGCCTGTTCAGGCGCTGGAACCTGCTCTTCCGTTTGCTGCGTCTGCGCCAATACCGGCTGGTGGGCCGCTACAATGATGGCCACTGCGGCAGCGCCAGCCATGAGATGGTGTGCAAATTTCATTGAAGTTCCTCGGTTTCAGTAAGCTCTTGATCAGACACAAGCGGTCCACGCCCCTTAACGCTCATGCTCTTAAACGCCCCGGAGCCAGAAACGTTGCAACGCCTTCCCGGCAACACATGGTTGCCGGGAAAGCGCTGCGCAGGTGCCGATGACAGCAACCTTACCGGCTGCCCGTCAGCATTGGCGTGATGCGACGGATGGTGACACGCCGGTTTTCAGGCTCTTCCAGCTCCGTCTCGATCTTCAGGAACTGTTCGCCGTAGCCAACCGTCTCGATATTCTCCGGTTCGATGTTGAAGTACTGCAACATCGCATCGCGGACCGCGTCTGCCCGCTTGCGCGACAGGTCGAGGTTGTACGCTGCAGAGCCGACCGCATCGGTGTGGCCCTCGATCAGGAACACCTCGTCCGGGTTGGCAGACACGATCCGCTCGATGATCTCGCCGATGCGCTCAAGCTGCGGAATTTCCTCTTCGCGCACGAACGCCTCATTGAAGCCGAACCGGATGGTGTCAACCTCGATGGCCGGCATGAAATCACGGATGCGCGGGTTGCTGCGGAACTCCGACCTGTTGTAGCGGCGCTCGATACGCCGCGTCGGCGGGGCAGTCAGCTGGTTCTGCAGCAGTTCGTCGTCGGCCTCGGCAGCGGCGATGTCGTCACGGGCACGGAAGTCGCGGCCCGACGGAATGCGGATCACGAAATCGCTCGACCGGTTGCGTAGCCGTTCGCGGCGCTCGTCCCGGCCGGCAATCAACCGGTCACGCTTTTCACGCCGTGCTTCGCGAAGGATATCACGAACCTGCCGTTCCGTGTCCGGCCGCAAGCCCCTGGCATCGAGCAGCGATTGCGCCGAGACGATGCGCTGCTGCAACTGCCTGTCGTTCAGCCTCGATGCCGGGCGGCGATCACCCAGCAGTTCCCGCAAATCCTGGCGGGTCTCGCGACGCTCCTCACGGTTCTCGCTGCGCTGGGCCACGCGGGTGCGCAACTCATCAGCATCCTGACGCGCCATGCGGCGGATCTGCCGGAACAGATCGCGGTCAAGGTTCTTGTTGCCCATCAGTTCGCGGCTTGTTTCAAGCCGGTTGCGCAATTCGCGGTTGTCCAGCGCCGATGCGTTGCGGTTGTCGCGCAACAATTGCCGTGCCTGGCGATCCACATTGTTGTCAGGCTGCGGCTGCGGTTGGGCAACGTTCTGGCGGCGTTGCTGCTCATTGGCTGCCTGCTGCACACGCTCCTGAACCTGGCGCTGAATGCGGCCACGCAGGTCCTGCTGCAACAGGTCCCGGCCCTGCTGGATGGCCCGGCCAAGCTGGCGATCATTCAACTGGCCGACATTCTC
>CAYMJJ010000141.1:0-5722 GCA_964390445.1 uncultured Anderseniella sp.
AGGCAGATGATCTGCCGCCCTTGCTGAAAGGCTTCGAGGCGGTGCCGCCGCTGGTGACGGACATCGACCTGAGCCTCGATGACAGGTTCCTCTACGTGTCGTGCTGGGGCACAGGCGAAATGCACCAGTATGACGTGTCCGACCCGATGAACCCGAAACTTGCCGGCAAGGTGGAGATCGGCGGCATCGTCAAGCAGACCAGGCACCCCAACGGCAAGTCGTTCGGCTATGGCCCGCAGATGGTCGAGATCAGCCGCGACGGCAAGCGGGTGTACTGGACCAACTCGCTGTACTCGACCTGGGACGACCAGTTCTATCCCGGCGAGCGCGGGGCGGCGATGGTCATGGCCAACGTTGGCGAAAACGGCGGGCTGGAACTGGACAAGGATTTCTGGGTCGAGTTTCCGGACGGCTACCGGGCGCACCAGATCCGGCTGGAAGGCGGGGACTGTTCAACCGACTCTTTCTGTTACCCGAACGTGTAGGTCTTGGGCCTTGACGACTGGACGACGGCAAGCCTGTGGCTCGCCGTCGTCGGCTCCGGCATCTATCACGGCATCAACCCCGGCATGGGCTGGCCACTGGCTGTCTCTGCCGGGCTGATGGGCCGTGGCCAGCGCGACCTCATTGCTGCGCTCGGGCCGCTGGCCCTAGGGCACACGCTGGCGATGGCCGGGGTGCTGCTGCCGTTCGCTGTGATGGTGTCGCTGGTGACATGGCAACGCGAAATCCAGATCGGGGCAGGGCTGCTGGTGGTTGGTGCCGGAATCTACCTGCTGATCAACCGCCGGCACCCACGGTTCCTGGCCCGCATAAGGCCGACGCAACTGGCGTTGTGGTCGTTCGCGGTGGCGATGGCACACGGCGCGGGGCTGATGCTGGTGCCGATCTTCCTCGGGCTGTGCAAGGCGGATGAACTGGACGCGGGCCACGCGGCGGCGATGACGCTTATGGGGGGCAACGTTGGCATGGCGGTGGCGGTGTCTGTTGTCCATGCAGGCGCCATGATCGTATCGGGTGGGCTGATCGCCTGGGCGGTATTCAGGTGGCTGGGCCCGCAGTTCATCTCCAGAAGCTGGTTCAACCTCGATGCCGTGTGGGCGCTGAGCCTGATCCTCGTGGGAACGCTAGGGCTGCTGAGCGCGTTCTAGACGGGTCACGCGTGGAGGCCAGTTGATGTGGGAACTGCTTGCGGAAGAATTTTCGAAGCCGGGGCAGATCCAGCTGCCGGTGCTGGTGTTGCGGCTGGCGGGGACCATCATCCTGTGTGGCGTCATCGGGCTTGAACGCGAGATCAAGAAGGACTCGGCCGGCCTGCGCACCAACATCCTCATCGGGCTGGCCGCTGCCACCTTTGCGCTGATTACCACAAGCATACTTGAGACGAGCATTGGACAGGACGACAACGTCAGGTCCGATCCTCTGCGCCTGGTCGAGGCTGTCACCAATGGCGTGGCCTTCCTGGCGGCTGGCATCATCGTGTTTGCCAGGGGTGAGGTGCGCGGCCTGACGACCGGGGCCAGCATGTGGTTGTCTGCCTCGATCGGGTTGTCGGTCGGTCTGGGATTCTGGGTGATAGCCGTAATGACCGGCGTGACCGGGTTCGTGGTGCTGGCCGGTCTGCGGCGGCTCGAGGTGTATTTCGGCACCAAGGACGATTGAAGTTGATAAGCGTTATGCTCCTGGAGGAGGACCGAAGTTCGCGTCGAAGAACGCTAGCCAGTTGAGTCCCCTGTCACCGGGTCGTCATAGGTCATTGCCAATGGATGAGGATTTTTCGCAGCCTGCAAATGACAAGCCCCGGCCGAAGCCGGGGCCGCTGATTTGAGTAGCCAGGCATGTCAGTCTGAAAACGTGAGCCTGATGGCAGTTGATCAGTTGCCGTTCATGCGGGGTTGATCACTGCCCATGAGCGCGATCTGCTCGCCGAGTGAAGAGATTGCCGAGCCGATGTCACAGACCTTCTGCTGGTTCTGGTTTCGTGCTTCCGCCAAGGAGGCGGCAAAGGCCTTGCCTGTCTCAACGATTTTCAGGTCGTTGCGATCGAGTTTCGCGTCCAGCTCGGACAGATCGCGCTTCACGTCGGTGTCGCGCCTTTCCACATCCTGCTCGACCTGTGCGATCTTCACTTGAAGCTCGTCGTCGCGCTTGGCAGCAAGCGCGCTGAGGTCAGCGATCTGCTGGTTCAGGGCCTGTTCGCGTTCGGTGAGGTCAGATTGCACCGATGCAATCTTCTTCTCCAGCGCAGCTTCGCGTTCGTCCATTTGGGTCTGAAGTTCCTCGAGGATAACCACGAATTCCTCAAGCCGCTGCGCCGTCACGGTTGCAAACGGGCCAACGAGAATATCTCTCACTGTCTCGAGTTCCCCAGTCTGCAGGGCGGGGGTATCCGCTGGCTGCACCTTGTCAGCCGCTACAGGCAGTACTGCTACCTTGTTTGCGGACATGCTGAATGGTGTCGCGTTGGTCTGTGACGGGGTGCCATTGTCGACATCGGCCAGGTTGCCCTGGAACCGAGCGCCAACTTCGGTCATCGAGTTCTGATGCTTGCGATCAGGCAAGTCATAAGAACAGTTGTGGATTTTCTGTGCCATCTCTGTATCCTTTTGGACAATAGAGTCCTTTCAGTTATGTCGGTTTACTGTCTGACGTTGCGTCGGAAAAACTGACTCTCCGCTCTGTCGCAATTCTTGGGCCAATTCAAAATTCAGCAGTATTCCGGGAATTCTTGAAACTAAAAGAATTTTTGCTCAACGCCTTTTGCCATGAATTTCAAAATGGGACATATCGAAACTCGTCAATCTTCTACTGTGATCGATCAATACATCGATTGAGTGAAGCGTTTAGTGCAGCTGATGCCGTGCGTGTGCAGGCCGGGATTGATGTTTGTGGGACCGTCCGGTTACCGACGCCGTTGGCCGCTGCCAAGGTTTGCCAGAAGCCTGTCCATCCGATCACGGCATTGCTTGAGGACTGTAATGTTCTTGCGGCTCACGACGATACCCTTGGCGCTGATATGCTCCAGCGCACGAATATCCTTTTCGAGATCGTCAATCGCCACTTGATCAAATCTGTACGGCTCGCTCTGTGCCATGATCCCGTCTACTCCAATACACCCTTCCAGAAATGTGGTCAGGGCGAATGCTCTTTCACTGGCAATTTAATTCGCATTGGAATTGAAGTCACGCCAACATCAATTATTGAGTTAATTCTCATGGGCGGGAGTCCAGTAGAATTGAGCCTGCCGGGAGTTACATTGGGTGGAAAAGGCAGATGATTTCGCAATTGTGTTGGTATTGGCCAGCCAATCATTCTGACAGTTACAGGCATGGCAACAACGAGGTTTAGAACGTCTACAAGGGCACGAAGTTCTTGTCGAAGAACGCCAGCCAGTTGAGCCCCATCACCTTGTCAACCTCCTCGCGGTACATGCCCCGGTCAATGAGGCCTCGCTCGATGTTTCCAAAGTCGCGGTTGTCGCGGAACCAGTCCGGCTGCTGCGGAAAGCCGGCATTGTCCTTCGAGCCTTCGCCATAGTCGATTTCCTTCGACCAGCGCCCGACGCGCATCCATTCGACCACGCTGTCGGGCTGGTCCTGGCACAGGTCCGAGCCGATGCCGATGTGGTCGATGCCGATCATGTCTGCGGTGCGCGCGACCATCTCGCAGAAGCTGTCCAGCGTACAGTCCGGGCCGGCTTTCAGGTGATGCGGATAGAGCGAGAAGCCCAGCATGCCGCCGGATTGGCTGAGCGCCTTGAGGACCTCGTCTGACTTGTTGCGCAGGCCAGCGTGCCAGAACTTCGGGTTGGCGTGGGTGATGGCGATGGGCCGGGTGGAATGGTCGATGGCTTCCAGCGTGGAGCGTTCGGCGGAATGCGACATGTCGACCACCAGCCCGACGCGGTTCATTTCGCGCACCACCTGCTTTCCCATCCGCGTGAGCCCGGTATCCTCGGCCTCGTAGGCGCCGGTCGCCAGCAGCGACTGGTTGTTGTAGGTAAGCTGCATGAAGCGCACGCCGAGGGTGTGCAGGATCTCCACCAGGCCAATGTCGTCCTCGATCGGCGAGCAGTTCTGCAGGCCGAAAAAGATCGCGGTACGGCCGGTCTCACGCGCCTTGCGGACACACGCTCCGGTGGTGCCCTTGAAGATAAGTTCCGGGTATTGCTCGAACCAGCGGTTCCAGCGCTCCAGATTGGCGACTGTTTCGCGGAAATTCTCGTGATAGCAAACGGTTACATGGGCCGAATCAACCTGGCCCTCCCGCATTTGCCTGAACACCTTCTCGCTATACTTGCAGTACTGAAGTCCGTCGATGCGCATGGATGTCGCTTTCGTTCCGGTCTGGCCTCTTGAAAGGGGAAAGTGGCAGAAAACAGGGACTTACGCCAGCCTTGCCCGCACCAGTGTACTGGAAATCCTGCATGCCCTCATGCGCACAATTTATCACTGGCTCACAAATGCAACCTATGATACTTGTCTTTTAATTAAATGCACGCTATTAGAGAAAATCGCAAACGCGCAAACAGTTGGCCGGAGGGGCCAAGACGAGGCTGACGAAGCTGGACACACGCAATAACCGAAGGCCGGTGAACTGTTGAATGTCCAGGTTTTTAATATCGGTGTAGCGGTGAATCCGGTCAGAAGTACTGTCAGGGTCATCAGGCCGCTCGCCGGCACGGAACATCAGATACTGGCAGGGATGGGTGGGTCTGCAACATTTGCCCGCCCTGTCGGTTGAGGCCGGAAAGACATTGCTCTCCCCAAGAGTTGGCTCAGATATACAGCCCCTGGAGTGTCAGTCCGGCCTCTGCCCCCGAAGCTCCCCGTCCTGCCGCAACACCAGGACGGGGAGCGACCCGGCTCGAGGCCCTGTTGCGCCAGATTGACCGCCATGCGTGCGGCTGCCCACGCTGCCTGCGAGCCAGCTTCAATCCGCAGAAATCCCGCATGAATCCCTGACGACAAAAATGTTCTTGCGCAAGAACAAAAAGTGTACGATGTTCTGGAACATAAGCGGAACGCACGGGTGGTCTGGCGATCTGCCGGTCAATGTGAAATAAGGATGGTGAGAGCTATGGGGCAAACTAGTCTGAAGGTTGTGGAAACCGGTTCAATGGACAAGCAGAAGGCACTTGAGGCCGCACTGGGGCAGATCGAACGGGCATTCGGCAAGGGCTCGGTGATGAAGCTCGGCTCAAGCAAGGCGATCGAGGTCGAGGCGATCTCGACCGGGTCCATCGGGCTGGACATTGCGCTGGGCATTGGTGGCCTGCCGAAGGGGCGCGTGGTTGAAATCTACGGTCCGGAATCATCGGGCAAGACCACGCTGGCGCTGCATGTCATTGCCGAGAGCCAGAAGCGCGGCGGCATCTGCGCCTTTGTCGATGCCGAGCATGCGCTTGATCCGCTCTATGCCCGCAAGCTGGGCGTGGACGTCGACGAATTGCTGATCTCCCAGCCTGATACCGGTGAGCAGGCGCTCGAGATTGCCGATACGCTGGTGCGCTCCGGTGCCGTTGAAGTGCTGGTGATCGACTCCGTTGCTGCGTTGACGCCGCGGGCCGAACTGGAAGGCGACATGGGCGACAGCCTGCCGGGCCTGCAGGCACGGCTGATGAGCCAGGCGCTGCGCAAGCTGACCGGCTCGATTTCCAAGACCCATTGCATGGTCATCTTCATCAACCAGATCCGCATGAAGATCGGCGTGATGTTCGGCA
>CAYMJJ010000142.1:0-5606 GCA_964390445.1 uncultured Anderseniella sp.
CTGATCAAGGCGAGGCACGATACGGCCAAGAACGCGATCAGTAACGTCCGTTAGTCTGCGCCGGGATCGACGACCAGCCCCGGCGTCAGGCATTTGAATAAGCGAACGGTTGTCTGCAGAATTACGGCGAAAATTGATCCAGCTTTACGCGAGACCGTGCAATGTGGCGGCGTTCACACGCGCCGTTGCCGCAAACAGACGGAGTTGCATGCGTTCAAATGCTCTGGGCGCGCCCGCGCCCTATTCTTCCCGCTCGGCCTTTTCCTTTGCCTCCCGCGCCTGCTCTTCCTCGGCGGTGGCATCCAGATATTCTTGCTGGTCGCCGTAGTAATCGTCGATGGCGTGCTCGGAGGCGAGTGGACTCAGGTAATGCGTGTCGGTGATGCCTTCCCGGTTCATGGCCAGTCCGGTCAGGCACGCCTTGATGATGTGCGTGCTGTTGAGTGTGGTCTTGTAGGTCGGGTCGAGAGCAGGGTGCAGTTCCAACAGGTCGAAGCCCACGACGTTTGCCTCGGCGCACAGGCGACGCACGATGCTGATTGCTTCGCGCATGTTGATCCCGCCCGGCACCGGGGTTCCTGTGCCGGGGGTAAAAGCCGGGTCGATCACATCGATGTCGAAAGAGATGTGCAGTTTGCGCCCCTCCTCACTGGCTTCGGCCACCACCCGGTCGAGCACCGCGTCCCAACCACGCTGCTCAATCTCGGCCATGGTGTGATAGCGCATGCCCTGCTCGCGCATCCATTTAAAACCAGTCTCATCCGGCTCCGAAGAACGCAGGCCCACCTGGATAAAATCGGCGCCCCGGACATGACCTTCATTGATCAGGCGATACACCGGGTAGCCATGCGAAATCAGGTGCGGGCCGCCCCACCAGGCGTCGTAGTGCGAATCGAAATGGATGACCGAGACCCGCTCCTTGCCATATACATCCGCCAGGGCAGCCACATTGGGGTATTCCAGTGAGTGGTCACCACCCACGATCATGGGCACGGCACCGGTTTCGGCGATCTCTCGCACCACCTCGCGCACGTGTCGCATCGAACGCTCGGTGCTTTCGTTGTCTACCGCCACGTCCCCGTAGTCCACGATGGTGAGAACCTTGGAGGCGTCAATTTGCACATACTGGTCATGCGTGCCGATATCCCAGCCGAGCCGGCGTAATTCAACCGTGGCCTGCGCACCGGAGTCGCGCCAGCCCGAACCCATGTTCAGCGGCGCACCGAGAATGGCCACGTCGACTTCGCCGGCGATAAGGTCCTCGCGGGTGAGCGCCAACGGGAACCCGCCAAAGGTCGGCGGACCGCCGTCCCCGTCATAGCGGCCGAGCGGGACCGGGCCATCCTCGCGTTGAGGATCCATGGAGCGTGGCCGGCGCAGGCGCCAGGCATTGAATTTTTCAGAATCGATATTGAGCGGAATATTTGCTGCGTCGACGCCCTCGATGTAGCGCGCACTGTCGAACACCTCGCGCAACGCTCCTACCCACGCTTTGACCTCCTCCGGGCTGCGCTCTTCCAGGGCCTCCAGGGTCTCTTTCAACCCGCCGGCGAAACGCTGGGCATCGCCGCTTTCCAGGAAAGCACGTTCTTCTACAGTAAGCAGTTGCAGCTTCGGCTCGACCTCAGCGGGCAAATCAATGGATTCTTCCGCCTCAACACGCGGGTCGGCCGTTTCGAAGGGATACGCCTGGTCGCCAACCACGTGCTCCGGCATGGCCGGGTCAAGCGGCTCCGGCGGCGGCTTTTCGTCCGCGGGCAACCCGGGTGCCGACACAAAGTTCACGGCAAGGGTTATCAGCAGGGCAGTGGCCAAGGTGCGCACTTCAGGAAATTTCAAACACGGTCTCCTTGTTGTGCGGGCACTAGCGTTGGCCATGATCAAGTACCAAGGGATGGATATAGTCCGCGTCCAGCCCGGCACGGCCCACGGCTACTCCGTTCAGACAGGCGTTGAGAATAGCGTTGGCATGGCTGACCGACAGCCGGGAGTAGTCCAGCATGGGCGCCAGGTCGGTGATCTCAAAACCGACGATCTGCTTGTTCGCGCAGACCGTGCGAATGGCCCGGGTGACCTCCGCTACGCGCAGTCCCTGGGGCACCATGCGCCCCGCGGCCACCATGTCGCTCGGGTCCAGAACGCTGACATCAACGGACACGAAAAACGACTCCGGACCACGACCAACTTCACGCAGCACCCGCTTGAGAACCGCTTCGAAACCGCGCTGCTGCACCGAAGCCATCGTGTGATAGCGCACCTGGCGCTCGCGCAGCCAGCGCAGGCTTGCCAGGTCGACATCGGGCCCGCGCAGGCCAAACAGGATGGTGTCTGCACCGAGGATGATGCCTTCGTCCAACAGGGCATAGACCGCGCGCCGGTCAGAAATGGTGTGGTCATCCTGCTGCTCGGTATCCGGATGGGCGCTGAAGTGCAGCAGTCCGAATCGGCCGGCGTCGCGCGCCGTCGCGACACCCTTGACGCTGGCATACAGCAAGGAGGTATCACCGCCGACAATCATGGGTACCGCGCCGGTCTGCGCCGTCTCGGCCACCATCGACCTCACGTGGGCCACAGTGCGTTCGGCACTGAGCCGGTCCACAGCAAAATTGCCGTAATCGACCACCGCGAGTGCTTCCATAGGCCGCAGTAATGACTTGCCGTCGGGTAGGGCGATGGTATTGAGCGCGCGCATGGCGTCCGGGCCGCTGATTCCATCACGACGCCCGCTGCTCATATTGGACGGCACGCCGATGATGGCCACATCAACCTTGCCGGCCACCAGGTCCTCCGGCCAAATCGCCACCCTGGCACCGCCAAAAGTCGGCACACCGGACGCGGGGTACAGATAACGGTGCACGGAGAACGGTCCCGGCTGGCGCTTTTGGTCCCGCATAGGTGCCGGCGTAGGTATGCCGTTCCCGCCACCGAAGCGCTGTGACGTCAGGTTCAGCGGAATGGCGCCCATGTCGCGTTCCGGGTCAAAGGCCATGGTTTCGGCCAGGGCCATCACGTCGTCGAGCAGTCGTTGCATCTGTTCTGTGTCGCGACTGGCCAGCTCGTGTTCCAGTTGCTGGCGCGGCATGAACTGCAGCACCTCGCCGGACGCAAGAAAAGCCTGTTGCACCTCACTGAGCGCCGCCACCTCCGCAGCAAGCGCCTCAGGCACCTGCCAGTTATCCCGGGCGTGGCTATCGGCCATGGCCAGCAAAATCCACGTGCCGCTCAGAACGCACAGCGTGAGCAGCCAGCCTCTCAAGCGCCTACCGCCAGCGTCTGCTTGCGACCGCACTTCGAACGGGCACTGCGCATTGGTTCTCCCCTTTTTTACTCACTGGCAAGCTGCGCGGCACTGCCGTGGTCTGCGCCTTAAGTATAGGCGCTCGCAAGGTTGACGTCTGCCGGCAACCGGGCCAGGGAGCCACGCCTCGCACCTCAGGCCCAGAAGCTGACCACCCGCTCGACGGTCCAGAACGCCGCGATACTGCCGATGCCATAGGCAGAAGCGATCAGCGCCGATTGCATGGACGAGGGTCGGCTGAACCATTTCAAGCGGGCCAACACCGCACCGGCCAGCAGCATCACGGCCACAAAAACCAGCTGGCCCACTTCGACACCGGCATTGAACATTAGCAAGGCCGTGGGGACCGCGGTCTGGGGCAGCCCCACCTCCGCCAGTGCGCCTGCAAAACCAAAGCCATGAAGCAAACCAAAACTGAACGCCACCAGCCACGGCGCGCGCGCCGTCATCCCGGGGCGGCCCTGCAAACCGTGCAGCACCTCTGCGGCTACAAACACGATACTCAAGGCGATGATGGATTCGACAGGCGGGCCAGGAACGTGCACCCAGCCGAGTGTGGCAGCGAGCAGCGTGACGCTGTGTGCGAGGGTAAACGCCGTCACCGTGATTACAATTTGCCTGGCCCCGCGGACCAGCAACAGCAGCGCCAGCACAAACAACAGGTGATCAATGCCGCTCAGTATGTGCTCGACACCCAACACGAAGTAGGTCCAGGCGACAGCGCCAATGCCGGCCGGCGACTGCACCTGGAATTGCGGATTGCTGGCGGGCAGGCGTTCGAGCCGGGAGCTGCCATCACGCCGCTCCACTCGCGCGATCACATCGGTTACCCCGGGGCCGGCGCCTTCGACAGCAATGGTCTGCCCGACCAGGCCGCCGGCGTGGCGAACCTGCCAGCGCTCGATCCGGGCGTCGTCGCTGGTGATGACGCGAGGCTCCTGCAGCACCTCGGTAGTCGCTGGAAAATGCACGCTGATCGCCGGGCGTTGTGCCTGACCTTTACTCGGTACCTTCCAGAGAACATCGTAGCGTTCGTTGTCGAGCTCCCGGATTTCCAGGTAGGCCGGGCGAAAATCGTCACCAGCGGCCAGCGCCGACCAGGCCAGCAGCAGCATGCCAATGAGCGCACGGACCATCTCAGCGAGCCTGATTCGCACCGGACTGGCCCGGCTCCTCGCCGGCCGTAAACCGGATGCCGGGCGCCACGCGAATGGTGTAGCGTGCCCGCATGGCCTGATAGTGGTCTTCTTCGAGCTGGTCCTGCTGCGCCTGGATGTAATCGCGTTCTACCGCCTGGCGGACGTCTTCCAGTCGAGCCGGTCGCGCAGCGCTGCGTGCATCAACGCGCAGCAAGTGCAAACCCTGGCCGGATGCGACCGGCCCCGTCCACTCACCCAGTGGCAGTGCAGGCAAGGCGTTTACAAAGGCCCTGCCAAACGCGCGACTGACTTCAAACTCGGGCGCATTGACCAGGCTGCGCGGCAGAGTGTTCCGGCTTTCGGCCGCCACGGCGACCGGATCGCCGGCTTGCAGCGCCCGCAGGGCGGCGGCGATGCGCGGGTCCTGCCCAGCGGCAGTGTTCGCCGGGCCTAGGTACACTTGCTCGAAGCTGTACATGGCCGGAATGATGTAATCGTCAGGGTGCGCATCCAGCCAGGTCTGCAAGGCCAACTCATCCGGCTCAACCGGCGTCTGGGCGGTACTGAGAAAGCTCGCCTGCTGTGCGACGCGGCTGCGCACCACGGGGTCGTCCTCCGCCAGCCCCAGTGCCAGCCCCTCCCGATAGAGCACTTCCTCGCGCAGCCAGTTTTCGAAGAGGCCTTCGAGTTCCTCGGCGGTTGGCGGGCGCTGCCACAAACTCGCAAACTGGTCGCTCAGAGCCTGCTCGCGCGCGGCGTCAATCACGATTTCATCTGGCGCCACCAGCGCCTGTGGGTTCAGGCTGGCGTACAGTGCAAACAGCGCCAGTCCGAGCAGGGCGAAATGCAGCAATGGTTCCCTGTGCAGGCGTTGTGTCATGCGCTTAATGTTCCTTGCGATGAACAGCTCACCGTTCTGGCGCGGCAGATCGCGGGATGCTGAGGAGCCGGGCGAATCGCAATATTAATGAACGATCCGGGTCATGTCGTCGTCCGGGAAGCCGAATTAATATACGGTCGGACGGGAAGGATAATCGCATTCTTCAGGGCGCTCGCACCGGCGTCCTGGCGCAAAATACCGGCCGACCAACTAAACGCAGTCGGCCAGCCGGCACGAAGCGACACGCCACCCACCGATCAGGCCAGGGAGCAGTTGCTGGCGGCCGCCT
>CAYMJJ010000143.1:0-5439 GCA_964390445.1 uncultured Anderseniella sp.
GTCAGTTCGGGGTCATGCCCGGTGATGAAGGCGCAATGGCGGCCGCGATAGCGCAAGCCGAGTTCGAGCGATATGGCGCGGTTGCCGGCGGTCATCGAGGTGATGACCGGATGCAGGCCAGCGCCCTCGCGACGGGCCAGGGCGGCAATGAAGCGGGTCAGGCGCGGGTCATGCAATGCGGTGGAATGAAGGCCACGTTCGGCGATCCAGGCCTGCTTGTGGCCAACGATCCCATCGAGCAATTCATCAAACGCTGCTCCACCGGTAAACTTGCCGAACTCGACGGGTCCGAGGCTTTCGAGGGCAGTGCTGATCTTCTTGCGGCGGCGGCGCTGCACCTTGGTGTAGCGGGCGAGATACGCAGCATCGCTGGTGAAGGCGGTCAGGTCCATGCACGGTGCCGTCTCGCAATAGCTGGACGGGCGCAAGACAGCGGCGGCGAACCGGTGTGCGAAGCTGCCGTCGCGCACGTGGCGCAGGTGGATCAGGTCGATACGGGCAAGAGATGTGATGGCGGTGAACAATGTTTCAACTGCATGGGCGGCATCAAGCGCCGGGTCGCAGAGCATGCCGGAGTATTGTGCGTAAGGTTCACTCAGCGTGCGAAGGATGCGCGGGCCGCTTTCGCTGCAGATCATGCCGGGAAACAGGCATACCAGTTTGCCGTTGTGGCGCAGCGTGAAAATCGCCAGTTCAACACCGGACGAACTGTCGAGGAATGCGTCGGCCCAGGTCGAGCACCAGTCGTAGGACTGGAACACGGCGGCGCTGTCATCGCAGGCGTCTTCGAGTGCCTGCCAGTCTTCGCGCAAGGCCTGCAAGCCTTCGCGTGTCGTGATGCGATCTGCGTGCAGCAGCGGCTTTGCGGGCAGACGCCGTGACGGGCGGCTTTCAGCGATGCCCAGCTTGTGAGTCCTGGCCTCGTCCAGTTTGACGGCATCGTCTGCAAATTGTCTCAAAACGGTACTCACTGCCGCAACTCACCTTGCCAGACGTCCGCAAACTCGTGCGAACCGGATGATTCCCCGATTGTCACGAGTTTGTGAGCAAGACTTGTACCGTTTGAGTGTTTTCAACGCATTAACGAGGGGCTGACCATCGTGCTCAAAGGCGTTCAGGCAATTGAAAGCCCGGCCAGTGCGAAGGGGCGAATAATGCACTGACCGGGCCGTTTTTCACACTCGGCCCCCGGCTGGCAACGTCAGCGAGAGGGGCGTGATAACTGCCGTACCGAAAGCCGCGTGTGAGCTGTGCTCGGAATGACCGTCAAGCCATCAATTGTTGCCGGTTGAGGGCGCTTCATCATCGGCGCTGTTTTCGTCGGACGGGCTGTCGTCAGTCATGCCGCCCATGCCGCCGCCCATTCCGCCGCCCATGCGGTGGCGCATCTTGCCACGGCCACGGCGGTCATCCTTGCTGATGGCACCGTCACCGTCGCGGTCCATGCGCTCGACGATGTCGGCCATGGGGCGCTGGTATTCGTCGAGGGTCAGTTGCGCATCGCCGTCACGGTCAAAACGCTGGAACTCGCGCACGATGCGCTCTGCACGTGCCTTGAGGTAAAGCTGCTTGAATTCGTCGAGGCTCAACATGCCATCGTTGTTGGCGTCGAACTCCTTCAACCATTCCTCGCGGTTGGAGTTGATCTCTTCCTGGGTCAGCTTGCCGTCCTTGTTGGCGTCGTAGCGTTCCATCATCATCGTCATCATGGCGCGATGACCACCGTGGCCGCGTCCATGGCCCATGCCGCGGCCCTCGCCGTGGCCCCGGCGCCAGCTGTGGTGCTTGCCGTGCATGCCGCCGTGATAACCGCCGCCGTAGCCGCCGTAACTGTTGTCCTTGTAGGCCCACGCGGCAGTGCCGGCTGCGCCAACGGTGATGGCTGCGGCAGCCGCAAGAGCAATGGTGACAGATTTTCTCATGGGGAAACTCCTTGGTTAGCAGATGTCTTTGGGAAATGTGGTTGGTGAACCGTCCCTCTTCACCCCTGAGACGGGTCGGCCCGGCCATTTCCGGCGCACAGCCAACATTACATTTAGGTCATTGGGGTGACGCCGGGCGCGATTTTCGCGGGCGCTGAAGCCAACCGGTCATGCGGTGCGGCGGTCTTCCACGCGCTTGCGAATATTTACCCACTCGCGGTTGTCGAAGCCGAGCAGGCCTGCAATGCGCCAGCCCATGTTCATTTCCTCGTCGGTGATGACGCCGTCGGCCAGCAGGATCTCGCACAACATCTCGACCACCGCTTCGCGCTGGTCTCGGTCGTAGGCGGTCTTGATTTCGCTGGTGAAGGCGTAAAAATCGATCGAGTCATCATAGGCGAGGCGGGCTTCTGCGAGCAAACGCGACAGTTCCTGCTCGGAAAGGTCAAACTTGTCCTTGAGCAGGCGGTCGCGGGCGGCGGCTTCTGACTGGTCGAGCCGACCATCGATCAGCGAGGCGTGGATCAGCAGTTCAGCGACTGCCGTGCGCACGTCGGGCTTTGCAGCGGGGGCAGGCGATGAAAACAGGGCATTGAGCTTTTCAAACAGCATGCGACAGACTTAGGGTGTGGGCAGTTGGCCTGCAAGTGACAAAAGGGAAACACCAATGAACCGTTTGCTGGTTGCAATAGCGCTGGTGGCAATTCTCGGCCTTGTGCCCGGCCAGGCCTGGGCGCAGGTGGCGCCGACGGGGGCAGAGCTTGCGGCCTATACGGGCCTGCATGCGGCTGCGGCGCAGGGCGATATAGCCATGATCAAGCAACTCGTCGCAGCCGGTGCAAACGTCAACGCGACGGATGCTTACGGGCGGACACCAATGCACGTGGCAGCCTACCAGTCGCACGATGAGGCCGTGCTGGCGCTGGCGGAAGCGGGAGGTGATGCGAACCTGCTGGAGCGCGACAAGTACGACATCATCACCATTGCAGCCGTGGCTGATGATGCCGGCATGGTCGCAACGGCGGTCAAGGCCGGGGGTAACGCGAAGAACATCACCAGCATCTATGACGGCACGGCGCTGATTGCGGCGGCCCACGAGGGCAACTGGGAGAGCATCGACGTGCTGATCAAGGCGGGTGCACCGCTCGATCACGTCAACAACCTGGGCTGGACGGCGATGATCGAGGCGGTGGTGCTGGGCGATGGCGGCGAGCGGCACCAAAAGTCGCTCAAGCTGCTGATCGACGCGGGCGCGGACAGGTCCATCACCGACCGGTCGGGCCGCACGCCGCTCGACCTTGCGCGCGAGCGCGGCTACGAAGCGATGGTGAAGATGCTGGAAAAGTGACGCCTTAGATCCGGAGGGCGCGTAAACTGCAGCGTGTCCAGTCAACCTTTGGTAAGATTTGGGCCTGTACCTTTCGCGTGACGGTTAGCCAGCCACGGAAGGGTCAGTCATGGCAACGTTTGGACAACGCGGTGTAGCGGCCAGCGCCGCGTTCAATCGCCCGGTCCCGGTAAGTGCCTACGAGGAACCATCTGCCGACGGTGAGCGCAACGGGCTGCTCGGCAGTTTCCTGAAATCGTCCGATGATCATCTGGACGTGGATTTCGGCACTCGAGAGGACTATGCACCGGGCAAGACGTTGTGGATTGCCGTGCCGCTTTGGTTCTTCCTCGGCGGGATGGCGGCGCACAGGTTCTATCTCGGTCACTGGAAATACGCGCTGTCGATGAACCTGGCGTGGGTCATCGCGATCGTAATGCTAGCTGTATCATTGACCACGGGCGAGGTGGCGTTTTCACAGACCGGCGGCGAGATCCAGGCCATCAAGGCGTTGGCTCCCGGGATGGCGATATTGATCGTTCTGTGCGTGTGGGCATTCTTCGACGGTGTCTACGTGATCGTGCGGATGCTGACGAGCGGCCGGTAACTATCGCACCAGTTCCCTGATCGCTTCGTCCAGCCCCTCGATGGTCAGCGGGTACATGCGGCCTTCGAACATCTGCTGGATGTACTGGATCGACGGCGTGTAGTTCCAGTACTTCTGATTCGACGGGTTGAGCCATACGCATGAGCCGTAGATGTCGGTGATGCGCTTGAGCCACAGCGCGCCGGGCTCGTCGTTGAAGTGCTCGACCGAGCCGCCGGAGTGGGTGAGTTCATAGGGGCTCATCGAGGCATCGCCGACGAAGATCACCTTGTAGTCGGAGCCGTAGGTGTGCAGCACGTCCCAGGTGGGCTGGGTGGCGGTGTGGCGGCGGCGGTTCTCCTTCCAGAGGCGTTCGTAGACGCAGTTGTGGAAGTAGAAATACTCCATGTGCTTGAACTCGGCGCGGGCGGCTGAAAACAGCTCCTCGCACATGCGGATGTAGGGATCCATCGATCCGCCCACGTCGAAGAAGATCAGCACCTTCACCGTGTTGCGCTTCTCGGGCACCATCTTGAGGTCGAGGTAGCCTCGGTTGGCGGTGGAGCGGATGGTGTCGTCGAGGTCGAGCTCTTCCGGTGCGCCTTCGCGGGCGAACTTGCGCAGCCGGCGCAGCGCCACCTTGATGTTGCGGGTGCCAAGCTCGACGGAGTCATCGAGGTCCCTGAACTCGCGCTTGTCCCACACCTTGATGGCGCGGTTGTTGCGGTTCCTGTCCTGGCCGATGCGGATGCCGGCGGGGTTGTAGCCGTAGGCACCATAGGGAGACGTGCCGCCGGTGCCGATCCACTTGTTGCCGCCCTGGTGACGGCCTTTCTGTTCCTCGAGGCGTTTCTTCAGTTCCTCCATGATCTTTTCCCAGCCGCCGAGCGCCTCGATCTGGGCCTTTTCTTCCTCGGTGAGGAACTTCTCGTTGAGCTTGCGCAACCACTCCTCGGGGATGTTGGCGAGCAGCTCTTCGGGCGTGAGGCCTTCAAGGCCCTTGAAGACGTGGCCGAAGACGCGGTCGAACTTGTCGAGGTTGCGTTCGTCCTTCACCAGCGTGGCGCGCGACAGGTAGTAGAAATCCTCGACCGAGAAGCCGGCAAGGTTCTTCTCCATCGCCTCCATCAGGGTCAGGTATTCCTTCAGCGTGGCGGGCACGCCGGCGGCTTTCAGCTCGTGGAAGAAGGTGGTGAACATGGCATGCTTATAGCTGCCCCGGCCAAGGCTGGAAAGCACTTCGCCGGCAGGATCAGGAGGGAGGGGCCTGATCGTGCCGGCGAGGGGGTCATGACAGTCTGGCGGTTCTTGTTGGTACGGCGGGCCCGGTTTGCAGGGGATGGGGGGAAGCCGCTTTGTTGTTCGCCTTGGTGTTGAATTCATCCTGCTCGCACTGTCACGGGCAGGATGTGCAATTCATCACATTGCGAGCGCTGCCGGACCCGCAATGGCGATGATGCCGAGCACCACAAGAATGAACAGGACTAGGGCGATCACGATGAGGATCTTTGCGCCGGTTGCTGCCGCCCCGGCAACACCTTGAAAGCCAAGCAGGCTGGCGATGGCGGCGACGGCGATGAGAATGAGAATCCACTTGATCATTT
>CAYMJJ010000144.1:0-5425 GCA_964390445.1 uncultured Anderseniella sp.
AAGCCCGCCCGCTGACAAGCGCGAACACCAGCAGGTCCACCTGCACAGCCCCTGCCGCAAGAAGTGCGCGGGCACATTCGCTCGCCGTTGAACCAGACGTCATCACGTCGTCCACAAGCACGATACGCGCACCCGCCACCCGCTCCAGGTGCCGTGCTGACACCTCGAATGCACCTTTGACATTGCGCGCCCGCTCACCCTGCTTCAGCCCCACTTGCGAGCGTGTCTGACGGGTACGCAACAGCAGGTCAGGCACCATCTCCACCCCGGACAGGCCGGACAGTTCCCGCGCCAGCAGTGCCGACTGGTTGTAACGCCGCTGCCATAACCGCCACTGGTGCAGCGGCACAGGCACCAGCAGGTCTGCGTCCACCACAATCTCACGGCCCGCATGCAACATCATCCGCGCCAGTGTAGTCGTCACTTCATGCCGGTCACGATACTTCAGCGCATGTACCAGCGCCTGCGAGGCATCATTGAACACCACGGCCCCGCGTGCCCGGTGCCAGCCCGGCGGTTGCTCGATGGCGCGCGGCGATATCGCACCCGTACCCCCATCATACGCCATCGGTGTGCCGTACACATCGCATACCGGCGCCGACACCAGCTCCAGGTTGCCCCAACACACCGCGCACAGGCCGCCCGGCGCTGTCACCGGCACCTGGCAGGCATGGCAGGTCTGCGGCACCAGCAGGTTGAGCACACCACTGGCCATCCGCCGCCCGGAACCGAAGACCTGCTGCAAGGCTGGTATCAATCGTCTCATCCGCCAAGGATTGCCTGCCTGCCTGCACACTTGCAAGCAACCCATGGAGAGGCCTATGTGAAAACCATGACCAACCCGGCACCCAACCTGTTCGACACCCGCCTGATCTCGCAACGGCTGGCCCGCACCCGTGACGCCGGCCGCCAACCGGCCTTCCTCGAACGTCTCGCGGCCGACGAACTGGCTGGCCGGCTCGGCCTGATCACGCGCCGTTTTGCCAAGGTCGGGCTGGTTTCGTTCGATGCTGATCGACTGGCCGGCCTCATCGCACCGGAGCTGGCGGAAGGTGCCACTGTTACCCGTCTGCCTGTGCTGTCTGACGATGGCCTGGCGCTTGAGACCACACCCCTGCCCGAAGCAGCCTTCGACTGCCTGATCGTGACCGCCGGCCTTGAGTGGATCAACGATCTGCCCGGCGCGCTCAGCCGGTTGCAGCGCGCCCTGGTGCCGGACGGGGTCATGCTGGCGGCCATGCTGGGCGGCGATACCTTGAGCGAACTTCGCCTCGCCTGGCTGCAAACGGAAGCCGATCTCACCGGTGGTGCATCGCCACGGGTTGCCCCGTTCGTTGATGTGCGTGATGCAGGCGGCCTGTTGCAACGAGCAGGCTTTGCCTTGCCCGTGGCCGACACCGACCGGCTGACCGTGCGCTATGACGGGGCACTTGCCCTGATGCAGGAGTTGAAATCATTCGGCCTGGCCAATGGCCTGGTCGACCGGCGCCGCACCATCACGCCCGCTCACCTGCTGGCGCGGGTCTGCGCTGCCTATGACCATGCCAACCGCGATGGCGACGGGCGGGTGCGGGCCACCTTCCAGTTGTTGTACCTGACCGGTTGGTCGCCGCACGAAAGCCAGCAGAAGCCGCTGCGGCCAGGCTCGGCGAAGGCAAGCCTCGCCGATGCCCTCAACGTCACCGAACGCAAGCTGCCCCGCGACTAGAGCACCAGCCCGGCTGTTCAGCCGCCGATCAGCGTGCCGCCGATCACCACCAGCGTGGTCATGATGGCGGCAGTCATGCCAACGGCAAGCACCGCGTAATCGCGGGTCACCGGGCGGCGTGCATCGGCCTGTGGCCGTGCCTCGATACGAGAAGTTCTCATTGTCCAACGTCCCCAAACTCACTGACTGTGCGCGCCTGGTGTCGGCCTTGTTGACCGGCGATCACCAGCTACGGGACGTGAACGGAAACGGTTTTGCCTTAAGCGAGACCGGTCCTCAAACCAGGTCGATGAGATGCGCGATCAGCGGCTCATCGGCCGGTGGCATCGGAAAGCTGCGCAGGCGGTTTGGCCTGACCCACTCCAGGCCGCTGTGTTCGTGCCGTGAGACTTCACCTTTCCATCGCCGGCACACGTAAAGTGGCATCAGCAGGTGAAAGTCCTCGTAGGCATGACTGGCAAACGTCAGCGGCGCCAGGCAGGCCTCGGTCACGTCGATCCCCAGCTCTTCCTTCAGCTCGCGAATGAGTGCGGCTTCAGGCTGCTCCCCCGGTTCGACCTTGCCACCGGGAAACTCCCACAGTCCGGCAAGGTTCTTACCTTCGGGCCGCTGGGCGATCAGGACTCTTCCATCCGCATCAACCAGCGCGCAGGCAACGACGAGAACGAGCTTCTTTCCGTTCATGTCCGTGAACCACCATGAGGATTGAAAGTTAACAGGGCAGGTAAAGTCTTACCCGTTCAGGTGCTGCAAAACCCGGATTGTGCTGGCACGGTTACCAAAGTCCGAACCGGCGGTCAGCTTCTATACGACCCGTTAATATCGATGTAGCCATGTGTCAGGTCGCAGGTCCACACCGTGGCACGGCCCTTGCCCACGCCCACGTCGGTCTGGATGTCGATGCTCTGGCCCTTCATGTGACCGATTACGTCGGCCTCATTGTAGCCGGGGTGAATGCCCCCTTTCGAGGTGATCAGCACGCCACCGATCTTCACCTTCAGCTTGTCGCGGTCGGCTTTTTCGCCGGACTTGCCCACCGCCATCACGATGCGGCCCCAGTTGGCGTCCTCACCGGCAATGGCGGTCTTGACCAGAGGTGAGTTGCCGATTGCCAGCCCGATTCGCCGGGCCGCGATATCGCTCTCAGCTCCCGTCACGGTGATGCTGACGAACTTGCTTGCCCCTTCCCCGTCCCTGACGATCTGGTGAGCGAGATCCTGCAGCACCTCGTCCAGCGCCTTGCGAAACGGCTTCAGCTTCGCATCGCCGATGGAGTTCAGGCCCTTGGTGTCATTGCCTGCCTTGGCCGTCGCGCATAGCAGCAACGTATCGGAAGTCGAGGTATCGCCATCGACGGTAATCGAGTTGAAGCTCGTGTCGCACGAGGCCGCCAGCATCTTCTGCAGCAGGCCCTTTGGCAACTTTGCGTCGGTGAACACGAAGCCCAGCGTCGTCGCCATGTCAGGCGCAATCATGCCGGAGCCCTTGGCGAAGCCGTTGATCGTCACGGTCTTGCCGCCAAGTCTTGCTGTCGCCGTTGACACCTTTGCAAACGTGTCCGTTGTCATGATTGCCTTGGCCGCTGCGAGCCAGTTGTTGCCGGTGGCGGCCGCTGCCATGCCGGCCAGCCTCGATGCAATCGGCTCGGGATCAAGGTCCATGCCGATCACGCCAGTGGATGCAACGAACACCTCTTCTGCGCTGGCACCGGTAGCCGCAGTCGCAGCTTTCACGGTTGCACGCACCGCGCGTTCACCTGCCTTTCCGGTAAACGCATTGGCATTGCCCGCATTGACAACGATGGCGCGCGCCCTGCCGCCTTTCAGGTTGGCACGGCACAGGTCCACCGGTGCCGAACAGGTTTTCGACCGGGTCAGCACGCCCGCCACCGCAGTCCCCTTGTCCAGCACGCACAGCAGCAGGTCGTCGCGGCCCTTGTAGCGGGTGCCGGTTTCAGCTGTTGCCAGTCGCACCCCGTCAATGGGCGGCAACTCGGCAAGGGTTTTGGGGGCAAGCGGAGAGACAGGCAGAGCCTTGGCCATGGCGGGATTTCCAGCAGGTTGCGGCGCATCGGGCGCACGCTTTTGAACGTCAAGTCGCGCACATTGCCGTCAACCGGGTGGACACTTCAAGAGCCGAGTTGTACCAGCGCCTTGAGGACACCGGTCCGGAACTGTTTCAGCCCGTGCGAAGCGGGCTACTGCGAATCGCCGCGGTCCGACTTGCCACCCGTCGATGGCTGCTGGACAGCACCGGGTGTTGCAGGAACCCTGCCTTCGGTCTGCAGCGCCTGGCGCTTCTTCTCGGCCTCGTCCTGCATCTTCTTGAGGTCTTCGTCGAGCACTTCGATCTTGCCGGTGCCGCGCAACTCCAGAACCTTGTCCTGAACGGCCTTGCGCAGCAACACCAGCCGGATCGGGTCCTTTACGCTGTCAAACGGCTGGGCACCGCCTTCCTGCACGTCTTCAAGCTTGATGATGTGCCAGCCGAAGTCGGTCTTCACCGGTGGCGACACGTCACCCTTGTTCATGGCGAACACGGCCTTGGAGAATTCCGGCACCATTTCACCGGCGGTGAAGAAGCCCAGGTCGCCCCCGTAATCACGTGAGCCGTCCAGCGACATCTGCTTGGCGACATCTTCGAACTTCTCGCCGGCTTCTAGCCGTTGCTGCACGGCCCTGGCGTCCTCTTCCGAGTTGACCAGGATATGGCGCGCGCGCGCGCGTTTCTCGGTTGGTACCTTGGCCGCTTCGCGCTCGTAGGCAGCGCGAATGGCGTCTTCGGTAACCGACGGTGCCAGCGTATCGGTGAAGAACGCATCACGCAGCGCCTTGGCCTGGTAGAACTTCAACCGGCGCTTGTATTCCTCGGACTCGGTCACGTTCTGCTTTAGCGCTTCCTGGGCCAGCAGGTGGCGTTCGATCAGGTATTCCACGATGAACGCAAAACGCAGGTTGGCCGGCACCTGTTCAAGCTGCGGACGCAGGTCGTCGGACGCCAGCTCGATTTCCTTGACGGTAATGTTGTAGCCGTTGACCTTGGCCACGACCTTGTCCATCCCGGTGCCGTCCTGGGCGGTGGCCATACCGGTACAGGCCAGAAAGGCAACGAGTGCCAGTGCGTATTTCGGATTTGCGAATTTCATACTTCTAGAACACCAAACTTGATTGCGGCCTCGAATTGCCGGCCCGGGAAGCAGTATGCACCGCGCGTTGATCCGTTGTACCGGCGCTAATGCCCCCAAAATCGGGCGACATTAAGCCATTCGAAACCATCTTGACCTGCTCGATTGCGCGCACAATGCCCACATTCTCCCGGTTTGTTCAAGAGTGCCGCGCGCGTCACCTCACGCCGGGTCGCGGCAAATTTGATCGCTTGGTTCGCTTGAATCGCACCAATCCGGCGATTACTTGCTGTCGAGGCCGGTGACGTGTGCTATTTGCCGTCTTCCAATCCCTGCATTTTTTCCGAATGCGTTGCCCTTTTGCCACAGTTATTGCGGCTCCGCGCCAACTTGACTAAACAGTGATCACAACCAAGCAGCAATTTGCGCCATTGCATGGCAAGCGCCACTGGCTCAGACAGGACGAACTTCAACGCCGCCATCAAGACCGGCGCATCACAGACAACCCCAAGGACATGCCATGTTCGGACTCGGCACCCTCGCCGCCAAGGTTTTCGGCTCGTCGAACGACCGCAAGGTCAAGAAGTACGCCG
>CAYMJJ010000145.1:0-5364 GCA_964390445.1 uncultured Anderseniella sp.
ATCACTATCGCTTCGCGCCTGATCGCAGCACGTTCATCGTGGAGTGCGATGATCCGACGTATCGCGCCTATGGCTTTGACGCGATGAGCGAGGCCGGCAGCGTCCAGCTTTGCCAGGACATTTTCGCAGACGTCCTGGAAGGCGCGCCACTGGTGACGAACAAGTCGATGTGGCGGCAGTTTCCGCGGTTGTGGTGCAACAAGTGGGTCGCCGGCCGGCATGTACTGCTGGGCGATGCCGTGCACACCGCACATTTTTCGATCGGCTCAGGCACACGGCTTGCCATGGAGGATGCGATCGCGCTGGTCCGGTCACTCGCTAGCCATGATGACGTGGATGAAGCTCTTGCGGCCTACCAGTCAGAGCGCCAGCCCATTGCCCGGAAGATCGTCGATGCAGCGAACACGTCTGCGGCCTGGTACGATACATTTGCCGGCAAGATGGATATGGCGCCGCTCGATTTTGCGTTCGACTACATGACACGATCAGGTCGCGTCGACATGCAGCGGTTGCGCGGTATCGCACCGCGGTTCATGCAGCGCTTCGAGGCTGAAAAGGCCGGCGCGCGGATCGATTGATCTCGCTTTCGCGGACGCTCGGTTCGCCATTTCGGCGTGGCGCATTCCAGCACGGACCATCTTCGGGGTGCTCGTGCGCCTTGCCCGGCGGCACCCGCATACCAGGCGAAGCGCGCCTCACCTCCTGCCGGCTCAGTCGATGATCACCAGCTTCGGCTGGAAGCTCAGCGGCCTGCGTGCACCATCTTCCTTGAAGAGCAGGGTGTCGACATAATAGGTGATCCCCGACATGCGCGGTGCGAAGAACTGGCTCTCGAAATTGACGATCGTGCCCGGCTCGAATACGCGGTCGCTGTCTGTATCAGACATCTCGTAGACAAAGTTGCCCACCCAGTCGGGCGGGAAGGCGAGTCCCAGTTCGTAGCCGCCAACCCAGCCCGCATCGCTCCAGATGCCGACCTCTTCATAATAGGCCCGTGTCTTGGCAACCAGCTCGGCAACAGGCAAGCCGGGGCGCAGAATGCTGTCGATGACGTCGAACACACCCCAGGACAGCGCATGATAATCCAGCACATCCTTGGGCGGCTCACCCACATAGAAGGCCCGCCCGGCATTGGCGTGATAGCGGTTCCAGACGCCGCTGATGTCGATATTGACCTGATCGCCCGCCTGGATGATCCGCCGGCTCGGCATGGAATGGCCGCAATTGGCCTTGGCCCCGGAATTGACGGGCAAGACAAGCGCTGCGGCTTCGCCACCTGCCTTGCCCATGGCATACATCATCTCAGCCTGTACATCGAGTTCGGTGACACCCGGGCGGATGGCATCGCGCGCTGCCCTGAGGCCGATATCGGTGATCTCCGCGGCCTTTTCGAGACAGGCGATCTCGGCCGGCGACTTGACCCAGCGCAACTCGCGCAGGATATCGGTAGCGTCGGTCACCCGCATCCCGGCGCCGCCAAAGGCGTCCTGAAAGCGGCCGCTGATCACCGGGTTGGGCCGGTAGCTGTGCAGTTCCATCCCCACCGTGCCCGACTTGAGCCAGCCCTCGGATTGAAGTTCGTCAATAATGAAGCCCAGACCGTCGCGCCGGCCGCCCATCGGGAAGATGCGAACATCCTTCGCGCAAGTCACAAAGCGGCACATGATTGCTTCGCTGGGGGTATCGAACAGGATGAAGCCATCCCGGTCGCGACGTATGGCGATGCCGCTGGTGGCAGGCCAGGACCGCGGGCTTTGCGCCTGATACCAGATGCATTTGTAGCCGCTGACGTAGTACAGGCTTTCCGGCGACATCAGCCACAGCACATCGATATCGCGCGCCTCCATCCGGGCGCGGATGCGCCTGAGGCGCTCGTCGAATTCCTGCTGCGTGAAGGGCAGATCCATCTCGGGCTGGCAGGCCTCGAAGACCAGATCGCGGTTTTGTCCCATGGCTGCATTCCTTTTGCTGGAGGTCGTTAAATGCCCGGTCAAGCCCGGTGCGCTTGCGGTATTGGTTCTGGTGTCTCGGGTATTGCGAATGTCTTGTCGTCGAGAAAGCGGCGCACCACGTTGCGCGTCAACCGTGAAACGTTGTTGTCATAGCCTGCATGCGAAAGGCTTCCCGCCCAGGCGATGGAGCCAACGGAAAACACCGCACCGCCGCCCGGCGTTTCGAAGAAGGTCATGTCGGCGCGTACGCGGTCATTCTGCACCCCGTCCAGTGCCTTGTGGTTGAACCCGATCTCGTCGGGGCAGATCAGGGTGTTCGCCGAATGCCCCTCGGATATTGCCACCACCAGCGCGTGGGCAGGCGTGCCCAGCAGCGGATCGGTCGCGTCGATTTCCGATCCGCTCGCGCCATCGCCGAGAAAGCCGAAATTGCCGATTATCTCGTCCCTGTCGATGCCTTCAAAGATGAATTCGGCACGCGAGTTTGTGCTGGCGTCGGTTCGGCGGTAATAGCCTGATTTGTCGAAGCCCACGGCAACAGTGCCCACCCCCACCAGCGCCTGCGGCGGCAGCCCCAGACGACGCCATAGGCCCCCATATTCTCCGGTGAGTTCCAGATAGTATTCTCCCGGCTCCTCATCGCGATAGCGTATGCCGTCTTCGGCGCGGCGCAATTCGATGACGCCGGGCGCAGTATCGGACATCGCGCAGCGCCAGATGAACCCGTTGCCGCCCAGGTAGATCAGGCGACCCGGCCCGGCGATATAGCGTTGCAGACCCTCGATCATCGCGGTGGTGTAGTACTCTGGGTGCGATCCGGTCAGCACCGCAGTGTAGGGCGCAAGTGCTGCAGCGCCCTCGCGGTGCAAATCCTCATCGGTGAGTACGTCATAGGCGATGCCTTGCTGCTCCAGCCAGCCAAGTATGTGGGTGTCTGCGTTGAAGCTCCAGCAAGTCGTTCCGGGCGCCATGTTGAGGATCGGCCGCAACCGCGATGAAAAGCGCACCCCGCTGCCATCGACATGGGTGTCATAAGTGGACAGTCCCAATTCCGGATGCGCCTGCAAGAACACATCCGCGGGTTCGAGCGTGGTCCAGAAGCCTTCTGTCACTTCGGCGAAACGCTCGTGATGGTGCCAGTGATAATTGGCATAGGCCATGTAGGTGACCGTCGATGCCAGGAACGCAAGCTTGGCAGTTGTCCTGCCGGCAGGCGGGCGCACGAAGAACGTGACATAGGTCTGATCGCCGTCAGCGCGCAGGCGCGCGGCATAGACCCCGCTTGGCATATCCTGCGGAATGTCAAAGGCAAAGCTGGTCTGCCAGCCCGCATCATGCAGATCGTCCTCATGAAAATGTATCGCGCCGTACTCCTGCGGCGCATGGGCGAAGTTCTGTTCGCGCCCGGTCCAGTTATGGCCCTTGCAGCCGCGTGAGGGCAGGTTGACCGTCATGCCGTGCAGACTGTGCGGGCCGGTATCGTGGATGTCCTGTGTGCCGGTTCCCTGCGCAAAATCCCAGGCGCCAACGATATCGTCATGCGCCCTTGCCGGAGAGGCGTGCGCGCCGATGTCGAGACTCTCGTCGGCCGACAGAACCCGCGCACATAGTCGGGGCCTGTCGATCTTGCCATTGAAATGCAGGCCGGTGGCCTGCCCATCCCTGGGCGACGTCTTCGCGACCGCAGCGAAGACCAGCGGCGCGCGCGCAGGTGCAAAGGCGCCCGCCCCGGTGGCTTCTCCGGCTGCGAGACGCTCAAGCGGGGTTTCGGCTGAAATCTGGCGGATGGTGATCTGCCCGGTTGCCGCTTCATGGCAGGCGCAGACCAGATACCACCGCCGCGCTGCCAGCGGTACCCCGGTCGAGATTTGCGTGACGTGACCGGAACCATTGCCCACTCGCAACGCAGGCGCGCCCGAGGCATCAAGCATCAGCGCGAACCCCGCTGCCGGATCGTCCTGCCATTGGGTCACCAAACCCTGTTCACCCCTTCCCGGCGCGGTCGAAAAGACCCATGCCTGAACCGTGAAACTGCCCAGCGCAGCCAGCACCGGTGCCTCCGGAACGACCGCGTACGAGCCTGCATCGACAGGTTGATGCAGCCCGTCATGCCAGCCGTTGAAGGGGGCCTCGATCTCCTCTTCCGTAAAGATGCCGTGATCGGGGTGATTGTCCCCGCAGATCACCCTTACCAGCGACGCTTCGAAGCGATCCGGCCCGTAGGTGCTGACCTTGAAATCTATCCGCCCGCCCGCCCGCGTGCTCCAGTCGTCGCAATATCCCAGGATCTTCTTCATTGCGCTGCCTTCTTGACGATGCTGGACCGGTTCATGCCGGGTCGTGTCCGGTCACTGTTTTCCAGCGGCGGCGGAAAACCTCCCGGACCGCATCGGCGTAGTCGTCGAAAGTCTGATCTTCGATGATTTGCGCGGGTTGCCCGCGCTCTGGCGGCATCTTCGCCAGCTTCCATTGCCGCCCGCGCTTGGTGCAGACAAGGACGTGCCGGTCCTGCAGCGGCATCAGGCGCAGCCGGTTGATCACCAGCGTCAGGTCCGGGCTGTGCGGGCCGCCGGGATTGGCTTCGAATTCGCGCACCAGATCTGTTCTGGCCGGATCGATTTCATACATCGGAAAGTTCTTTCAGAAAATCGACTGCGGGTATCGGCCTGTCAGGGTGGTATCGCGCCGCGCCGCTCATGCTGGTATCGAAACCATATCGGCTTCGTGCAGAGCCAGCGTCACGGGTAGACCCGGCTCGGGCAAGGTTGCGACAACCCGTGGCCGATTGTGCAGGCGCATTGCTACCTTGACTTCAGGCGGCTTGCCGGCGTGGCGAAGCTCGCCAATGATTTTCCGCCCGGATTCATGGCTGAATGGCATGATGACTTTGACATGCTGAATATGTGCGGAAACTCGTGGCTACGCAAAGACAGAATTGATGTCGAGCATGGTGCCACTTATCAAATATCCCAGCAAGCGGCCTAAACTGGGAACAGCCCCTTTTTTAGTGTCCCGATGGGCAGTTTGGCCAGCACTGCGGGTGTTGCCAAAGCGCCGCTCCGGGTCGCCTCGGACCGGCCCTCGTTATCACTTGGCAGGCTCGGTCTGAGTTCGGCACTCCAGGTCCGGAAACAGCTATAGAATTCTCGTTTGCGCGTAGGCGTTCCCCATGCTTGTCTCCGTTTTTCAGGCCGCGAAAACAGAGGATGGCACATGCTTCCAAGACGTCGCTTTCACCATGACGATCATCTCTCCATCGGGATCAAGCTCAACCACAGCCATGGTCTGTCGTGCGGAGACCTGATCTTCATCGGGGGACAGGCAGACATAACTGGTAGTGCCGATGTCACCCATCCGGATGACCTCGCCGCGCAAACTGATATCGCCATGGACGGGGTGCTCAGCGTGCTCA
>CAYMJJ010000146.1:0-5219 GCA_964390445.1 uncultured Anderseniella sp.
GCGCAAGACCCTGCCGGTTTTGATAAAGCAGCGGCTGAGCTTCAGGCTAAGCAGGACAAGCTGGCCGAGGCAGAAGCCCGCTGGCTGGAGCTTGAAATGCTGCGCGAAGAGATTGAAGGCTGACGGGTGAGCAATGGCAGGAACGCAATATCTTATCGGTGTGGACACCGGCGGCACCTATACCGACGCCGCGGTGCTGGACGCAGGCAGCCACAAGGTGCTGGCGTCGGCCAAGGCGCTGACTACGCGCGGCGACCTGTCCGTGGGCGTGTGCGAGGCCATCGAACAGGCGCTGCGGGCCTTGCCGGATGCTTCGGCTGCCGACGTCAAGCTGGTGTCAGTCTCAACAACGCTTGCTACCAACGCCGTGGTCGAAGGGCATGGCTCGCCGGTTTGCGTGGTGCTGGTCGGCTTCGACGAGACCATGGTACAGCGCTCAGGGCTGGCCACGGCGTTTCCGGGGCTGGTGATTGAACGCGTCGCCGGCGGGCATGATCACAATGGGGCCGAGGTTGCCCCGCTGGACCGGGCTGCGCTGGACGGCATTGCGGCCCGTCACAAGACCAACGTCGAAGCGTTTGCGGTTGCCTCGCAGTTTGCCGTGCGCAACCCGGCCCATGAGGCAGCGGCACGTGACCTGCTGATCGCCAACACCGGCCTGCCGGTTACCATTTCGACTGAACTGGCCTCTGCGCTGGATGCACCTCGCCGGGCGTTGACGGCAGCGCTCAACGCGCGGCTGATCTCGCGCATCTCGTTGCTGATCGTGGCCGTGCAGAAGGCGATGCAGCAGTTCGGCATTGATGCGCCATTGATGATCACCAAGGGTGACGGGTCGCTGGCGAAGGCCGAGAGCGTGGCACTGCGACCCATCGAGACGGTGCTGTCGGGTCCGGCAGCAAGCCTGGTGGGGGCGGCGTCCCTGTCGGGCCTGGACAGCTTCATCCTGTCCGACATGGGTGGTACCACAACTGATCTCGGCGTGTTCGAGAACGGTCGTCCGCAGGTGAACGAGCAGGGTGCCGACGTGGGCGGATGGCGCACCATGGTGCAGGCGATCGACGTGCGCACGCTGGGCCTTGGCGGCGACAGCGAAGTGACCTTTGACGTCAAAGGTGTGCCCAGTGTCGGCCCACGCCGGGCGGTTCCGATATCGCTTATCGCAAGCCGGTTTCCCAAGATAATTGAATCACTTGAGGCATCCCTCTCGGAGCCTGAGTCAAGCTCGATGGCGGGAAAGTTCGTCATGTTGCCGCTGGGCAACCGTGGTGGCGGGCCGGACCCGGCGGGCCTCAATGGCCGCGAGCGAGACATGCTGGCGACGATAACCGCAACGCCCATTGCGCTGGCGCGAATTTCCGGTGGCTCGGGCGGGCAGCGCACGCTTGATGCACTGGCGCGCAAGGGCCATGTGCAACTGGCCGGGTTCACCCCGTCCGATGCCGCGCACGTGCTGGGCCTGCAGACCAACTGGTCACGCGAGGCTGCCGTGGTTGCCGCAAAGCTGCTGGTGCGGTTCGTGCTGATGAAGGCGCCGGACGATGCGCTGGTCGAGGGCGTCTGCCAGTCGGTGTGGGAAGAGACCGTGCGTTTGACGGCGCGCGCCGTGCTGGAAACCGCCCTTGGCCACCATGCCATCGAACCTGGCCGGGCAGGCGGGCTGATCGACGTGGTTTGCCGCGGCCTTGGCCGGCGCTCGCTGGCACGGGTGCAGATCACGCCGGAGGTGCCGGTGGTGGCCGTGGGTGGACCGGTCAGGGTGTACTACCCTGAAGTCGCCACGCGGCTGGGCTGCGAGATGGTGTTTCCTGAAGCATGCGAGGTTGCCAATGCTGTTGGTGCGGCGACGGGCCGTATCTCTCGGTCGGTAACCATCGAAGTCAACGGCAATGGCGCAGGCGTGTTCAGCGTCTATGGGCCAGCGGGCGTCTCCCAACTCGGCAATGCGGGTGATGCAGTGGCGCTGGCAGTCGAACAGGCCCGCTCGGCGGCGCGGGCAGGGGTGCTCGACATGGGTGGGGCGGAGCCGGCGTTTAACGAGCAGGTGAGCAAGTCCTTCCTTCCTGACGCGGTGGATGACAACGGGTTGCTGCAAGCCATCGTGAAAGTACAGGCGTCTGCGCGGCCGGCGTATTGACATGGGCTGCGCGCACGATAGCGTGGCGCAAATGGATCACAGGCAACTGGTTGCGGCATTGCCCGCAGCGCAGCGGGAAGTGCTGACCCGCCGGTTGGACCGGCCGGGGCTGGTTCACCTTGCCGGGCACCTCGGACTTGCGCTTGGGCTTGGTGGCCTGATCGCGGCACGTGTGCCGGGCTGGCAGGCGCTGCTGCCTGTGCAGGGCGTGGTGCTGGTGTTCCTGTTCACGCTGTTGCACGAAACGGTGCACGAGACGCCGTTTCGCTCGATCTGGCTGAACAAGGCAGTCGGTCGGATGTGTTCGCTCGTTCTGGCGCTGCCTTACAACTGGTTTCGGTACTTTCATCTTGCCCACCACCGCTTCACCCAGGACCCGCTGAATGACCCGGAACTGGCAACCCCGAAACCCGCAACGTGGTGGCAGTACGTTCGCCATGTCTCCGGCTTGCCGGTGTGGTGGTCGCATATCAAGACGCTGGTGACCAACGCAGCCAGGCGCAATGCGGACGGGTTTGTTCCGCCACGTGGGCAGGCAATGGTGACCCGTGAGGCGCGGTTGATGCTGGTGGTGTATGCCGGCCTTGCGCTGGCCTCGTGGGCGGCAGGCAGTGCCGTACTGGTGTGGGTGTGGCTGGTGCCGCTGTTATTCGGACAGCCGTTCCTTCGGTTGTACTTGCTGGCCGAACATGGCCGGTGCGCTTTCGTGGCCAACATGCTGGAGAATTCGCGCACCACCTTCACCAACCGGTTCGTGCGCTTTCTCGCCTGGAACATGCCATATCACGCCGAGCATCATGCCTTTCCTGCCGTGCCGTTCCACCAGTTGCCCGCCTTTCACGAGCTGGCGGTGTGCCACCTGAAGGAAACCGAGCAGGGCTACGCGCAGTTCACCGCGAAGTATGCCAGGGGGCTGGAGGGCTAGGTGCCGGCAATCAGCCGTGCGCCGATGAGAGCCAGGAAGCCGGCCATCACGCGGTCGATCCAGCGCTTGGCTGCGATGTAGGCAGCACGCGGACGTGACGATGAAAACACCAGCGCCACGACTGCATACCAGGCGATCTCGTTGATGAAGACGATGATAACGGCTGTGACATACACCCAGGCCGGTGAATGTGCCGGCAGCAATGCCACGAAGATCGAACCGAAGAACACGATGACTTTCGGGTTTGCAAGCTGCGTGAAGGCGCCAAGATTGAAGGCGCGCAACAGCCCCGGCGGCTTGCGATGCGCGGTGTCGAATTCCACCGGGGCATCTGCGTGCCGCCACACCATGACTGCAAGCCACACCAGGTACAGCCCGCCGGCGACCTTCAAGACGGTGTAGGCCCAGGCGGTAGTTTCAAGCAGCAGTGCGACGCCCAGGATCGCGGCGGTCGACCATACGACGGTGCCTGCACCCAGGCCCAACACGGCGGCAAGTGCAACCGGGCGAGGGCTGGACAAGGCCAGCTTGGAGATGAGGATGAACGACTGGCCCGGGCTGATGGCTGCGAGCAACTGGGTTGCACCCAGAATGGCGAGGGGGAGAAGGTATTCCATCAAGAGCGAAAGGCCGGTTATTTGCGCGTGTGCAGGCGAACTATCTTCCTCTGGTCATTTGAATGCAACAGCAGTTAGAAAGACTGGCAACACACTGTTCAGGAGTCTTTGCCCGTTGACCGGATTTGACCAGGCTGCCGCCACATATGACCGTTCACGCCATGCGCTGATTCCGGATCATGACGTGTTGTATGCCGCTGCCGTGGATGCACTCAATTTGGCGGGCGACAGGCCGGTGCGGGTGCTGGACCTTGGTGCGGGCACGGGCGGATTTTCGACCGAAGTCATCAACCGGCATCCGCACGCGCGGATGCATCTGGTTGATGTATCGGAGAAAATGCTCAATCAGGCGCGAGCAAAATTCGACGGGGACGAGCGGTTCAGCTTTGCAGCGCTTGATGCAATCAACGCGTCGCTGGGCGAGGGCTGGGACCGGGTGATCTCGTCGTTCGTCATCCATCACTTCCCGCATGAGGACAAGCGCGCGGTTTTCGCCAAGGTGGCCAAGTCATTGAAACCCGGTGGGATTTTCGTCAACGTTGACCAGGTGCAGGCGTGTTCGCAGGCAGTGCAGGACATCCACTTGCGGCTGTGGAAGAAGGACGTGCTGGCGGCAGGGGCGTTGCCGCAGGACCTCGAGGACGGCCTCAGGCGGATGGCGGAAATGGACATAAACGCCGAACTTGATGATCAGGTATTATGGCTTCAGCAAGCCGGATTCATCTCGGTTGAAGTGGTATATCGCAACTATTTTTACGCGGTTTTCGTGGCGCGCAAGGCAGGGTAAACCAAGTGGCACGACCACCGAAGTATACTTGGGCAGGCATGCTCGCCGCGCTGGCGGCCGTCGGCATTTACGCTTCGTCGCACCTTATGGCCGGCCCCGCGCAATATGTGCTGGCGGTGAGCTGGCAACCGGCCTTTTGCGAAGCGCGCGGGCGCTTGCCGGAATGCCGGTCACAGACGGCGGACCGGTTCGATGCGACCAACTTCACGCTGCACGGGCTGTGGCCGCAACCGCGTTCGCAAAACTATTGCGGGGTCGGTGATCGGGATGTCCGGCTCAGCAAGGACCGCCGCTGGCATGACTTGCCGTGGGAGCGGCTTGATGAAGACCTGTGGAGACGGTTGCAGGAGGTCATGCCGGGGACGCGCTCCGGCCTGCACAAGCATGAATGGATCAAGCACGGTACCTGCTATGACGGGTCATCGGTCGAAGAGTATTTCGCTGACTCGCTGCAGATCATGGATGCGCTCAACGCTTCCGAGGTGCAGGCCCTGTTTGCCCGGTCAATCGGCCGGCACGTGTCGGGTGACGAGATACGTGCGGCGTTCGACAGGAGTTTTGGTCGCGGCGCTGGCGAGCGTGTCAGGATCAGTTGCAGGAACGATGGCGACCGGCGATTGATCGTGGAACTGACCATCGGTCTGAGCGGCACAATTGAGCCGGGATCGAGCACCAGTGAACACATTCTTGCGGCTGCCGAGACGGAACCCGGATGCCCGGGCGGGATTGTCGATCCAGTTGGGAATCAATAGG
>CAYMJJ010000147.1:0-5219 GCA_964390445.1 uncultured Anderseniella sp.
AACAGGGTGCGGATGCCGGGCAGGTCGAACCAGCTTCGCATGGCGATGGACAGTGCTGCCGGTTTTGCCTGTGCAGAACGCTCGGCGTTGATCTCCGAGAACGCGGTCGACAGCGTGGCAATGTTGCCGCCGTGGCCGTTGAGAAACAGGATGTGGGTGAATCCGGCGTTCGACAGCGAGGCCACCACGTCCCTGACCACCGCAATCAGCGTGCTGGGCCTGAGCGAGATGGTACCGGGAAACGCCAGATGCGATTGCGCCATGCCGAGCGACAAAGTGGGGCCGACCAGCATTCCGCCAAGCTCTCCAGCGCGTTGGGCAACCGCTTCTGCACACATCGCATCGGTGCCGATCAATCCCATCGGCCCGTGTTGCTCGACCGAGCCAATCGGCATGATGATCGATTTGTCCGTGGTGAGCCGGTCAGCCACTTCAGGCCATGTCATTTCGACGAGCAGCATGGGGTCTCAAGTCTCCGTATTCACCCTTCGCAGCCACGCAGGGCGCGCGTTGACGGGCTGGCAGGTTCGCTGGTATGTTCCGCGCTACGGACACAATGACCGCTGTTGAACAGTGGCAGTTGCAGCACAAGCAAGCTCGCGCCGTCAATTAGGAACGCCCAGACCATGCAATATCAAGCATTGCGCGGCATTGCCGCCACATTTTTCCTGATGGCCGCCTGTCTGCCCGCCACATCCGCCGAGATGACATGGGCAGAGCTGAAGCCCAGCGTTTATGGCGATCGGCTGATCTCCACGGATTCGGTGGCCGTGAAGCTTGACGCGCCCGTGCGCGCCCAGGATGACCGGCAGGTGCCGGTGTCGGTTCAGGTCAAGCTGCCCGGCAGCGCAACGGTCAAGGCGGTCACCCTGATCATCGACGAAAACCCCATGCCGGTATCGATGTCGCTCACACCGGCGCAAAAGCGTGGCGAAATCTTCGTATCGGCCAACATGCGCTTCAATGGCCCGTCACCGGTGCGTGCCGTGGTCGAGGCCGATGACGGCCGGCTGTTCATGAGCGAGGCCTACGTCAAGACCATCGGCCTTGGGGCGTGTGCGTCGCCACCGGTAACCGCCATGGACGGCGCTGACGAGTCGCTGGGCAAGATGGCGCTGTCAACGCAGGCAGCTCCCGTCAGCGTGGCGGGCCTTGCCGGCCACGGCCAGACCCAGCGCGCACGGCTGGAAATTGCGCACCCCAACCTGACCGGCCTGCAGATGGACCAGATCACCCTGCATTACATTCTGCCGCGCTACATTGACAAGATCGACGTGGTGCAGGGCGCGCAGCCGCTGGCCACGATCGAGGCAGGCATCTCGCTGTCGGAAAATCCGTCGATCTCGTTTGACTACATCGCCAATGGGGCCAGCGAGATGAACGTCACGGCCAGGGACACCGACGACACGGTGTTCACCGCGAAGCTGGCGGTCAGCCCCGGCAGTTGAACGCAGCGGCAAGCCGCTCAGACGGTCGCTCCGATGCGCCGGTAGGTGAAGTCGTCGGACCGCGCATCCGGCTGCTGGGTCTGCCCGGCTATCTTCAGCATCTCGCCATGTAGCGGCGACAATGAGCACGCCGGGTCCGTGGCCGCCGCATTGCCGGCAATCGCCATCGCCTGGCAACGGCATCCGCCATAATCCACGTCGCGCCGCTCGCATGACCGGCAAGGCTCCTGCATCCAGCCGGTGCCGCGATATGCCTCGAATGCCGGTGACCCATCCCAGATCTGTGCGAGGTGCATGTCCTTCACGTTGTCGAACTCAAGACCCGGAATGGTATGTGCGGCGTGGCACGGCTGAGCGCTGCCATCGGGCGTGATCATGAAGGCATCGCGCGCCCATCCGCCCATGCACGGTTTCGGGAATTTGGCGTAGTAGTCCGGCGTCACGAAATCGATCAGCAGCACGCCGCGCAATTCTTCGCGGGCGGCTTCCACAAGGTCCACCTGCGCCATCACGTCGTCCCAGGCCGGCATCAGCTGCGTACGGTTGATCAGCGCCCAGCCGTAATACTGCACGTTGGCGATCTCCAGCCGGTCGGCATCCAGTTTCAGCGCCAGGTTGATGAAGTCGCCGACCTGGTGAATGTTGTGCCGGTGGATGGGGGCATTCAGCGTCAGTGGCAGGCCGGCCGCGCGCACCGCTTGTGCGGTGATCATCTTGTGCTCATGGGCACCCTTCATGTTGCCGATAAGTTCGGTAACTTCCGGCGTGGCGCCCTGCACTGAGAGTTGCACGTGGTCCAGCCCGCACGCCTTCAGTGCGGCAATGCGCTCGGGTTTCACGTTGATGCCGGCGGTAATCAGGTTGGTGTACACGCCCCGCGCCGACAGCGCGCTAACGATCTCTTCAAGGTCTGGCCGCAGGGTCGGCTCACCACCGGACAGGTGCACCTGCAGGATGCCCATGTCGGCAGCTTCATTGAACACCCGCACCCAGGTGTCGGTGTCCAGTTCGGTATTGGCCTTGAGCAGCCTGGCCGGGTTGGAACAGTAGGGGCATTGCAACGGGCAGCGGTGGGTCAGTTCCGCCAGCATGCCGATGGGAAAGCCGGGCGCGCTCATGCCGTCACCAGCCGCCGATCAGCCCATGTCTGCAAGAACGCCATCACGTCGTCGCGCACCACGGATTCGTCGGCGTCATACTCGTCAGCCAGCGCCGCTACGATCTCGTCTGTCGTCGTCGTGCCATCGCAACGGCGCAGGATGTCGAGGCTGATCTCGTCCGGCCACATCACCTTTTCGGGTGACAGCAGCGCCCAGGCTTGGCGCGCAGGCTCGAACTGCAGCCGCACGAACTGCGGCAGCGCCGGCCGTGTCGTGGCGCTGATTTCGAGGCGTTTCCTGTCGGTCAGGTAGCTCATCATCACTTTCTGTCATCGGGCACGAAAGCACCCGGCGGGATGTGCCCCGGTTCAACGTAGGCATGATAGAGCGCATCAAGCTGCGCCCACAACATGTCGGTCTTGAAAAATACAGCGTCCATCACGCGGCGCTGCTTCTCGCCGTTATCGGCAGCGTTCAGCACGTACTCCAGACCGAACTTTACGTCGCGTGGAGCTTCGTCGAGCCGCTTCTGGAAGTACGACATGGTTTGTTCATTGGCGAAGTCGTAGTGCTGCAAGAGTCCGGCAATCCGCTCGGTGTGGATTTTCGGCGCGAACAGTTCCGTCAGCGACGAAGCAATGGCATCCAGCAGCGGCATGTGGCGGGTGAAGTTGACGTACGCCTCGCAGGCAAACCGCGTCGCGGGCAGGGCGCCCCGGGTCGAGATCACGTAATCGCGGTCAAGACCCACGCCCTCGGCCAGCACCATCCAGCGTTCGATGCCGCCTGGTTTGGTGTCACTGCCGTCATGGTCCTCGATGCGGTGGCGCCATTCACGGCGCAACTCGCGGTCTTCGGTCTTGGCAAGAATGTTGGCGTCCTTGCGCGGAATGGCAGACTGGTAGCAATAGCGGTTGAGCACCCAGGCCTGCACCTGTCCCTTGTTGCACTTGCCGCCATGCAGCATGTGATGGAACGGGTGCTTGTCGTGGTAGCGTTCCTCGCCGATCTTGTGCAGCTCTTCCTCGAATTCCTTGCGCCCGAGGCCCTGCTTGGGGATTTCGCGATAGACAACGCTCACAGCTCGATCTCCTGTCCGTCATGGCCTACGTCCCAACCCGCATCAACGACCGTGCGGCGTTCCGGCGAGGCAGGGTCCAGAACCGGGTTGGTGTTGTTGATGTGAACATACACCCGCCGGCCCAGGCCGGTATCGGCGAAAGCTGCAAGCGAGCCGTCCGCGCCGGACATGGCAATGTGGCCCATGCGCTGGCCGGTTTTGGTGCCGATGCCGGCGTCGGGCATTTCGGTGTCGGTGAACACGGTGCCATCAAACAGCAGGCAGCCTGCACTGGCCACGCGGACCCGCAACTCGTCGGTTACGCGCGCACAGCCGGGAATGTAGTGCAGGTGCGCATTCGTCGGTGCACCGGGTTCGCAGATACGTACGCCAATGGTGTCGCCTTCTTCGGAACCGAAATTCACCGGGTCGGAATCATCTTCCAGGAACAGCGCGACCTTGCCCGGTACGATGTAAGTCTCGATCTCCAGCCCGAGCGGACCATCAGGGCCTTCAAGCCGGGTCACCCCGCCCATCGGCAGTTCGATACGCCTGACCAGCTCGCTGTCCAGCACGTTGAACACCGGGTTGGCGGCCAGCACATCGAGGATGCGGCGCGAGGCATAAAGGTTGAACGGTTGCTTTTCGCGCAGCGTCAGCAGGCCTGCAATGTGATCGACGTCAGCGTTGGTCAGCACCACCGCCTTGATGGGCGAGTTGCGCAGTGGGCCATCCGCGCGCGGCTGCAGCACGTCGTTCTGCGCGATCTGCTCGCGAATGTCGGGGGAGGCGTTGAACAGCACCCAGTCGGTGCCATTCGCAGACGCGGCAATGGACGACTGCGAACGCGCTTCAATGCCGCCGTCGCGGGCGCGAGCCATCTTGCTCAGGCGGTAGTTGCAGTTCCACTGCGGAAAGCCACCACCTGCTGCAGTTCCGATGAGTCTGACTTTCACTGTCGATCAACCGGCCTGAGGGGAGGGGAAAACAAACAGACGCGCGACCCGCTGGCCGCGGATGCGCGCGTCTGGTGGCAGTAGCAGAAACCACCCCACTGCCAGCCGAAGCTGCATCTGGGTGGTTTCGCTGGAATTACTTGCTGACTTCAGCCGGCAGGTACCGGGAAATTTCGAAGCCTGCTTCCACCTGGCACATGGCTGGCTTGGACCAAACCTTCTTCATGATGAAAACCTCCATATTGGTTGCGCGGTGCACCAACAACCGACTTTCGGGACGATAAAGCATCCGGGCCGTGCTGCAAAATCTTATTTCTCTCATTGAATAGCACATGTGCATCGCATGATCGATCAACCCCGTGACCGGCAGCGGACTGTTGCTCAGAGGTCAGGCCTCATGCTGATGAAATTTCCGAACGCGCGCGTGCAATCACCACCATTACCAGGGCCAGCAATGAGGTGCGCCTCGCGTACATATTCGGGTTCCTCCGGTTTGAGCGGCTGTCTGCGTAGCCCGTTGGCTTGGTAACGATCGTACAATCGACAATGCACGCCTTGCTACAAGTTTACCGCAATCCGGACAAGATGACCGTATTTGTCTGACGATCATTTTGGCAGGCCATGCAAGCATCCAAACTTGACCTTGCGCGTTGGC
>CAYMJJ010000148.1:0-5171 GCA_964390445.1 uncultured Anderseniella sp.
GCCAGTTCCTTCTTGTGGTCTGCCATGAAGGTTTCGAATTCTTCACGGTCGCGGGCTTCGCGCAGCTTTATCACGAAGGCGTCGAATTCGGCGCGTTCCGCATCAAGCCGGCGCAGGGTCTCTTCGCGATAGGCATCAAAGGCGGCATTGCCGGTCGAGGTGCGGCTGGTGGTTGATCCCCTGATAGCCGATTTCACTTCATCATAGCCTTTCTGGGCCAGATCATCGATGCTGCCACCCCACATGATATAGGCGACAACGGCGAGGCCGACAGGCCACCAGGCCATGAAACCGAGAACTACGGCGGCGACGCCAAGCGGGGTCCAGCGGCCCTTGCGGCGAGCAATTGTAGACATGTGTGTATTCCCTCCGGTTTTGAGTAACTGATGAGCCGGATATGGTAATCTGCGCTCATGCCGTCAAGTCCATGCAAGGCCGATTTTCGCCATGTCACATCTCAAAGCGCCGGAATTCAGCGATATTCTAGAGGCCGCACAGCGGCTTGAGGCGATGGCGGTCCGCACACCACTGCTGCGGTCCGACGTTCTTGACGAACTGACCGGCGGTCGAATTTTCCTGAAGCCCGAATGCCTGCAACGTACAGGCTCGTTCAAGTTTCGCGGGGCCTGGAACTTCATCTCGCGCCTCAGCAAGGAGCATAATGCAGGCGGCGTGGTGGCGTATTCATCCGGCAACCATGCTCAAGGAGTTGCGGCGGCGGCGCGCATCATGGGTCTGCCGGCGCTGATCGTGATGCCCGAGGATGCGCCTGCAATCAAGAAGCGCAACACGATTGCGCTTGGGGCCGAGGTCGTGACCTACGACCGTTTCTCGGAGGATCGTGAAGCCATCGGTGCGGTGATTGCAGCAGACCGGAAGGCAGAAATCGTGCCGCCCTACGAACATCCGTGGATCATTGCCGGGCAGGCAACTGCGGGGCTTGAACTGGTGCAGGACCTGCAAGCGCTTGGCGAAAAGCCCGATGCGGTGCTGGTGTGTACCGGTGGCGGCGGACTGACGGCGGGCATTGCGCTGGCGGTGAAGGAGCTGGTGCCGGATGCGGCGGTGTATGCCTGCGAACCGGCTGACTACAACGATTATGGCCGCTCGATTGCGGCGGGTGTGCGGGTGGCCAACCAGACCACGTCGAAGTCGATCTGCGACGCCATCCTGACGCCGACGCCGGGCGAACTGACGTTCTCGGTCAACCAGCCAAGACTGACCGCAGGACTTGCTGTCAGCGACGACGAGGTGCGCGCAGCGGTGCGGTTTGCCTTTGAAACGCTGAAGCTGGTGGTTGAACCCGGTGGTGCGGTTGCGCTGGCCTCGATCCTGTCCGGCAAGATTGATTGCCGGGGCAAGACCGTTGCGGCCACCCTGTCGGGCGGCAACGCGGATGCAAGCGTGATGTCGGAAATTCTGGGGGCGGCCTGAGGTCAGGCGGCGCCGGGACCGTCGCCGTCAAAACCATCGCCAGCCAGTGGAATGCCGTCCGTGCTGTCCGCGGGGCGGCGAATCACGATGATGCGCTTGCTCTTGCCATCTGAAGATGAGCCGCTGCCGGACGGGCGTGGACCAGCATTGACAGGGTTGCTGGCAACTGCCGCGTTTGCAGCCGCCGGGCTGGCTGCGTGGATGCGATCGTGGCCTGGCATGCTGGAGCGCGGTCCGGGCGGCGGTGACATGCGCGATCCGCTCCGGGTGACCTGGATTACGCGATCGCGGGCCTTCAGTTCGCCTGCTTCACTGGGCGGTGTCTCGCCTGGGTCTGCGATGGTGCTGCCGGGCTCGCAAGGCGTGGCCGCCGCTACGTCCTGTTTTTCCTCATCCGGTATGGTGTCCGGCAGCGGCGGCACTTCGATGTTGGAAAAATTCAGCGTGTCGGAGCCGAGGGCAGACGGCGGGATCGGATTGCGCGCCACGAGTGCCGGCTTTGTGCCGGCAGCGTCTGCTTCGAAGAGGTCGTCGTCCGATGACACAAACGCCGGTGTCTCGGGTTTGGCTGCAACAGGGTTTTGCGGCACGGCTGCCATGGCTGGTTCCGGCACCTGCCTGGCAGGCCCTGCAGCGGGCGAAGGTTCAGGCTGGGCAAGGCGCGGTTGGTCGGCAGGGATGCAGTTGATGGCGGATGCATCGTGTTCGGCTTTGGCAAGCAGCGGGTTCTGGACCGGCATGGCGGAGATGGGTGCAGACATCGACAGCAGCTGGTCTTCCAGCCGCCGGATTGCATCGAGCAGGATCCTGGTGTCGGCACCACGCTGGCGGCGGGCGAACTCGGTCAGGAACCACCGCCCACGAGCGGTTTCCATGACCGCTTCCTCGATTTCTTCATAATCGAGACCGGCGATGGTATCGACAGCAGTATTTTCCGACATAATGCCCCTTGCAACGCCCTGCACGCGCACGTAACGCCCTATCCCTCGTTTCAATATTGACTCAAATGGTTACTGAAACCTTTCAACCCACCGACCGAGCATGTTCGAACGTCAATTATTTGCAGGACTTGCATGACCTCCCACGCCGGTAAACGCACGGCAGCGGTCTATGGCTCGCTGTTGTTGATGATCGGCGTGATGTTGCCGTTCCTGCCGGTGTGGTTGGCGGCACGGGGGTTTTCCATCGCCGACGTTGCAACGGCGCTGGCGTTGCAGTCTGTGGTGCGCGTTGTGGCAACGCCGGTGCTGACGTACTGGGCCGACCGGCTGGAAGCGCGGCGGCGGTTCATCATCGTGCTGGCGACGGTGGCCATGGCGATGATGCTGGCTGCGAACCTGGTGGACGGCGTGTGGGCCATCACAATGTGCATTGTGCTGGCGTCGATTGCGTGGACCCCGGTCATGCCGATGCTGGACGCGGTGGCGGTGGAACAGTCCGAGCAAGGCCGGTTCGATTATGGCAGGGTTCGCATCGCCGGCTCCGTTACCTTCATCGCAGGCTCACTCGGGGCAGGGGCGCTGCTGGGGGTGATGCCGGCAACGCAGCTTGGCTGGCTGCTGCTTGGCGCGCACGTGCTGCTGGCACTGAGTGCGCTGCTGCTGCCACGGCTCGGTGCGTCGCGCGATGGGGCCAAACGCGACATGTCGCTCAAGGCAGCGCGCAAGGTGCTGCTGCGGCGCAGCTTCTTTCTGCTGGTGCTGGTGGCCGGGCTGACGCAGGCAAGCCATGCCGTCTACTATTCGTTCGGATCGCTGCACTGGGAAGCGCGCGGCCTTGACGGGCTGACCATCGGCACCTTGTGGTCGATCGGGGTGATTGCGGAAATCCTGCTGTTCAACTGGGCCAGGCGTCCGCTGGAAAGGTTCGGGCCGGAAGGGCTGCTGCTGGGCGGGGCGATGCTCGGTGCGGTGCGGTGGGGCGCGATGGCGCTGGAGCCGGCACTTGTACTCACAGGCGTGCTGCAGATGCTGCATGCAGCGAGTTATGGCCTGACCCATATCGGCACGATCTACTTCATCCGCCGGCGCATGGACCCGCAATTCGGCGGTACGGCGCAGGGCCTGTTCGTGGCGGTGTCGGGCGGCATCATCATGACGGCTGCAATCTCGCTGGCCGGCTGGGCCTATGCCGGACAAGGTGCGGGCGCCTATGGCTGGATGGCCGGTCTGTGCCTGCTGGCGGCGGTGTTTGCGGTCATGCTGCTGCGCCGGTCAACCCCATAGGGCAGGCGGCGGCGGATACATCAGCGAGCCGTCGAAGCGGATGCCGGGGTCGCGGTCCTTCGCCAGCAGGAGCGGGCCATCAAGGTCTACCACCTTTGCCATCTGCGCAATGATATGCCCCGGCGCCATGGCAAGCGAAGTGGCCAGCATGCAGCCGATCATGATCTCGAAGCCCTGATCACGCGCGGCATGGGCCAGCGCCAACGCTTCTGTGAGACCGCCGGTCTTGTCGAGCTTGATGTTGATGGCGGTGTACTTGCCAACCAGCCTGTGCAGGTCTTCCTTGCCGTGGGCGCTTTCATCGGCGCAGATCAGCACGCCGGTCTTGCCCAGACCGCGCAGGGCCTCGTCATCACCGGCGGGCAACGGCTGCTCGACCAGTTCGACGCCGGTTTCAGCGCAAACGGCCAGGCGGTTGTCCAGTTCAGCCGGTTTCCAGCCTTCGTTGGCGTCGATGATCAGGCGCGTCTTTGGAGCAGCCTCGCGGATGGCGCGCAGGCGTTCATCGTCGCCGTCGCCACCGAGCTTGATCTTCAGCAACGGGCGCTCGCTGGCGCGCGCGGCAGCATTGGCCATGTTGTCTGGCGTGTCGAGGCTCAGGGTGTAGGCGGTGATGACCGGTTTGGGCTTTTCCGGCAGGCTGGCGAGTTGCCATACGGGCTTGCCGGTCAGCTTTGCCTCAAGGTCCCACAAGGCGCAATCGAGCGCATTGCGGGCAGCGTGCAACCTGAGCAGGCCCGGCACATCGGTGCGGCTGCAGCCGGCCTCGATGGCCGCACGGGCGGTCTCAAGGTCCGCCATGGCGCCGTCGATGGTCTCTTCATACCGGGCATACGGCACGCACTCGCCCTGGCCCACGGCACCGTTTTGCTCAAGCCGCACGTACACCACCTCGGCGGAGGTCTTTGACCCCCGCGAGATGGTGAAGCTGCCGGCGATGGGCCAGCTTTCATGGGTGATGGTCAGCTTGCGACGGGGCATGTGCAATCAGGCCGGATAGCGCTTCTGGATTTCGTCAACGATCGGACCCATGCCGGTGCGGATCGGATCGACGCAGGGCAGGCCGTGCTCCTTGCCGGCCTTGGCCAGATAGTCCATCGCCTCGGCCTCGGACAGGTTCTGCGTGTTGATGCAGATCCCGACGCACTGGATGTCCGGGTTGGTCAACTGGCCCTCGATGATGGTGCGGTCGATAACCTGCTGGATGGTGGGCAGCGGGTGCTCCACACCGCGCATTTTTGTCCGCGTCGGCTCATGGCAGACCACGAAGCAGTCGGGCTGCGAGCCGTGCAGCAGGCCCAGTGTTACGCCGGCAAACGAGGGGTGGAACAACGAGCCCTGACCCTCGATGCAGTCCCAGTGGTCGTCATCATTGGCCGGTGAAATCCACTCGGCGGCACCGGAGATGAAGTCGGCGATGACGGCATCAAGTGCGACGCCGCGACCGGAAATGAGCACGCCGGTCTGGCCGGTGGCGCGGAAGTCGGACTTCATGCCGCGCTTCTGCATTTC
>CAYMJJ010000149.1:0-5160 GCA_964390445.1 uncultured Anderseniella sp.
TCAACAGCCAACGCTTCGACAACTGCATGGCACGGCGCGGTTTCTGATCCCTGCCCACCCACCAATTGCCGCCGTAACCATCCGGCGGCAATTCTCGTTCAGCCCCAGTCTTTTGACTGGACGCACCGTCAGGCACACCGTAGCCTGCTGTGCAGGGGTGTTCATACCGGGAGTTGTATCAACTGACCGGTCAAATCATGATTGAAAACTGGAGGAGATCCAACTCGATGTTGAAGAATTTCTTGATCGCGTCGGCAGTTGCACTGCTGATCAGCGCCGGGGCACAGACCGCATCGGCCTACTCGCCGATGCCGGAAGTCACCGCCAAGGCACCGGTTACCGCACCGGCTGCTGACGGCAGCTACAAGGTGGCGCATCGCACCGGCCGCCGGCACAGCCACAGGGGCCGTGATGCTGCCATTGGCCTCGGTGTTGCGGGTGCCATCATCGGGCTTGGTGCAGCCGCTGCCGCGGCCGAAGCCCGCCGCGACCGTGGCCCACGTTACTGCCGCCGGGTGGAGCGCCGCTGTGCGGACGACTGGGGCTGGGAAACCCGCCGCTGGTTCCGTTGCGTCGAACGACGCGGCTGCTGATCCTGACATCCGCATGATCTGAATTGAACACACCGCCGGATCGCTCCGGCGGTGTTGTTGTTTGAAGCCTACAGGTACCAGTCGTATTCCTGGCGCGAGACGGCCTGCATGAAGGCGTCAAACTCAGCCTGCTTCACATCCGCATAGATCGAGCAGTAATCCTGACCCAGGTAGCCGGGCAGGATTTTCGCCCCGCGGATGGCATCGAGTGCCCGCCACAGGGTCAGAGGCAGGTTTTCATCGACCTCGGAGCCCGCATTACCGGTGGCCCTTTCGCCAGCATCAAGCTTGTTGACCATGCCATGATGCATGCCGGCCAGCACCGCCGCCATGACAAGGTAGGGGTTTGCCTCGGCACCTGCGGCACGGTGTTCGATGCGCCGCGCCGATGCCGGACCGGACGGGATGCGGAAGGCCACCGAGCGGTTGTTGTCGCCCCAGTCGGTGGTGACGGGCGTGAAATTGTCGGCCACGAAGCGGCGGTAGACGTTGAGATTGGGCGCAAAGATCGCCATTGCCTCGCCCTGCACTGCCTGCAGACCGGCAATGGCCGCCGAGAGCTTTTCGTCCGCTCCCTCGCGGGCCGGGTCGAATACATTGCCCTCGCCATCTGCCAGTGACGCATGAATGTGCAACCCAGAGCCGGACTGGCCGGGAAACGGCACCGACATGAAGGTCGCATCCAACCCTTGGGCACGGGCCACGGAGGTGATGCAGCGGCGCAACAGCACGGCATCGTCGCAGGCCTTCACCGGATCATCGCAATGTTCGAGGTTGATCTCGAACTGGCCCGGCCCGTACTCGGAGATCATGGTGGAGGTCGGCAGGTTCTGCACCCGGCAAGCCTCCTCGATGGCCAAAATAACGGACGAAAACTCGTCCAGTTTGTCGAGCGAGAGCACCTTGCCAGCCGCTTCAGGCCGGCCATTGCGCGGCGAAATTGCCGGAACGGGCTCTCCATTGCCGCCGCGTTCACGAGAAATGAAGTAGAATTCAAGCTCCACGGCCGTTACCGGCGTGAGGTTCAACTGCCTGAAGCGCTCCACGACGCCCGTCAGCACGCTGCGCGGATCGTACCACAGCGCCTCAGCCGTTGCCGCGCTCTCAGGCTCGCACAGCACCTGCGCCAGCCCCGGCACCCACGGCGCGGGTACAAGGCGGCCGGGCACAGGCCGCACGATGGCGTCGGGATCGCCATCGGAAAAGCCGTGGCCCATCGGGTCGGCGGTATTGCCCTGCACATCGACAAGGCTCATGGCGGCACACACAGGCGTTCCAGACTGGTAAAGCTTTTCGACGTGCGCACGCGGCAGCCGCTTGCCATAGGGGTTGCCGCACAGGTCGATGAGCACCACATCAAGGTGGGAAATTTCCGGATGCGCCGCCAGGAACGCGGCTGCTTCGGATTGCCTGGTCATGTGATGCCCCTGTTGCCGGTTTGCCGCATGCAGTCTATGGCGCTGGCAGAGGTGTTGCCAAGCAGTCAATCCCGGCGTATAACCCGCGCGCTTGAACAAACCGTCCGGCCAGTGTTGGGCTGCCGTGGCGGTTTTGATGCTTTAACAAACAAGCGCTCACTTGACCGGTGATCCACGCAATTCAACGGCTTGGGCCTATGGCCCGCCAGCGGTGCGTACAGTGGTTTGCCAGTCGCATGATGAGCACAAGGAGATAGCAAAATGCCCAAGATGAAGACGAAAGCGTCTTGCAAGAAGCGTTTCAGCTTCACCGCAAGCGGGAAGGTCAAGGCCGGTCAGGCAGGTAAGCGCCACGGCATGATCAAGCGGTCGAACAAGTTCATCCGCGACCAGCGCGGCACCACGATTCTAGAACCTGGTGACGAAAAGCTGGTCAAGGGCTTCATGCCCTACCGCTAACGGCACGCAAGGAGTTTATCTAAAATGGCACGAGTAAAACGTGGTGTGACCGCTCATGCGCGTCACCGCAAGGTCGTCAAGGCAGCCAAGGGCTACTATGGACGGCGCAAGAATGTGTTCCGCGCAGCCGTACAGGCGGTGGAAAAGGCTGGCCAGTACGCCTATCGCGACCGGCGCCGGCGCAAGCGCAATTTCCGCAGCCTGTGGATCCAGCGCATCAACGCTGCCTGCCGCGAACTGGGCATGACCTATGGCCGATTTATCGAAGGCCTCGGCAAAGCCGGTGTCGAAGTTGACCGCAAGGTGCTGGCCGATATCGCTGTACGCGAACCCGATGCATTCAAGGCATTGGTGGAAAAGGCCAAGGGCGCACTGCCGGCCTGACACGGCCGCAAGCGCCTTTCCGCCATGCCCGTCACAGGGCAAGGCGGGTCCCAGATACGAACCGAGCAAGGCCGGGCCCTCTTCCCGCTACAGTGATGTCGCGTGAACGAGGCCCGGTTTTTCTGATTCTGAAAGAGAAGTCATGAACGAACTGGCAGATCTTGAAAGCCAACTGATCGCGGCCGTCGATGCGGCGGCAGACGAAGCCGCCCTCGACCAGGTACGGGTGTCGGCGCTGGGCAAGAAAGGCACCATTTCCGAACGCATGAAGTTGCTCGGAGCGATGGACCCGGAGCAACGCAAGACCGCAGGCCAGGTGCTCAACGCGCTCAAGGACAAGGTGGCGGACGCCATCGCGGTGCGCTCTGCGCGTTTGCAGGACGCAGCGCTCGATGCGCGGCTGGCGAACGAGTTCAACGACGTGACACTGCCGGTGCGGCCTGAACTGAAAGGCTCCGTTCACCCGGTCAGCCAGGTGTGGGAAGAGGTCGTGCAGATCTTTGCCGACATGGGCTTTGCGGTGGCCGAGGGCCCGCACATCGAGACCGACTGGTACAATTTCGGCGCGCTCAACATTCCCGAGGATCACCCGGCGCGGCAAGAGCACGACACGTTCTATTTCAACCCGCGCGAAGACGGCTCGCGCATGGTGCTGCGCACGCACACCTCGCCGGTACAGATCCGCACCATGGAGAAATCCACACCGCCGATCCGCATCATTGCGCCGGGGCGCACGTTCCGCTGTGACTCGGACCAGACCCATACGCCGATGTTCCACCAGGTCGAGGGGCTGGTGCTCGACGAGAGCACGCACCTGGGGCACCTCAAGTGGTGCCTTGAGGAATTCTGCAAGGCGTTCTTCGAGGTGGATGAAGTGAAGATGCGGTTTCGCGCCTCGCACTTCCCGTTCACCGAGCCGAGCATGGAAGTGGACATCAACTATTCGGTCGAGAACGGCCAGGTGAAGATCGGCACCGGCGAGAAGTGGATGGAGATCCTCGGCTCGGGCATGGTGCACCCGAAGGTGATCGCCGCCGGCGGGCTTGACCCGGACAAGGTGCAGGGTTTCGCATTCGGCATGGGCATCGACCGCATTGCCATGCTGAAGTACGGCATACCGGACCTGCGGGCATTCTTCGAAGCGGACCTGCGCTGGTTGAGACATTACGGATTCCAGGCGCTCAACGTGCCGACCCTGGCAGGAGGCCTGTCATGAAGTTCACGCTTAAATGGCTGAAGGAACACCTCGACACCGACGCCTCGCTGGAACAGATCTGTGACGGGTTGTTTGGCATCGGGCTGGAGGTCGAGGGCGTCGAGAACCCGGCGGCTGCGCTGGGCGCGTTCACCGTTTGCCGGGTGAAGGAGGCGCGCCAGCACCCCAACGCCGACCGGCTGCGGGTGTGCGACGTGGAAACGAAGGACGGCCTGGTGCAGGTGGTGTGCGGTGCACCAAACGCACGCACAGGTCTCGTTGGCATTTTTGCGGCACCGGGCACGCACGTTCCCGGCACCGGAGTCGATCTTGAGGTTGGCACCATCCGTGGCGTCGAGTCGGCGGGCATGTTGTGTTCCGAGCGCGAGCTGATGTTGTCGGACGCCCATGACGGGATCATCGACCTGACCGGCGACTACGAGATCGGCATGAGCGCGGCGCAGGCGCTGGGCCTCGATGACCCGGTGATCGACGTGGCGATCACGCCGAACCGCCCGGATGCGCTGGGCGTTTACGGCATCGCCCGTGACCTGGCAGCCAAGGGACTGGGCACGCTGAAGCCGCTTCAGGTGCCCGATATCAAGGGAAGCTACAAATCTCCTGTCAACGTGGAGTTGCGCTTCAACGGTGAAGAGCCGCTGCCGTGCGCAATGTTCGTGGGCCGGCATGTGAAGGGCGTAAGGAACGGCCCCTCGCCCGACTGGCTGCAGGCGCGACTGCGCGCCATCGGGCTGCGCCCCATCTCGGCGCTGGTCGATATCACCAACTACATCACGTTCGGCTATGGCCGCCCGTTGCATGTGTTCGATGCGAACAAGGTACACGGCACCATTCACGCGCGGCTGGCCAAAGCCGGCGAGACCCTGCTGGCGCTCGATGGCAAGGAATACACGCTCGACAGCTCGATGACCGTGATCGCCGATGACAACGGCCCGGAAGGCATTGCCGGCATCATCGGCGGCGAAGTGTCGGGCTGCGACGAAACCACCACCGATGTGTTCATCGAGGCCGCCTACTTCGATCCCGTGCGCACGGCGGCGACGGGCCGCAAGCTGGGCGTCATCACCGATGCGCGCTACCGGTTCGAGCG
>CAYMJJ010000150.1:0-5007 GCA_964390445.1 uncultured Anderseniella sp.
CGATGACCGCCGGAATGCCTGCCGTTCCCGGCGCGATCTGCGCGTTCTGCCAGACGAGGAGAATGCCGCCAATGGCCGCGATCACGCTGGCAAAGGTGTAGGCCGCCACGCGGTGCGCCGTAACGTTGAAGCCAAGTGCCGCCATGCGCCTCGGATTGTCGCGGCACCCCTGCAGCGCCAGCCCGAACGGCGCACGCGAGACGTAGACGACTGCAGCGTAGCAGATCGCCGCGCAGCCGAGCGTCAGGTAGTAGAACGGCACGGGGCCGCGCCAGTCGATACCGAAGAGCATCGGGGGCACCACCAGGTTGAACCCGGAATACCCGTTGAAAATCGTATAGTTCTGCCGCGTGAAATAGAAAAACGCTGCGGCAATCGCGAGGGTGATCATGATCGTGTAGATGCCATCGGTGCGGACCGCCAGCGCACCGACAATGGTGCCAAAAATGGCCGCGATGACGATGGCAATGGGGATATAGAGCCACCAGGGCAGCCCCATGCTGATCGCCGTCAGGCCCGAGGTGCCGAAGATCGCCACCATGTAACCGGCCATGGCCGCGACCGACATCTGGATTAGGCTGACCATGCCGCCGTAGCCCGCCAGGAACATGAGCGACAGCGCGATCATGCCCAGGATGAACGTCCAGCCCATGACCTGGAACAGGATGAAGTCGTTGGCCCAGGCCGGCATGGTCAAAAGCACCAGGGCGAGCGCCCACCACGGCATCGGAATCCGCTCGAGCCAGCTTCGCTGGATGGCAGTCTTGTTCTGCTCGACCAGCGCCATCGCCTACCCCTGTCCCAACAGGCCCTGCGGCCGGAAGGCCAGCACGGCAGCCATGATGAGGAATGTGAACACAACCGAGTAGGTTGGTGCATACACCAGGCCCAGTTGCTCGGACAGCCCGATGATCAACGCACCGATCGCAGCGCCGGGGATCGAGCCCATGCCGCCCACGATCACGACGACAAGGCTTGCCAGCAGGAACCGTGTGTCCTCGCCGGGTGACAACGACTGGAACGTACCGCCGACGATCCCCGCTACACCCGCCAGCCCTGCACCAAAGGCAAAAACGGCGAGGAAGACATAGTGGATACGTACGCCCGAGGCCGCCAACATCTCGCGATCGTCGACGCCGGCCCGCACCAGCATGCCCAACCGGGTCTTGTTCAGGACCAGCCACATGCCGATGCCGATGACGATGGCAGCGAACAGGATCGCCATCCGTACGGCAGGGTACTTCAGGTAGATGAGTTCGCCGTTCTCGCGCACGCTGGAAATGACCGGCAGCGTCATTGGCCCTGACAGCCAGTCGGGCGACAGGATCGTGTAGGACTGGCCACCCCAGATCCACAGCAACAGATCGGCAACCACCACCGAAATGCCGATGGTCACCATGGTCTGGCGCAGTTCCTCGCCTTCCATTCGCCTGAATACCTGGTTTTGCAGAACAATGCCGACGATACCGACCAGAATGAAGACAACCGGAAACGCGACAAGCCACGATCCGGTCCGCTCGGAAATCTCGAAGCCAAGGTAGCCGCCCAAGAGGTAGAGCGAACCATGTGCCAGGTTCACGTTGCGCATCAGGCCAAAGATCAGCGTAAAGCCCGAGGCAACGAGAAAATACAGCGCACCCAGCGTGATGCCGCCGAAGACTGCATTGAGGAACACCCGCTTGCGGCCGAGCACCTGTTCCACTTCGGGCGACCAGGGCGCGAAGATCAGCCAGAGAATCACGGCCACAACAAGCGCGATCAGAAGCGACCAGACCGGGTGGCGTTGAATGAAATCCTGCATACGTTCCGTCCAAATACCCCCCGGACGGAGGGCTTGTGGAGACTAGCGCCCAATTCCGGTGGAACAGTTACCCCAGCGTCTGATCCTTCGCCGCAGTGTCGCTAAATCAGCCCCTTCCCGCCGCGAGACATACGCTCAGGCGACATAGACCGAACGGCGGTATGCGGAGGGCGGCACCACGCCATTACTGATAAAGAAGCGAGAAAAGCTCGCCTGGCTCGAAAACCCCAGATCGAAACCGATGTTGGCCACCGCTTCCTCCGAAGTCGCCAGCAATTCGATCGCACGCTCCATCCTCAGCGCGTTCAGATAAAGGTTCGGCGTCAGTCCGATCTGCGCCCGGAAAAGCTTGTAGAAATGGGGCCGCGACAAACCCACTTCGCTCGCAACGCGATCCAGTTCGATCAGCTCGCCGATGCTGTCCTGAAGACATTTCAGCGCCTTCCGTATCCGGTAATCCCGCCTCGGCAGGTCCGGCCCGGTGAAGTGGGCACCGCGCGGTGTCCATTGCCAGGACTGGTAGAACGCGAACTGCGTGAGATCGGCAAGCCTGTCTTCCAGCATCACGTTCTCACGGTCTTCGTCCAGCATTGCCTGCGCTGTACCAAACACCAGCCGCTCCAGGTGATCGGTCACCTCGATGCCGACACGGCCAAAGCAAATCGAGGCGGAGGCGCGGCGCGAGGCTTCGAGAAACCACGACGGCCGCATGTACAGAACGAGAGCTAGCGTGGGTTCGGACTGGTGGACAGGCTGGTAGTGATGCGCCTGCCACGGGCTGATCGCAACTGCCTGACCGGCCGAGAGCGGCCATCGCTGGCCATTCACTATGACCTCCGCCGGCGGGCCCTGTACGTGGAAAATCAGATGGCCTTCACGGTGACCGTGCGGAACCATGCCGCGATCCATGCTGTACAGGCAAACGCGCCCGAAATGCCCGTGAAACACGGCCAAAGAGTCACTCATTAGCTCCTCCCAAGGACTTCAAGTCCTTATTCTTTGTGGCGCCGCGTGCCGTCTTCGAGCCCGTCGGGCAAGACAATGTTAACCCGAAACCGGAATTCCGCAAACATCACCATGAATGTCTCACAGCACCGCCCGCATGATCCTTTCATAATCGCGGGCCGTGGCGTGGCGCGGGTTGGTCCGGTTGGCCAGATCGGCCGCCGCCCGGTGTGCAGCGCGCTGAAGAACATCTGCCTTGATTCCGATCTCGGACAGCCTGAGAGGCAACCCGACACGTCCGGCCAGAAGCGACAGCCGTTCGGCGAGGTCGGACCCGGCCGGCAGCGCCAGGGCCATCCGGATCTGGTCGAAGCGGTCGCACACGGCCGGTGAATTGAAGGCCAGAATCTCCGACACAAGGGCACCATGCAGCACGCCATGGCGAGACCGGGTGACGGCTTCAAGGCCATGTGAAGCCGCTTCGATCCCGCCGAAACCTTTCTCCGAGGCGAGCCCGGCATTGAGTGCCGCAGCGAGCAGTTCACGCCTGGCGGCAAGGTCATTGCCGTTCTGGACTGCCGCCTCGAGATGGAGCGCCGCACGGCGCAGACCGTCGAGCGCCATGCCATCAGCGGGCGGATTGAACGCTGGACTCAGGAAACATTCGAGGCAATGGATGAGCGCGTCCATGCCTGCCGCGGCGGTTGCGAACGGGCTCGCGCCCATTGTCAGCGTCGCATCGCAGAGGATCGCGGAGGGCAGCTTCGCCCGCTGCCCGGCCGGTATCGCATCCCTGCCAAGAGGTCCGATGCCAATGGTCCCGGTACGGGTCGGAATCGTCAGCAGCGGAAGCGAAGGATCGCCAGCCAGCCGCGCCAGGTCCAGGGCAGTCATCCCCCCGAACCCGACGACCCCGTCAGATCCGGCTTCCGACATGAGTTCTCCGGCGCGAAGAAGGTCCGCCATGGCACTGCCGCCCGCGCCCGCCATGCAGATGGTGTGATGGACATCAGGCGGCATTGTGCACAACAGCCGGTCGAGCCCGTCGCTACACGCTCCCTCCTCATCCGTAATGATGAGTGGACGCGTGATCGCGTGGCGCGACAGTTCCTCTCCTAGCGCGTCCTCAAGGACACGGTCAGCAAAGTGAACTCTGGTCAGATAGCAGATGAGAGACACGTGTCACCCGGTGCCAAGCTTCCAGTCCTGAGGGCCCGCGCACACTTTCCCGAAAGCCGCGCATGCTTTCCCGGAACCTGTAAGCGAGGCCGGTTGCCCGGCCCCGCCTGTTCTTTCAAACGGCCTCAGCCGCCGCCGAGCGCCTTGCAGTCCGGCGTGTCGCGTGACGGAAGACCCATCGCACGGAACTCTTCGGACGTCATGCCAAGGGTCTGGTTCACGTTCTCGACCTTGCTGACCATGACGTTCTTCAGCCCGCCAGCACCGTCGTCCTGGACCTCGTTGATGAAGACCGTCCCGGTTGCCTGCCGGTTCTCGTTGAGCGAGACCGGGCCAAGCGGCGTTTCAACGGGATCGTCTGCAAGCGCAGCCCGGAACTTGGCCTGCCCGTCTGACAGATCGCCATCGATCTCGTTCAGGGCGTCGATCGCGGCCAGTGTTGCCACGTAGTAGCCAACGCCGAACAGTGAGGGCGATGGGAAGCGCTCACCTTCCGGGAAGGCGTCCTGATACGACTTCACATAGGCCTGCCAGGCCGGATCCGGGTTGTCCTGGGCCAGGGCACCGGAGGTTGGCGTTCCAATCAGCGCATCCTTGGCGCGGCCCTTCGATGTCAGCACGGTCTGGTCGGCCATGATCGTGCCGCCAATCAGGTTGGTATCGGCACCGGCCTGCTGGTACTGGTTGAGGAAGTTGATAGCGTCGGTACCGCCAACGCCGAGGTAGATCGCATCAACATCTTCGGGAAGTGCAGCGATCACCCCGCCAAAGTCCGACGATCCCAGGGGCACCCAGAAGCGTTCGACGATGGTGCCGCCGGCGCGGCAAAAGTCCACCGCGAAGCCGAGGAAGTTGGTGTAGCCGAACGAATAATCGGCCGCGATGGTCGCAACCCTCTTCCAACCCTTCTCATTGACGACGTAGGAGCCAAGCCCGGAGCCCCACTGCGCGCCATCAAGGTTGAAGCGGAAGAAGTTTTCCGCCGGATCCACCCATGTTGTCTCCAGCGCGCCCGAGATCCCGTTGATGACGGTCTTGTTCGGAATGGTTTTCGCATAGTCACGCATCGCGATACCTTCGGA